>NZ_JBBUTF010000010.1:0-70765 GCF_038066575.1 Pseudaquabacterium rugosum | reverse complement strand
CCGGATGGTCCTCCTCCGATTCGATTCGTCGCGACGAATTCTTCCGCTTCAATGAGAGGAAGTCCCCGAAATGATCTCCGCCTGCATCGAGCCAGAGACAATGGGCTGATGCAGGAGGGCAAGCATGTCGGAGGGGAAGAAGAAGCGAGGTCGCCGAGCGCTGCTAGAGCAGACGCATGTGGCGGCGCTGCGCGCGATCACGGCTGAGCAGCCCCGGTCGTCGCTGGAGGAGGTGACCCGCGAACTGGGCCGGCGCACGGGGATGAACGTGTGCACGGTCACTGTCCGCAAGGCGCTTCGCCAGGCCGGCATCGAGCGACTGAAGCCGATTCGCAAGCCGACACAGCGGGCGCTGGTGCAAGGCGGCACGCCGCTGCGCGTGGGCTACACCGATGCCCACCGGCGCGAAGATGGTCCAAGCGGCATGAACACTGATCTCACTGATGCCGAATGGGCCCTGGTGTCTGATCTTTTTGAGCGCGATGGCTTGCGCGGTGCGCCTCCGCGCTACGACAGACGCACGGTGGTCAACGCCTGCGTCTACCTCGTGCGTACGGGCTGCGCTTGGCGGTTGCTGCCAAAGAGCTTCCCGCCGTGGAAGGCGGTGCACAAGAGCTTCAGCCGCTGGGCCCAAGCGGGCACGTTCGAGACCATGCACGATCGGCTGCGCCAGCAGTGGCGTGACCGTATCGGGCGTGCCCCCGAGCCAAGTGCAGCCATCATCGACGCACAAAGCACGCGCAGCACCGCCCAGGGCGGTGACACCGGGTTGGACGCGGGCAAGAAGGTCAAAGGGCGCAAGCGCCACCTGGTGGTCGACACGCTGGGTCTGTTGCTGGCCGTCACCGTCACGGCGGCAAGCGTTCAGGACCGCGATGGCGCCGCAGAGGTCGTCGCCAAAGCCTGTACCAAGGTGCCGGCGCTGAAGAAGTTGTACGCCGATGCCGTCTACGGCGGGCAATGCGCGCAAGCGATCGAGAGTGCCCATGGCATCAGCGTCGAGGTTGTGCGCCATCCCGGTAACCGCAGCACAGGAACCTGGCAGAACACCCAGAAGCCGCTGTGGCCCGAGGTCGTCGCCAGCGGCTTCGTCGTGCAGGCCAAGCGCTGGGTGGTCGAGCGCACCCACGCCTGGAACGAACGCGCACTACGTCTCGTGATGCATCACGACCGCTCCTCATGGGCGCCCGTCGCTTGGGTCTGCTGACCGAGGCGCGTATCCTGGCAACCAGACTGGCGCGATAACTCATTTCGGGGATATCCTCTCATAGTGTTCCCCGCGCGAGTGGGGATGAATCGCCCGCGCTGAGTCCTTGGCCTCGCCTCTTCACAGCCGTATCGCGATGACACTCATGGCCGCGAATCAGGTGGCCTGCTTGTTCCGGATGTCAGCCGGATGTTTGGCGTCCTTCGATGCTGGAACGGATTGAGCCGAATGGAGGTTCTGGCGCTCCTCATCCGTATCATCCCCCCCCGTGAACATCCTCATCCTCGGCGCCGGACGCGTCGGAGAGAGCGTGGCCGAGAGCCTGCTCTCCGAGAAGAACGACATCACCGTCATCGACACGGATCCGCAGCGCCTGCGTGCGCTGCAGGATCGCCTGGACCTGCGGGGCGTGCCGGGCAACGGCATCCAGCCCTCGGTGCTGGAGGCCGCGGGGGCGCGTGATGCGGACATGCTGATCGCCTGTGCGTCGGCCGACGAGACCAATCTCGTGGCCTGCAAGGTGGCGCACGACGTGTTCTCCATCCCCACCCGCATCGCGCGGCTGCGCTCGCCGGAGTTCGTCACCGGTGACCGGCTGTTGGCCCCCGAGGGTTTCGCGGTCGACGAAGTGATCTGTCCGGAGCAGCTGGTCACGCGCACCATCGGCCAGCTGATCGCCCATCCTGAGGCGCTGCAGGTGCTGGAGTTCGCCGGCGGGGTGGTCAGCCTGATCGCGGTGCGCGCGGTCAGCGGCGCGCCGATGGCCGGCCGGCGCATCGCCGAGCTGCCGCGGCTGGTGCCGCAGGTGCCGATGCGCTTCGTCGCCATCTACCGGCCGACCGAGCACGGCGCCGACCAGCGCGTGATGTGCGAGGGCGACACCCGGGTGGAGCCGGGCGACGAGGTGTTCGTGCTGGCGGCCACCGCCCACATCCGCCGCGTGCTCGATGCGCTGCACCGGCGTGATCAGCCGGTGCGCCGGGTGATGCTGGCCGGCGGCGGCCGGGTGGGTCTGCGCCTGGCGCGCGAGATCCAGGGTGAGGTCCGCGTGAAGCTGATCGAGGCCCGCGCCGACCGCTGCGAGTACCTGACGACCCAGGTCGGCGATGACGTGCTGGTGCTGCACGGCGACTCCACCGACGAGGACCTGCTGGAAAGCGAGCAGGTCGACGAATGCGATCTCTTCGTCGCGCTGACCAGCGATGACGAGGACAACATCATGTCCTGCCTGCTGGCCAAGCGCATGGGCGCGCGCCGGGTGCTGGCGCTGATCAACCGCCGTGCCTATGCCGAGCTGGTGCAGGGCACGCAGATCGACATCGCGCTGAGCCCGGCGCAGACCGTCATCGGCGAGCTGCTGGCCCATGTGCGCCGTGGCGATGTCGAGGCGGTGCACAGCCTGCGCCGCGGCGCGGCCGAGGCGCTGGAGGCGGTGGCCCGCGGCGACCGCAAGACCAGCAAGGTGGTGGGTCGGCGCATCGACGAGATCGCGCTGCCCAAGGGGGCGGTGATCGGCGCCATCGTGCGCGGCGCGGTCGATGCGCGCGAGGTCATCATCCCGCACCACGACACCCGCATCGAGGCCGACGACCACGTCATCGTCTTCGTGCCGCGCAAGCGCATGGTGCGTGAGGTGGAGAAGCTGTTCCAGGTCGGTGCGACCTTCCTTTTCTGATCGTTCGATCTTCTGAAATTCTGAATCTGCCGGTTCGACCGGGATCGGGGCGTGCTCCTCATGTTGTCGGGTCTTCTGCCGGTGCTGGGCGTGGTGCTGATGCTGTTCAGCGTCACGATGCTGGTGCCGCTGGGTTTTTCATGGGTGCTGCAGGACGGGGCGCTGGCCGCCCATGCGTCGGCCGCGGGTCTGACGCTGGGCGCGGGGCTGCTGATGTGGCTGGCCGGCCGGCGCCACCGGCGTGAGCTGCGCGCGCGCGACGGCTTTCTGCTGGTGGCGCTGGTGTGGATGCTGCTGCCGGCCGCGGGCACGCTGCCGCTGCTGCTGCAGCTGCCGGATCTGAGCTTCACCGATGCCTACTTCGAGGCCGTCTCCGGCCTGACCACCACCGGCTCGACGGTGCTGACCGGGCTGGAGCGGCTGCCGGTCTCGCTCAACGTCTGGCGCTGCCTGATGGTGCTGGTGGGCGGGCTGGGCATCATCGTGCTGGCGGTGGCGGTGCTGCCGCTGCTGGGCGTGGGCGGCAGCCAGCTCTACAAGGCCGAGAGCGCCGGCCCGATGAAGGACGAGAAGCTGACGCCGCGCATGGCCGAGACCGCGCGCGGGCTGTGGGGCGTCTACGCGGTGACGGCGGCGGTGTGCTGCGTGGCCTACCACCTGGCGGGCATGTCCTGGGTCGATGCCTTCCTGCACATGTGCAGCACGATGGGGCTGGGCGGCTTCTCGTCCTACGACGCGAGCTTCGGCGCCTTCGATTCACCGGCCATCGAGGCGGTGGCCATCCTCTTCATGACGATGGCCGGCATCAACTTCGCGCTGTACTTCGTGGCGGTGCGCAGGCGCTCGCTGGCGGTGGTCTGGCGCGATGTGGAGGCGCGGGTCTATCTGCTGGTGATGGCGGTGTCGGTGGCGGTCGTCACGCTGTTCCTGATGGCCCACCGGGTCTATCCGGACGGGCTGACGGCGTTGCGCCATGCGGCCTTCAACGTGGTGTCGATCGCCACCACCACCGGCTTCGCCTCGGTGGACTACGCGCAGTGGCCGATCTTCGCGCCGGCGCTGATGCTGGTGCTGTGCGCCTTCGCCACCTGCGCGGGGTCGACCGGTGGCGGCATCAAGCTGATCCGCTCGCTGCTGCTGCTCAAGCAGGCCCAGCGTGAACTGGTGCGCATCGTCCATCCGCGGGCGGTGGTGCCGGTGACGCTGGGCGGGCGCCTGGTGCCGGCGCAGGTGCTGGCCTCGGTCATCGCCTACATGCTGGCCTACGGGGCGGTGAACCTGGTGGCGTCCTTCGTGCTGATGGCCAGCGGGCTGGATCTGGTGACGTCCGTCACGGCAGTGATCGCCAGCGTCAACAACACCGGGCCGGGGCTGGGCCAGGTCGGGCCCGCGGGCAACTACCAGGGGCTGACGGATCTGCAGACCTGGGTGTGCACCGTCTGCATGCTGCTGGGCCGGCTGGAGATCCTCAGCCTGCTGGTGTTGTTGACGCCACAGTTCTGGCGCCGCTGAGGTGGCTTGAAGGGTCTTCCCGCAGGCGGACCGCGGATCACGGAACAAAATCGCCGCCCCGCGGATCAGTCCGCGCGAGGGTCGGCAGCCGCGGGCCCTCGGACCCCCAACCATCCCTGATCGGAGACTCTCGTGAAACATCTGCTCGTGGCCCTGTGCATGGCCGTCGGTGCGGCCGGCGCCAGCTTCGCGCCGTTCGATGCCGAGGCCAAGCGCCTGGGCGGCGGCAAGTCCGCCGGCATGCAGCGCCAGATGCCGGACAAGCCGGCCGGTGCCAACAACACGGCCACCCCGGCCCAGACGCCCGGCACCCAGCCGGGCATGGCCGCCGCCACCGCGGGGGCCGCTGCGCCGGCCGCGGCTGCGGCCGCCAATGCGGGCAAGCGTTCGTGGATGGGTCCGCTGGCCGGTCTGGCCGCCGGTATCGGCCTGGCCGCACTGGCCAGCCACCTGGGCTTCGGCGACGAGCTGGCCAACTTCATGATGATCGCCCTGCTGGCCATCGTCGCGATGGTGGCGGTGCGCTTCATCATGGCCCGCATGCGCGGGGGTGCCCAGCGCAACGGCGCGGGCCCGCAGCTGGCCGGTGCCGGCGCGGGTGCCGGTGGCTTCGGTGGCAGCGCGCCGCTGGGCGGCTTCGGCCAGCAGCAGCCGCAGGCCATGGCCCGCACCGCGCAGCAGCCGTCGGCCGTGCCGCCGGTGGCCGGTGCCGGCCTGTGGGGCGCGACGAACGCCGCGGCCGCGGCCCCGCGCCAGCTGCCCGGTGGCATGGACGAGGCGGAGTTCACCCGCATCGCCAAGCAGGTCTTCATCCGCATGCAGGCCGCCAATGACGCCGCCGATGTCGACGATCTGCGCCGCTTCACCACGCCCGAGCTGTTCGCCTCGCTGAAGGCCGACCTGCTGGAGCGCGGCAGCGCCAAGCAGCAGACCGACGTGGTGCAGCTCGACGCCGCCGTGGCCGATGTCTCGAAGGAGCCGGGCCGCGACATCGTCTCGGTGCGCTTCTCGGGCCTGATCCGCGAGGAGCAGGGCGGCACCGCCCAGCCCTTCGCCGAGCTGTGGCACCTGGTGCGCGACGGCGGCGACGCCGGCGACTGGGCGATCGCGGGCATCTCGCAGCTGCAGCATTGATGCGGCACCGGCAGGGCTGAGGCCCTGCTGATCCACCACGAGGGGGCCTGCGGGCCCCTTCGTCGTTTCTTCAACCCTGCCCGCCGCTCCAACGCACCGGCACCCGCTTGACGCCGCACAGCAGCTCGTAGGGGATGGTGCCGCAGGCACTCGCCAACGGGCGGATGTCGTGGTCGGGGCCCCAGAGCTCGACCGGGCTGCCGATGCCGGCCTCGGGCCGGTCGGTCAGGTCCACCATCAGCATGTCCATCGAGATGCGGCCGACCAGCGGCGCCAGCCCCTCGCCCACGCGCAGCGGCGTGCCCTGCGGGGCGTTGCGCGGCACGCCGTCGGCATAGCCGAGGGCCACCAGGCCGATGCGGCTGGCGCGCGGCGCCACGTGCAGTGCGCCATAACCCAGCGGCTGGCCGGCCGCCAGCTCGCGGATGGCGAAGACCTGGCTGCGCAGCGTCATCACGGGCTTGAGGCCCAGCTTGTCGCCGTCGGTCGGGGCGATGCCGTAGAGCATCAGGCCCGGGCGGGCCCAGTCGCGGTGGCTGCCCGGGTGGTGCAGGATGCCGGCGCTGTTGCACAGGCTGCGCGGCTCGGGCAGGCCGGCGAGCGCGGCGTCGAAGCGCTCGGTCTGCGCGGCGGTGGTCGGCTGCTGCGGCTCGTCGGCGCGGGCGAAGTGGCTCATCCAGGTCAGCTGGCCGACGCGGCCGCTGGCCTGCAGGCGCTGGCGCAGGCTGCGCGCCTGCTCGGGCGGCAGGCCCAGCCGGCCCATGCCGGAATCGAGCTTGAGCCAGACGTTCAGCGGCGCGCCGGCCTGCAGTTCGACCATGCGCAGCTGCTCCTCATGATGGACGACAGTCCACAGCGCGTGCTCGCGCACCTGGCGCAGGTCCTGTGGGTCGAAGGCGCCTTCGAGCACCAGGATGGGCTGCACGATGCCGGCCGCGCGCAGGGCCAGCGCCTCCTCCACCACCGCCACGGCGAAACCGTCGGCGATGTCGGCCAGGGCCTGGGCGCAGCGCGCCGCACCATGGCCGTAGGCATCGGCTTTCAGCACGGCCAGTGCCCGTCCGCCATGGCGCTGGCGCGCCAGCCGGTAGTTGTGACGCAGGGCGTCGAGGTCGATCAGGGCGGTGCTCGGACGGGGCATGGCGGGTACGGCGGGTCAGGGCGCCCGGGGGGCGGGGCGGCGGGCGGGGCGGATCAGGGGACACGGATCGGCTGGCGGATCGGAGGCCGGGCGGTCGGCCGTGCGCCGGACCGCCGGCGCGCGCGGGCCTCAGCGCTCGCGGCTCCAGCCCATGCGGTAGACGCGGCCGGTGTCCCCGCCCTCGACGCTGCGCACATAACCCTGGGCCACCTGGGCCGCGTCCATCGTCAGCGTGCCGGGGAAGAAGGCGGCGTAGGCCTCGCGGCTCTCGGTCAGCAGCGTGGGGCTGACGAGGTTGATGCGCAGGCCGCGCGGCAGCTCCAGCGCAGCGGCGCGCACGAAGCCTTCGAGCGCGCCGTTGACCATCGCGGCCGAGGCGCCCTGGCGGATCGGCTCGTCATTGAGCAGGCCGCTGGTCAGGGTGAAGGAGCCGCCGTCGCGCAGCCGGGCCAGGCCGCGCTGCACCAGCTGCACCTGGCCCATCAGTTTGTCCTGCAGGCCGATGGCCCATTGCGCGGCGTCGATCTGCGCCAGCGGGCCGAAGTGCACCTTGCCGGCGGTGACCACCACCGCGTCCAGTGGGCCGATGGCCTCGTACATGGCCTCGATGCGGTCGGCATCGCGCAGGTCGACCTGGAGGTCGGCGCCCTGGCGACCGGCGCGCAGCAGGGTGTGGCGGGGTTCCAGTGCCGCGCAGACGGCGCGGCCGAGGGTGCCGCTGGCACCGATGACGAGGATCTTCATGGTCGGTCGGGGTGGGCGCGCGGTGGCGCCGGAGGCGGGAAGGGGGCCGGTGGCCGCGCCGGGCGGGCGCCGGTCGGCGGTCTCGGGCAGGGCGGATTCTTGGCGGCCGGCGCCGGGAGGCGGCCGTGGATCAGGAATTTTCATGGTTCATAAGCCGACGTAGCGCTCAGATGCAGGACGCTCGCGTACGGCGCACGCGTAGTCCGTGAACCGCGGGCCCGGCCATCGGGGGAACTCCGGATCTGGCTTTGGCGTAATGTACGCATCATTGCATGCAGCGATGTTCGTCGGTTCGCATGCAAGTGCAGACCGATCCGACCTCGATGCCCCGTGCCAGGGCATCGGCGCCCCGATCTGGCGCAGGCAGACCGGTGATCCGGGGCTGTCGGCGCACGGTCCTGGCGCGGCGGCCTGCGGTGTCCCCAGGTGCCGAGGTCCTGGCACGCGCTTCGCTAATGTGTGCTTGTCTGCATACAACGATGTGTGCATTAATCTGAACCGAACTGGAGTCTGCTCATGGCCTTTGCGTTCTCTTCCGTGCGTCGCCTGTCCCTGCAAGCCGGCCTGCTGGCCGCGGGTCTGTCCGCCCTGGCGCCGGCCCTGGCCCAGTCCAATGACGCGGCCTGGGCCGACGTGCGCAAGGCCGGCGTGCTGCGCTGCGGCGCCGCGGTGGCCGCGCCCTACGTGATGCGCGATGCGCGCAGCGGCCAGTACAGCGGCTTCTTCAGCGATCTGTGCCGCGAGTTCGGCGAGAAGGAGCTGAAGGTCAAGGTCGAGTTCGTCGACACCAACTGGGACAACCTGGTGGCCGGCGTGCAGGCCGGCTCCTGGGACCTGGCCATGGCGCTCAACGAGACGCCCGAGCGCAAGAAGGCCGTCAACTTCACCGCCGCCGCGGTCGACTACCAGGTGTCCTTCCTGGTCAACACGGGCAACCCGAAGTTCAGCGCCACCGGCAACACCCTGGCCGACTTCGACAAGGCCGGCGTGCGCTTCGTCGTGATGTCGGGCACCTCGCAGGACAAGCTGCTGACGGCCTCGATCCGCCAGGGCCAGATCCAGCGCCTGCCGGGCATGGACGAGACCCGCCTGGCGCTGGTGTCCAAGCGCGCCGACGTGCTGGTCGATGCCAACGACACCAACCGCCTGTTCGCCGTCGCCAACCCGGGCAAGGTGCGCGAGGTGCTGCTGCAGCCGACGCTGGGCAAGCAGCCGGTGGCCTTCGGCCTGTCGCTCAACCGCAGCGAGGCCGACATCAGGTTCATCAACGACTACATCAACCGCCGCCGTGCCAACGGCGAGATCGAGGCGCTGGTGGACAAGGCCGCCAAGGCCGCCGTCGAAGCGACCAAGGCCCGCTGAACGCCGACGCGCCCTGTGCCCTGCCGCGTCACCGCGAGCGGCACGGCACAGGGCCTCCCGCTTCCTGATCCCGATCCCTGCAGGTCCATGCCATGAGTGTCTCCATCGCCCTCGACCGGCCCGCCACGGCGGCCGTGTCGCGCACCGCCCCCGCCCAGGAACTGGTGCGTCTGCACGCTGTCAGCAAGCGCTATTCGCCGCAGCTGACGGTGATGGACCAGATGAGCCTGACCATGCAGGACGACGAGCGCCTGGTCATCATCGGCCCGAGCGGCAGCGGCAAGAGCTCGCTGCTGCGCGTGCTGATGGGGCTGGAGGGCATCCAGGGCGGGCAGATCAGCTTCCAGGGCCGCGAGTACATCGACGGCCAGGCCGGTGGCGCGCGCAAGCTCGATCCGAAGCTGCAGCGCCAGATCGGCATGGTGTTCCAGCACTACACGCTGTTTCCGCACCTGAGCGTGCTGGGCAACCTGATCCTGGCGCCGACCAAGGTACACGGCTGGAGCCGTGAGAAGGCCACTGAACGTGCGCGTCAGCTGCTGGCTCGCCTGGGCCTGGAGAACAAGCTGCAGGCCTGGCCCTCGCAGCTGTCGGGTGGCCAGAAGCAGCGCGTGGCCATCGCCCGTGCGCTGATGCTGGAGCCCAAGCTGATGCTGTTCGACGAGGTGACCTCGGCGCTCGACCCCGAGATGGTGATCGAGGTGCAGAACGTGATGATGCAGCTGGCCGAGCAGAAGATGGCCATGATCATCGTCACCCACGACATGCACTTCGCGCGCCACATCGCCACCCGGGTGGTGTTCTGCGCCAACGGCCGCATCGTCGAGCAGGGCCCGCCCGAGCAGCTCTTCACCCGCCCGCGCGAGGCTCGCACGCGCGAGTTCCTCGAGAAGGTCGTCCAGTTCGACTGACCTGCCCGGACTGCCTGGACTGCCTGGAGCCGCCGTGTCCTATTCCTTCGAATTTTCCTTCCTGCATGACAAGGCCGGCCCGCTGGCCGAGGGCCTGGTCGTCACCGTGCAGCTGGCGCTGGCCGCCAACCTGATGGGCCTGACGCTGGGCTTCGGCCTGTGCCTGGCGGCGATGAGCCGCTGGACGCCGCTGCGCTGGCCGGCCCAGCTGTTCATCGAGTTCTTCCGCTGCACGCCCGCGCTGCTGCAGATCGTGTGGTTCTTCTATTGCGTGCCGATCCTGTTCGATGTCTACCTGGACCCGATCCCGATGGGCATCCTGGCCCTCGGCCTGAACCTGACGGCCTTCAACGCCGAGGCCTACCGCGCCGGTGTGCAGGCGGTGCCGCGCGAGCACCTGGACGCCTGCGTCGCGCTCGGCCTGAGCCCCTTGCAGCGCACGCTCCACGTCGTGCTGCCGCAGGCCCTGCGCAGCGCCACGCCGGTGCTGATGACCAATGGCATCGGCACGCTGCAGCAGAGCGCTCTGGTGGCCATCGTCGCCGTCAGTGACCTGATGTATGCCGGCAAGGCGATCGCCACCGAGGCCTACCGGCCGCTGGAGACCTACTCGCTGGTGGCGCTGATCTATTTCCTGCTGTCGCTGCCGATCGCCCGGATGGCGCACTGGGCCGAGCGGCGCCAGGACGCCGCGATGCAACGCTGAAGACCGCACCATGGACCTCGATTTCTCGATTGTCTGGGGCTACGCCCCGACGCTGCTGCAGGGCCTGGCGCTGACGCTGGGCGTGACCGCCGCCTGTGCGCTGGCCGGCAGCCTGCTGGGCTTCGCCCTCAGCCTGGCGCGCAGCAGCGGCGTGGCCGCGCTCAGCGCCCCCGTCACGCTGTACGTGGAGTTCTTCCGCGGCACGCCGCTGCTGATCCAGCTGTTCTGGGTCTACTTCTGCTTTCCCATCGTGCTGGGGCTGAAGATGCCCGCGGTGGTGGCGGTGATGGTGTCGCTGACGCTCTACATGGGGGCCATCACCTGCGAGACCTTCCGCGGTTCGCTGAAGTCGATCGGCGCCGAGCAGCACGACGCCTGCGTGGCCCTCGGTCTGCCCGTCTGGACCCGGGTGGTGTGGGTGATCTTCCCGCAGGCGTTGCTGCGGGCCATCCCGCCGCTGCTGTCCAACGTGGTCAGCCTGTTCAAGGAGAGCGCGCTGATCTCCTCCGTCGGCGTGGCCGACCTGATGTTCGTCGGCCAGAACCTGTCGAACAGCACGGCGCGCCCGATCGAGTTCCTGAGCGCCGTCGGCCTCATCTATTTCCTCGTGGCCTTCCCGGTCACCCGCCTGGTCGGATCGGTCGAGGCGCGCCTGCTGCGCCGCTTCGCCTGAGCCCGCACCGTTCCTGTCCCCGCCCCGTTCCCTCCCAGTGGAGATCCGCATGCAACTCAACGGCATCCTGCCCGCCCTCGTCACCCCGTTCAATGCCGCCGGCGAGGTCGACCACGACACCCTGGCCTCCGTCGTCCAGCACCAGCGCAAGGCCGGCGTGCACGGCTTCGTCGCCCTCGGCTCGACCGGCGAGTACTACGCGCTGGACAACGCCGAGCGCCGCCAGGTGCTGCGCACCGTGCGCGAGGCCGCCGGTGCCGGCGCCGCGCTGATCGCCAACGTCAACGGGGCCAGCACCCGCGAGGTGATCGGCCAGGTGCGCCAGAGCGTGGAAGAGGGCTACACCACCATCCTGATGGCCCCGCCGTACTACGCGCTGCCTTCGCAGGACGAGCTGCTGTCGCACTACCAGACCGTGCTGAAGACCTTCAGCGACATCGAGCTGGTGCTCTACAACTACCCGGTGCGCACCAATGTCGAGGTGGGCTCGGGCGTGATGGAGGCGCTGGCCGACCATCCGCGCGTCATCGGCATCAAGGAGAGCTCGGGCAACCTGCTGCGCGCCATCGAGATCGGCGAGCGCTACAAGGGCCGCCTGGCCCTGTCCTGCGGCTCCGACGACCAGGCGCTGGACTTCTTCCTGTGGGGCGCCAGCAGCTGGATCTGCGGCCCGGCCAACTGCTTCCCCGAGCTGATCGTCTCCTTCTACGAGAAGTTCAAGGCCGGTGATCTGGCCGGCGCGCAGCAGATCATGCGCACGCTGTTCCCGGTGATGGCCAGCATGGAGCAGGGCAAGTTCATCCAGAAGGTGAAGTACGGCTGCGAGCTGGCCGGCTTCAAGACCGGCGCCGCCCGCGAGCCGCTGCTGCCGCTGACCGACGAGGAAAAGCGCGACTTCCGCGCCGTCTTCGAGGCCATCGCCGGCTGATCGGCGCTCGTCCGCGCCACCTTGCGCCCGCGGGTGCAGGGTGGCCGCCGCGGGCACCTCCGTTGTCCTGTTTACTGTCCGCACAGTCCGTGCGTCATGCACCGTCCGTCAACCGCCCGCCATGTCCACCGTCGTCCAGCCCCTGTCCTCGCAGTCCATCGTCGTCGTCGGGGGCGGCATCGTCGGCGTGTGCTGCGCGCTGCAGCTGCAGCGTGAGGGCGCGCGCGTCACGCTGGTCGATCCGGCGGCGCCGGGCGATTCCACCGCCAAGTGGAGCTGCGGCCAGCTGGCCGTCAGCGAGGTGGTACCGCTGTCCAAGCCCGGCATCCTGCGCAAGGTGCCCGGCTGGCTGATGGACCAGAAGGGCCCGCTGGCGCTGCGCCCGAGCGCGCTGCCCGGCATCCTGCCCTGGTTCCTGCGCTTCGTGGCCTGCGCGCGGCCGGCACGCATCCGCCAGATCGCCGGCGAGCTGGCCTCGCTGACGCACCGCGTCTATGACGACTACGCGCCGCTGCTGGCCGCCTGCGCGCCGCGCACGCTGGTCGGTGAGCGGCCCATCCTCTCGGTCTTCGACGACGCCGCCGGCCTGGAGCACGAGCGCGCCCACTTCGCGCTGCGCGAGACGCTGGGCTTCCATGTCGAGGTGCTGAGCCCGCAGGCGCTGGCCGATCTGGAGCCGGCGCTGGCCGCGCGCTTCCGCCACGGCCTGCTGTTCCCGGACTGGCGCGCGGTGCTCGACACCGAGGGCTTCATCGTCGCGCTGACCGAGTCCTTCCTGCAGCAGGGCGGTGTGCGGCTGAGCGGCCGCGCCGCCGTCATCGAGCAGGCCGAGGGCCGCGCCAGCGCCGTGCGCCTGGACGACGGCCGCCGCCTGGCCGCCGACCAGCTGGTGGTGGCCGCCGGGGTCGGCGCCAAGCGTCTGCTGGCGCCGCTGGGCGTCTCGCTGCCGCTGGCCGGCATCGCCGGCTACCAGGTGGTGCTGCCCGATCCGGGCGTCGAGATCCGCCATTCGGTGATCTATGCCGATGGCGGCTTCTGCTTCGCGCCGATGACGCGCGGCCTGCAGATCGGCGGCACCATCGAGTTCGCGGCCGAGGGCGCCGAACCCAACTTCCAGCGTGCGGACGTGATCCTGGAGAAGGCCCGCGCCGTGCTGCCCCAGTTGCGCACCGAGGGCCTGCACTACGGCATCGGCCGCCGCCCCTTCCTGCCCGACACCAAGCCGGTGATCGACCGCGCCCCGGCGCTGCCCAACGTGCTGCTGGCCGTCGGCCACGGCCAGCTGGGCCTGACGCTGGGCGCGACCACCGGCCGCCTGATCGCCGATCTGGCCGCGCGGCGCACGCCCGCGGTCGATCTGGCACCTTTTTCCTGCACCCGATTCTGACGTCCATCCTGGGTGGCTGCCGGCGTGCAGCCGTGGCCTGAAGCGAGAACACCGATGCTCCACACCGATTCCCTCTACATCGACGGCGCCTGGGTGGCGCCGGCCCTCGGCGGCACGCTGCCCTGCGTCGATCCGGCCACCGAGGCCGTCTTCGCCCAGGTGGCCGCGGCCACCGCGGCCGATGTCGACGCGGCTGCCCGCGCCGCCCGCCGCGCCTTCGACGAAGGCCCCTGGCCGCGGCTGGCCGGCGCCGCGCGCGCGGCCGTGCTGCGGTCCATCGCCGACGGCATCCGCGGCCGCCAGGCCGAGCTGGCCGCCCTCGAGGTGCGCGACAACGGCAAGCCGCTGCCCGAGGCGATGTGGGACATCGGCGACGCCGCCGGCTGCTTCGACTACTACGCCGGTCTGGCCGAGGCCTTCGACGCGCAGCAGGAGCAGCCGATCGCACTGCCCGACGGCCGCTTCACCAGCCTGGCCCGGCGCGAGCCGGTCGGCGTGGTCGGCGCCATCGTGCCCTGGAACTATCCGCTGCTGATGGCGGCCTGGAAGGTGGCGCCGGCGCTGGCGGCCGGCTGCACCGTGGTGCTCAAGCCCTCGGAGCTGACGCCGCTGACCGCGCTGCAGCTGGCGGCCATCGCCGCCGAGGCGGGCCTTCCGGCCGGCGTGCTCAACGTGCTGCCGGGCCTGGGCAGCGAGGCCGGCCAGGCCCTGGTCGACCATCCGCTGGTCGACAAGCTGGCCTTCACCGGCTCGGGCCCGGTGGGCAGCCGCATCATGGCCGGCGCCGCGCGCGACCTCAAGCGCGTCAGCCTGGAGCTGGGTGGCAAGTCGCCGTTCATCGTCTTCGACGACGCCGATCTGGACCAGGCCGTCGAATGGATCCTGTTCGGCATCTTCTGGAACCAGGGCCAGGTCTGCTCGGCCACCTCGCGCGTGCTGGTGCAGCAGGGCCTGTACGGACGCCTGCTCGACCGCCTGGTGGCGGCCGCCCGGCGCATCCCGATCGGCCAGGGCATGGCGCCGGGCGTGCTCCTCGGTCCGCTGGTCAGCCAGGCGCAGCACCAGAAGGTGCTGGCGGCCATCGAGGCGGCGCGCCAGGCCGGTGCCACCGTGGCCTGCGGCGGCCAGCGGCCGGCCGCGCATCCGCTGGGCTGGTTCATCGAGCCTACCGTGCTGACCGAGGTGCCGCTGGACAGCGCGGCCTGGCGCGAGGAGATCTTCGGCCCCGTCGTCTGCGTGCGTCCCTTCGCCGACGAGGCCGAGGCGCTGCGCCTGGCCAATGATTCGCGCTTCGGCCTGGCCGCCGCGGTGATGACGCGCGACGAGGCGCGTGGCGAGCGCGTGGCGCGCGGTCTGCGTGCCGGCGTGGTGTGGATCAACTGCTCGCAGCCGACCTTCACCGAGGCGCCCTGGGGCGGCTACAAGCACAGCGGCATCGGCCGCGAGCTCGGCCCCTGGGGCTTCGACAACTACCTGGAGACCAAGCAGGTCACGCGTTACACCTCGGACCAGCCCTGGGGCTGGTACCTGCCGACCGTCGGGGGTGGCGCATGAGCGCACCGCGCACGCTCGATCTGCTGATGGTGCACTGCCAGGGCGAGGGCGGCCACCTGCTGCTGGACGGCGCGCCGGAGATCCCCGGCGCGACGATGCTCGACAAGATGAACCACCTCAACCAGGTCGATGACCGGCTGCGGCGCTTCGTCACCCGCGAGCCGCGCGCCCATCTGGCGATGTCGGTCAACCTGATCCTGCCGCCGACGCGGCCGGATGCCGACGCCGGCTTCATCGTGCTGCAGAGCGACCGCGCGCACGCGATGTCGGGCAGCAACTGCATCTGCGTGGTCACCGGCCTGCTGGAATCCGGCCGCCTGCCGATGCACGAGCCCGAGACCGTGGTGCGTCTGGACACGCCGGCCGGCCTGGTGGTGGCCACCGCCCGCTGCGAGGGTGGCCGCTGTCTGTCGGTCAGCCTGGACAACGTGCCCTGCTATGTCGAGGCGCTGGACCTGCCGGTGCATACCTCGCGCTGGGGCGAGATCCACGTCGACATCGCCTTCGGCGGCGTGTTCTACGCGCTGGTCGACGTGGCGCCGCTGGGCCTGTCCATCGGCCCGGCCCAGACCCGCACGCTGGCCGAGGCCGGTCTGCAGCTGCGCGAGGAGATCGCCGCCCAGGTGACGGTGCGCCATCCCGAGCTGCCGGGCGTCGAGGGCCTGGCCTACGTGATGTTCCGCCACCAGCACGGCGACGCCGACGTGCAGACCTGCACCGTGCTGCCACCCGGCCGCGTCGACCGCTCGCCGTGCGGCACCGGCAGCTCGGCCAATCTGGCCACGCTGCACGCCCGCGGGCGCATCGGCGTGGGCGGGCAGTGCGTGTCGCGCTCGACCATCGGCGGACGCTTCACGCTGACGCTGCTGGGCGAGACGAGCGTGGCCGGCCGGCCGGCGGTGCGTCCGCGCATCACCGGCCAGGCGCGCGTGCACGGCCGCCAGCAGCTGGTGTGGGCCGACGACGATCCCTTCGTCGACGGCTTCATGTTGTCCGATACCTGGGGCCCGGGGGTCCACGATGGCCATGCCTGATTCCGCTTCTTCCTCTTCCACCTCTTCCTCCTCCCTGCAGCCACCGGCCGGCGCCGAGCTGGCCGGCCGGCGCGTGCTGGTCACCGGCGCCAGCGGCGGCATCGGCGCCGCGGTGGTCGAGCGCCTGGCCCGCGAGGGGGCCTGGGTGGCCATCCACCACGGGCGTGACGTCGACGGTGCGCGCGCGCTGCTGGAGCGCATCGGCGGTGCCGGTGCGCTGGTGCAGGCCGATCTGTCGCGGCCGGGTGCGGCGGGCGCCTTGTGGCAGGCCGCGCTGGCGGCGGCCGGTGGCCGCCTGCATGCGCTGGTCAACAACGCCGGCGTGCGCGGCACGGTGACGGTCGACGACACGCCCGAGGCCTGGCAGGCCGCCTGGCAGCGCGATTTCCAGATCAACTTCTTCGCCGCCGCCGACCTCTCGCGCGAGGCCATCGTGCACTTCCGGGCGCACGGCGGCGGCCGTCTGGTGCACATGGCCAGCCGCGCCGCCCAGCGTGGCTATGCCGCCGATGCGCTGCCCTACGGCTGCAGCAAGGCCGCGCTGATCAACCTCAGCAAGTCGATCGCGCGCAGCTTCGGCGGCCAGGGCATCGAATCGGTGGCCATCGCGCCGGGCTGGGTCGAGACCGACATGGTGCGCGACTACATCGCCACCCACGGCGCGGCCGCCGTGCTGCAGGACATCCCCATCGGCGCCACCGCCGCGCCGGCCGAGGTGGCCGAGCTGGTGGCCTTCGTGCTGCGGCCCGGCCAGCGCTCGCTCAACGGCGCCACGCTGGACGTCAACGGCGGCAGCCACATCCGCTGAAGCGGCCCGTTTTCTCAGGAGATCCCTCGATGAACACCACGTCCATCCTGCCCCCGCTGTCCCCGCATCCGATCGCGCCGCGCCACAGCGGCCGCGTGGCCATCGTCACCGGCGCGGCCGGCGGCATCGGCTCGGCCATCGCCCGCCGCCTGGCGGCCGAGGGCGCGCACGTCATCGTCACCGACCGCGAGCTGCCCGGCTGCGAGGCGGTGGTCGAGGCCATCCGCGCCGAGGGCGGCCAGGCCGAGGCCCTGGCCGCCGACATCGGCCGCAAGGACGGCTGCGTCTCGCTGGTCGAGCGCGTGCTGGCGCGCCACGGCCGCGTGCACCTGCTGGTCAACAACGCCGGCATCAACCGCCGCGGCGCGCTGCTGGCCCTCAGCGACGAGGACTGGTCACTGAGCTTCGCCATCAACCTCGACGCGATGTTCCACCTGTGCCGCGCGGTGCTGCCCTCGATGATCGAGGCCGGTGGCGGGGCCATCGTCAACACCGCCTCGCAGTGGGGGCTGTACCCGGCGCCGGGCCACATCGCCTACAACGTGACCAAGGCCGCGGTGGCCTCCTTCACGCAGAACCTGGCGCGCGATTACGCGCCGCAGCGCGTGCGCGTCAACGCCGTGTGCCCGGGCGAGATCTACACGCCGATGGTCGAGGCCGGCCTGCAGCGCTCGGGCCGCAGCAAGGCCGATCTGGACCGGCTGGTGCCCTTCGGCCGCGTCGGCCAGCCCGAGGAGGTGGCTGCGCTGGTGGCCTTCCTCGCGTCGGACGAGGCCGCCTACATCTGCGGTTCGCTGGTCGAGATCACCGGCGCCCAGGCCGTGGCCTGAAGTCCCGGCTCCGTCCGCTCACGACAGG
Source organism: Pseudaquabacterium rugosum (assembly GCF_038066575.1). NCBI lineage: Bacteria > Pseudomonadati > Pseudomonadota > Betaproteobacteria > Burkholderiales > Sphaerotilaceae > Pseudaquabacterium > Pseudaquabacterium rugosum. The sequence goes on along the minus strand of NZ_JBBUTF010000010.1, from coordinate 53,131 downwards.
CCCTCGGCTATCATGAAATTCGCCACCCGCACCCCGGCGTTTCCGGCCTCCACGACCGGCCGCCGGGGCCGCGCCAGCCCCGATTCCGCAGAGACCGACGTGAGCAAGAAATCCCGCAGCGCGGCCCCGGCCGCGGCCGATGAAGACGCCCTGGCCGCCACCGGCGAGAGCAGCGAGGCCGGCACCGAGGCCGACACCGCCACGCCCGCGCCGGGCCGCCGCCACGGCGGGCGCTACATCTACGACGAGCTGCGCCAGCGCATCCTGACGCTCAAGCTCAAGCCGGGCGAGCCGTTGGACGAGGTCTCGCTGGCCGAGCAGTTCGGCCTCTCGCGCTCGCCGGTGCGCGACGCGCTGGCGCGGCTGGTCAGCGAGGGCCTGGTCACCTCGCTGCCCAACCGCACGACGCTGGTCACGCCGTTCGAGGTGGCCGAGTTTCCGAGTTATGTCGCCGCGCTCGACCTGATCCAGCGCGCCGTCACCCGGCTGGCCGCGCAGAACCGGGTCGAGGCCGACCTGATCCGCATCCGCAAGACCAACGAGCGCTACCTGGCCGCCATCACCGCGGGCGACTTCCAGGCGATGACCGAGCTGAACAAGGAGTTCCACCTCGTCATCGCCCAGGCCGCGCGCAACCCTTACTTCCTCGCCTACTACGAGCGTCTGCTGGGCGAGGGCCAGCGCCTGCTGCACCTGCACTTCGACTTCCTGGTGCGCGGCTCGCCGGCCTCACGGCTCGGGCGCGACCATGACGAGATCATCGAGGCCATCGAGCAGCGCGATGCCGACCGCGCCGAGCAGGCCGCGCATGAGCACACGATGCTGTTCCAGCGCCGCTTCCTGGAGTTCCTGCAGCAGAACATGACGGCGCAGATCGCGATCGCGCCGCGCTGAACCGGGCCGGGCCGCGTTCAGCGGTTCTCCAGCCGGTTGAAGTCCAGCAGGCCGGCCTCGCCGGGTGACCAGCGGCGGTAGGCCGCGTGCATCGCGTCGCTGGTGGCCCAGAAGTCGGGCGCGGTGCGGCGCACCGCCCAGCGGTCGGCCAGCGCGCGCCAGTCGGCCTCGCCGGCCAGGCCGGTGGCGGCACGGGCCAGCGCCGGCAGCTCGTCCGGTCGCACGCGCAGGATGGCGTTCGGGTAGGCGCCGATGAAGCCGGGCACCACCGTCAGTGCATGGCGTTCGGGCACCAGCATGCGCTCCTCGCGCAACAGGGTGCTGACGTTGCGGTGGGCGACATCGCGCAGCACGCTGTAGTAGGCCGCCTGCGCCGGGTCCTGGCCCGGCCGCTCGATGCGCAGCACGGTGGCCTCGGGCCACCAGCGCAGGCTGGCGCCGCGCACGGCCGCCAGCTGGGCGATGCCGGCGCGCACCACCGCATCGGGCTCGTGGGCGGCGTCCAGGTCGTGGCGGTGGGTCAGCACCGGCCGCAGGCGCTGGCGCAGCAGCGCGTACAACTGCTCCTGCTGCGCGCGCGGGCTGGCGTCGGCGCGCAAGGCGATGCCGGTCTCGGCATCGAAGCGGTAGACGCCGCCGATCACCCGCCGCTTGACCTCGTCGCTGGCGCCGTCGTACCAGGCGTCGCGCAGCGGGAGGCGCGCGGCCTGCGGCAGCAGCGACAGGAAGCTGGCCTCGCCCTCCATGCGCAGGAAGTCCATCGCCAGCCGGGTCTGCAGCTGGTGCGCGGTGTTGCCCCAGACGTCGAAGCCGGCGGCCAGCAGGTAGTAGATGCGTTCGAGCAGCGGATAACCGATGACCCAGGCTGTCTGGGGTGGCTCGCCGATCAGGCCGCGCTCGACGGTGGCGCTGTCGACGTGGCGGAAGATGGTCAGCGCGGCATTCGCGTTGTGGCCGTCGCCGTCCCAGACGAAGTCCAGCCCGATGCGCCGCGCGGCACCGTAGCGCTCGGCCATCGCGCGGCTCTTGTTGCGCAGCAGCGCGTCCTCGGCGCGGGCGATGTCGCGCCAGGCCAGCAGGCTGGCGTTCGGGCCCTCGGCCGCCGGCATGCGCAGCACCTCGGCGGCGCGCTGCAGCGACTGCTCGCCGTCGTCGTCGGCGGCCACCGCCGGGTCGACGAAGAAGACCCAGAAGCGGTCGCGGATCACGTTCAGCGCGATCTGTCCGCGGCACACCGGGCCCTTGATGAAGTTCATCACGAAGTAGCCGGCGTCATCGAGCAGGAAGCGGTAGCGTGATTCCAGCGGGATCTGGTCGAAGGCCAGGAAGGGGTTGGACGCCACCGCCGGCGCATGGCCGGGGTCGCGCGTGACCCGGTAGTCGGCGTCCAGGAACCAGCGCCGCCAACGCGCCATGCGGGCGTCCGACAGCACATAGGGCATGTGCGTCTTGGCCAGCAGCACCTCTTCGTCGGCCTGCAGCCGGTACCAGACGCGGCCCGGGCCGGGATCGTCGAACGGCCGCCGGGTGGCGATGACCTCGACCGGGCGGCCCGGCGGCGTGCGCGAGCGCACGATGCGGAAGAACTGCCGCTGCGGATCGTCATCGAAGGCCAGGTGGCCGAGGAACAGGTGCTCGTAGAGGTAGCGCGCGGCCAGCCGCTGCTTGAGGCTGTCACCGTTGAGCAGGGCCTCCCAACGCTGCACCTGATGCTGCTGCAGCCGGCTCGGCGGCGGCGCGGGCTCGGCCGGTGCGCCGGCGGCCAGCCAGCGGCCGATGGCCTCGCGCGCCGAGGGCTCGATCGCCGGCAGGCCGTAGGGCATGCCGGCCAGCGGCTGGGCCTTGGCGTAGCGGTCATGGCCGGCGAGATCGGGGCACTGGTTGTCGCGGTCCAGGCCGAAGGCGAAGTCCCGCGTCGACAGCACCGCCTGGCCGGCGGGCAGCGGGTGGGCGTCCTTGAGCTGCAGCACGCGCCACAGCAGGCTGGCCTCCAGCGGGTGGACCGGGCCCGGCGTGCGTTCGTCGAGCACCGGCGCGAAGCCGCGGGCGCGCCAGTCCGAGGCCTTCTGCGCATCGATGCCCAGGCGGGTGGTCGGCGCGTCCTCCAGCCGCAGGTCGCCGTAGACGCTGGCCTGTGTCAGGCCGCGGGCCAGGCCGTCCCAGCTGCCGAGCTTGAGCTGGCAGGGCGCGTCGTAGCAGCCGTGGCAGACCACGCAGCGCTGGGCCAGGATGGGCTGGATCTCGGCCCGCCAGGACGGCACCCCGGGCGGCGGCGCCGGGCGCTGGTCGTAACGGTCGGGTTGCGGGTGGCCGTAGCGGTCGCGCAGGGTGTCGGCGGTCAGCGCGGCGCAACCGCTGAACAGCGAGGCCAGCACGGCCAGGTGCAGCCAGTGGCGGGGGCGGATGCGATGGGGCGGGTGCGTCACCCGTGCATCCTAGTCGGCTGGCGCGGGCGGCCGCCCCGGCGCCGGCCCGGACGCCCGCGCCACGCCCTGCAGCGGCAGCCAGCGCAGCAGCATCTCGTAGAGCCGCGCCGGATCGACCGGCTTGGCCAGGTGGTCGTTCATGCCGGCGGCCAGGCAGGCGGCACGGTCCTCACCGAAGGCGTTGGCCGTCATCGCCACCACCGGCAGGCCGGGGCCGAGCTGGCGGCGCAGCTCGCGCGTGGCCCACAGGCCGTCGTGCACCGGCATCTGCATGTCCATCAGCACCAGGTCGTAGGGCCGCAGCAGCGCCAGCTCGACCGCGCGCTGGCCATCCTCGGCCAGCTCCACCACCAGGCCGGCGTTCGTCAGCAGGGCCTCGGCCACCTCGCGGTTGATCACGTGGTCCTCGGCCAGCAGCACGCGCTGGCCGTGGTGCCGGGCGCGCAGCCGGGCCATCAGCACATCGGCCGGCGCCGGGCCGTCGTCGGCGGCCACCGCCGGGCGTGCCAGCGGCCGCAGCACGCGCACCAGCGCGTCGTGCAGCGCCGAGGGCGTCACCGGCTTGACCAGCACCGTGTCGCAGCCGAGCGTCTGCGCCGCGTGCCAGACGGCGGGCTCGTTGAAGGCGGTCACCAGCAGGGCCGGCGGCATGCCGTCGCCGGCCAGTGCGCGCAGGCCGCGCAGCGTGGCCTCGCCATCGGGCGGCGGCATGCGCCAGTCGACCAGCACCACGTCGTAGGGCCGGCCGGCGCTGAGCTCGGTCTGCATGCGCGCCAGGGCCGTGCCGCCGTCGGGCAGGGCATCGACACGCAGGCCCAGCATCTGCAACTGGTCGCGCAGCGCGGCCAGGGCCTCGGGCAGGTCATCGACCAGCAGCGCGCGCAGCCCCTCCAGTGGCACCGGCTCGGCATGCTGGCCGGCCTGCGCGGCCTCGTCCAGCCAGGCGGTGAACCAGAAGCGGCTGCCCTCGCCGGGGGTGCTGTCGACGCCGGTCTCGCCGTCCATCAGGCCGGCCAGATGGCGGGTCAGCGCCAGGCCCAGGCCGGTGCCGCCGTGGCGCCGGCTGACCGAGGCGTCGCCTTGCGAGAAGGCCTGGAACAGCCCGTCGAGCTGCGCGGCCTCGATGCCCGGGCCGGTGTCACGCACCTCGAAGCGCACCTGCACGCGGCCGCGCCGTTGCTGCAGCCGCTCGCCCTTCAGCCGCACCCAGCCGCTGTCGGTGAACTTCACCGCATTGCCCAGCAGGTTGATCAGCATCTGCGACAGCCGCGTGGCATCGCCCTGCAGGTGGCCGGGCAGGTGATCGGTGTCGACCACCAGCTCCAGCCCCTTGGCCTGGGCCTCGGTGCGCACCATGTCGACGGCGCCCAGCACCAGGCGGTCGACGCTGAAGGGCGCGTTCTGCAGCGCCATCTTGCCGGCCTCGACCTTGGACAGATCGAGGATGTCGTTGATGACCTGCAGCAGGTGGCGCGCGGCACCGTCGATCTTGACCAGGCGTTCGCGCTGCACCGGGTCGCGCAGCTCGCGCGACATCAGATGGCCGAGGCCGATGATGGCGTTCATCGGCGTGCGGATCTCGTGGCTCATGTTGGCCAGGAAGGCGCTCTTGGCCTGGCTGGCGGCATGGGCCTGGGTCATGCGCAGCGCCAGCTCGCGGCTGGTGGCGGCCAGATCGGCGGTGCGCTGCTGCACCTGGCTTTCCAGTGCCTCGCCCTGGGCGGCCAGGCGCTCGGCGGCCTGGCGTGCCTGCTCGGCCATGTCCTGCAGCCGGGCCTGGGCCTGGCGATGGGCGCCGTCGATGCGGGCCAGCTCGGCGGCCACGCGGTCGATCTCGGCGATGCCGCTGGGGCTGCCGGGGCGGACGTGATCGCCGGGGGCGGCGGCCGCGGGCCCGGTCTCGGCGAGGGCGGCCACCGCGCGCGCCAGCCGGCGGCTGGCCAGGCGGCTGGCGACCAGGGTCACGGTCAGGCTCAGCAGCACCGCCAGGCCCAGCAGACCGGCGGCCTCACGCAGCGGGGCCTGCACGGTGGCCGCATCGATGTGCACGCGCAACCGCCAGGGCAGGCCGGGCACCGGATGCTCCTCGGTATGGCCGTGGCGCAGGCGCTCCAGCAGGCCTTGGACCGGTGGCGCGGCCGGCAGCTGTTCGGAGGCGGCCTGCGCCGCGCGGTCGGGGCTGGGCGCCGCGACGCGGGCGGCCAGGGCGGTGACGGCGTGGTCACCCCAGTGCGCCAGGCGCGCCCGGCGGCTGTCGAGCAGATCGACCGACCAGCCCGCGGGCAGCGGCTGTGCCCGCACCGCCTGCTGCAGCAAGGCCAGATCGACCGCCGTGCTCAGTGCGGCCACCGGGCCGCCCGCCCCCGGCACCGGCACGGCCAGCACCACCACCGAGCGGCCCAGGCCGGGCAGCTCGAAGCGGTCGCTGACCGCGGGCTGGCCGGTCTGCAGCGCCTGCGGCGCCGCGGCCCGCGCATCGCCGCGCGGCACCGGCGGCAGCGCCGTGCCGAAGGGGAACTGGGTGGTGAACAGCAGCCGCCGGTCGGGTGCCATCAGCAGCACGTCGCCGCCGTGGGTGGCGCGGTAGGGGCGAGCCCGCTCGTGCAGCTGGCGCGCCTGGGCGGGCTCGGCCACGGCCGCGGCCGCACCGGGTTGGGCGGCCAGCAGGGCCAGCGCCTGCTGACGCCGGCTGACCTGCTCGTGCACCCGCTGGCCGAGATCGGCCGCCAGCGCGCGGGCATCGGCCTCACCGTCCTGGCGCGCGCGGTCGATGCCGCGCACGCCCAGGGCCACGAGCATCACCATCGGCGCCGCCAGGCTCCAGCCGACCAGGTGGCCGAGGTAGCGGTCCAGGGTGCGGGGGGGTGTCATGGGCGGGCGTGCTGTGCGTGGTCACCGCAGGCCTGGCCTGCCAGGCGCAGGGCTGGGCTCAGCAGGAGCGGTGGGGGGCAGGGCGTGGAGCGGGTGGTGGCGTCCATGTCAGGTGTTGGGCAGAGGCGCGGCCACGACCCATCCGGTCTGCATCGGTTCATCGTACTGCACCCGCATGCGCGGCCGGTCGCGCCAGGATCGTGGCCGCTGCCCGCTGCCCGCTGCCCGCTGCGTTCTCGTCCTTGTCCTCTCATCGCCGTGTTCGCGCTCGCCGTGGGCACGGCCACTGGCAGGACATGACCTCGCCGGGCTGGTGACCGATGGCGCGTGCCGGTACCGAAGTCCGGATCTGAGCTCTGCTAGCATCCGTGGATGTTCCGCCGCTGGCTCGTCCTGATCCTGCTCGCGCTGCAGCTGCAGCCGGTGCTGGCATTCATGCCGGAGCGGGCAGGCGAGCTGGCCGTCGCTCTGGAGCATGAGGTCATGCACCAGGGACTGCAGGGCCACCACCACGGCGATGACCTGCGCCTGCAGGCCGACGATGACGGCTCCCCGCTGACGCACGTCCACCACGACGCGTCACACCATGGCGTCCTGCCGCTGGTTCCCGGTCCTGGCTTGGCGGCCATGCCGGCATCGGCCGCGCCCATTCCGTTCGGGCGCTGCTGCATCCCCTCGCCCTGCCTCGAAGGGCCGTTGCGCCCACCCCGCTCCGGGGCCTGATGACCGTCGGACCGGCGCGCCTGCCGGTCCTGTCCCCTCATCCTCGACGTCACGCCGCCCACGTGCCGGTGCGCGGCCCGGTCCTGCCCGTCGCGCACCGCGTCAGCCTGCGCGCGGCACGGCCCGCGCGTTGACGTCCGTCCTGTCCCGGAGCCCCATGTTCCCGATCCTGCCAGCCGTCCCGCGTCGCGCGGGCCTGCTCCTGCTGTCCGCCTGCCTGCTGCTGCTGCCCGTACTCGGCTGGGCGCACGGCATCTCTGCCGAAGACCGTCAGCGCATGCTCGACGGTGGCTACCTCCAGTACGTCGGCCTGGGCGCGACCCACATGCTGACCGGTTACGACCACCTGCTGTTCCTGTTCGGCGTGGTCTTCTTCCTGAGCACCTTCCGTGACGTGGCGAAGTTCGTCACCGTCTTCACGGTCGGCCACTGCATCACGCTGGTCTTCGCCACCTTCTTCGGCATCACCTGGAACTACTTCCTGATCGATGCGGTGATCGCGATCAGCGTCATGTACAAGGGTTTCGACAACCTCGGCGGCTTCCTGCGGGTGTTCGACATGCCGCGCTCGCCCAAGCTGCTGGCCATGGTCTTCGGCTTCGGTCTGCTGCATGGCTTCGGTCTGTCGACCCGGCTGCAGCAGCTGCCGCTGGGCGACGACCCGTTGGCCATGCTCGGGCGCATCCTCAGTTTCAACGTCGGGGTCGAGCTGGGCCAGATCGTGGCATTGGCGGTCATGGTCGCGGTGCTGGCCTGGTGGCGGCGCAGCCCGTCCTTCGCGCCGATCGCCCGCGCGGCCAATCTGCTGCTGGTCTTCCTCGGCTTCCTGCTGCTGCTGATGCAGCTGCACGGCTATCTGCACGACAGCCGTCCCGGCGACTTCCGTTTCCCGGTCGAGGAGCACCGTCACATCCATGAGGACATGGAGGTGGACAAGACGGTGGACCCCGGTCGCAACCAGCTGTGACCGCCGGCCCGCCCCGTGACCCGGCCCTGCGGGCCATCGCGCCCGCCGCAGCCTCCTGCCCACCCTGTTCTCCCTGCCCAGTCCCTCTCGTCCGATCGGAGCCCCTCATGAACAAGACCCTGATGTCCCTCGCCTTCCTCGCCCTGTCGACCACCGCCCAGGCCGGTGCCGACGCCAGCTGTCACTTCCATGGCAGCAAGCCGGCCGCGCAGGCCACCGTCGTGCAGTGCGCGGTCCAGTACAAGGACAAGCTGGTCGAAGGCGGCAAGCTGGAGAAGTCCTGGCAGACCGTGAGCCAGACCACCAGCATCGAGCAGGTGGACGGCAAGCGCAGCAAGGAATGGAAGCTGAGCTTCAAGAACCCGGCGGCCACCGACAAGAGCAAGGACACGCTGTACCTGTTCTACACGCTGCCGGGCAACTTCATCGCCGCGAATCACACCGGTCAGTGAGACCGCAGCCGACGGACGCCCACGCATGAGCCACCGCCACCTGCCTGCCCTTCGGGGCGCCGTCCTGGCCCTGCTGGCCGCCGCCCTGTTCGGCATCAGCACGCCGCTGACCCAACGGGCTGGCACCGGTGTCGGCATGTTCACCACCGCTGCCTTGCTGTATGCCGGCGCGGCCCTGGTGGGCCTGCTGACACGCCAGCCGCCCGAGCGTGAGGCCCGCCTGCAACGCACGGATCTGCCCCGGCTGATCGCCATGGCGGCCTTCGGTGCCGGGCTGGGCCCGGTGGCCCTGGCCTGGGGCCTGCAGCACACCAGCGGCACCGGTGCGGCGCTGATGCTGACGCTGGAGGCGCTGTTCACCGCGGTGCTGGCCCGTCTGCTCTACGGTGAGAGCCTGGACCGCCGGGTGGTGATCGCGATGGTGCTGCTGTTCACCGGTGGCGTGGTGCTGGTGGTCGACCAGGGCCGCTCGGGCACCAGCGCGCTGCTGGGGCTGGCCGCCGTGCTGCTGGCCACGATGGCCTGGGGTGTGGACAACACCTTGTCGCGCGGCGTGTCCGAGCGTGACCCGGGCCAGGTGGTGCTGGCCAAGGCCGTGCTGGGCGTCACGCTGACCGGGCTGCTGGCGGTGGTGGCCGGCGAGTCTGTGCCCTCGGTCACGGCCGTGGCGGCATTGCTGGCCATCGGTGCCAGCGGCTACGGCCTGAGCCTGCGTTTCTACCTGCTGGCCCAGCGCGCCTTCGGTGCGGCGCGCACCGGCTCGGTGTTCGCGTTCGCGCCGTTCATCGGCGCGGCCTTCGCGGTGCTGCTGGGCGAGCGGGATCTGAGCGCGTGGATGGCGCTGGGCGGCGGGCTGATGCTGGCCGGCGTGTTCCTGCATCTGCTGGAGTCGCACGCGCACGAGCACACCCACCAGGCGCTGGAGCACGACCATGCCCACACCCATGACGACGGTCACCATGACCACCATCATGAGGTGCCACCGGCCGGCCCGCACAGCCATCCGCACCGCCATGAGCTGCGCACCCATGCCCATGCCCACGTGCCGGATGCGCACCATACCCACGCGCACTGAGGTCTGGCGTGGCCGGCCGACGCTGCGGCGTATGCTCGCGGCCTGACAGGCGCGCCGTCCCGGGCGCGCCGCCACAGGAGACCCCCCATGAAGGCCATCTGGAACGGCACCGTCGTCGCGGAGAGCGACGACACCGTGATCGTCGAGGGCAACCATTACTTCCCGGCCGAGGCGCTGCCGCAGAAGTACCTGCTGTCCAGCAACAGCCGCACCATGTGCAGCTGGAAGGGCGAGGCGCGCTACGCGACGCTCTTCGTCGACGGCGACGCGCTGCCCGACGCCGTCTGGTTCTATCCCGAGCCGACCGAGGCCGCCGCCGAGATCAAGGGCCGCGTGGCCTTCGGCAAGGGCGTGCAGGTCGTCGAGTGAGGGGTGCAGACACCTGAGGATCCCAGGCAGGTACGGGTGCCGTGCCGGTCGTGAGCCGATCGGGTGCCGCCGCCCACGACCTCAACCCTGCGCAGCCTCCAGCTTCGCCCAGCGCCAGGCCTTGAGCGCCTGCAGATCCGTCAGCGGATGGACCTGGGGCAGCAGGTCGTCGGGCAGGGGGTCTTCGGAGCCCATCACGCACACCGTCATGCCGGCGCCGAGTGCCGCGCGCACGCCGGGGGCGCTGTCCTCGACCATCACGCAGCGGGTGGGATCGACGCCCAGCTGCTGCGCCGCATGCAGCAGCAGCTGCGGGTCGGGCTTGTAGACGCCGAGCTCGACGGCGCTGATCAGGCGGTGCTCGCAGCGCGCCAGCAGGCCGGTCAGGCCGAGCGTCGTGTGCATCTTGCTGCGCGGGCCGTTGGAGGCGATGACCCACGGGATGTGCTGCTCGTCCAGCCAGGTCAGCAGCTCGCGCGCGCCGGGCATCAGCTGCAGTTCGCGTTCGAAGCGCGCGCGCATGGCCGCGCGGATGCGCTCCTCGATGTCGGCCGGCAGCGGGCCGCGGCCCTGGGCCTGCGCCAGGGCCTCGAACAGCTCGACCACCTGGATCATGCTGCGGCCCTTGAGGGCCATCAGGTCGTCGGGACGGTCCATCGCCAGACCGAGGGCCTGGGCGGCGTCGATGATGCCGGCGAAGCCCGGCGGCTCGCTGTCGACGAGGGTGCCGTCGCAGTCGAAGATGATGGCGTCGAAGGTCTGCTCAGGAGGGGATTGCATGGCTGCACTGTAGCCAAGCCGCCGCCGGTCACCGCGCTCGGCGGCGGCCGGCGGGCTGTGCAGGGCTGCAGGGGCCGCGGCCGGTGCAGCGGCTGCGGCTGCGGCCGCTCAGGCCCGGGCCGCCGGGGGCTGGGCGGGGGTGGCGGGCGCGGCCGGGGCGGGCGCTGCCTTCGGGTGCGCTTCCAGCGCCGGGTCCAGGCAGGCCCAGGTGGGCGCGCTGGCGGTCCAGATCTGGGCCGTCGGGCGCAGGGCCGAGGGCTCGTCGAGCACACCCAGGCGCACCACGGTCGAGCCCGGGCGGCCGCTGGAGTCGGAGAACAACTGGCTGCCGCAGGCCGGGCAGAAGCGGCGGGTGACCTGGTTGCCGCTGTCGGCCGCCCGCACATGGGCGGCCGGCGTGCCGGTGATCTCGATGGCCGCGGTCGGGAACAAGGCGTTGGCCGTGCCGTTGGCCGCCAGGCGCTGGCAGTCGCGGCACCAGCACAGGCGCACGGCGGCCGGCTCGGCCGCGATGCGGAAACGGATCTGGCCGCACAGGCAGCCGCCGAGGTAGGCGCTCATCGAAAGGCTCCGCAGAATCGGTGTTCGGGAGCGGCAGGGTAGCAGCCGTGGGGCGGGTGGCGGCGGTGGCGGCCGGTGCCGGACGCTTCAGTCCTGCCGACGGACTGTGCAGCGCCGTGGGATGGGAGGTGGCGACGCGCGGCCACAGAATGCCGCGCGGGACGGCCCCGCGGCCGCCGTCCTGCCGCCGCCCGTGCGGTCGGCCCGTTCCGCCGGTCCGCCTGTCTGTCTGTTCGCCTGTCCGCCATGAGCCTGCTGCCCCGTTCCATCCTCTGCTTCGGCGATTCCAACACCCACGGTACGGCGCCGATGACGGCGCTCGGCCAGTCGCGGCGCTGGCCCTTCCACCAGCGCTGGCCGGGCGTGCTGCAGGGCCTGCTGGGCGCCGACTGGCGGGTGATCGAGGAAGGGCTGCCGGGGCGCACCATCGGCCGCGACGACCCGGTCGAGGGCGCGGACCGCAACGCGCTGCGCTGGCTGCCGGCCTGTCTGGGCTCGCACCGGCCGCTGGATGCGGTGGTTTTCCTGCTCGGCGTCAACGACCTCAAGGCCCGCTTCCAGGCCGATGCGGCGGCGGTGGCGGCCGGTGTGCACGGCCTGGTCGACGCGGTGCAGCTGGACTGCGCGCGCGCCGGCCTGCCGCAGCCGCGCCTGCTGGTGGTCAGCCCGCCGCCGGCGCGCGCCCTCGGCTGCCTGGCGCCGATGTTCAGCGGTGCCGAGGCGCGCGGCCAGGGCCTGGCCGAGGCCTACGCCCGCGTGGCCGCGGCCCGCGGCGTGGACGTCATCGACGGCGGCTCACTCGCCCGCGTCTGCGACGAGGACGGCGTGCACCTGGACGTGCCGGCCCATCAGGCGATCGGCCGGGCGGTGGCGCGCTGGGTGTGTGATGGCGAGCCGGGTTGAGGTGAGGTCTCAGGCCTGAGGCGCTGGCGCCCCGAACAGCCCGGCCACCGCCTCCCGCAGCCAGCGGTGGGCCGGGTCCTGGTGCAGCCGCGCATGCCAGTGCTGGCCGACCGGGAAGCCGTCGATGGCCAGCGGGCAGGCGTGGACCGTCAGCCCGCCGCGGCCGGCCAGCTCCTGGCCGATGTGGCGCGGCAGCGTGGCCAGCAGGTCGGTCGACTGGATGACCGCGCCCAGGCCGAGGAAGCCGGGCAGCTCCAGCACCACGCGGCGCTCGATGCGCGCGCGCGTCAGCGCCTGTTCCAGCAGCCGCGCGCCGGTGCCCGAGCGGATCGCCACATGGCCTTCGGCGCGGTAGCGCGCCAGGTCCAGGCGGTCGCCGCCGTCGTCGGCCTGCGGCCGGCCCAGCCGCGGGTGGCCGGCATCGGCCAGGCAGACCCAGTCCTGCGTGTAGAGCTGCTGCTGGAAGGTGGCCTGGCCCATCCACGGCACGTAGCCGATGGCCAGATCGGCTTCGCCCGAGGCCAGCGCCTGCTCGGTGTGGGCGTCGATGCCGGCGGCCTCCAGCCGGATGCCGGGCGCGTGCCGGCGCAGATGGGCCAGCAGCCGCGGCAGCAGCGTCAGGTGGCTGGCGTCGGTCATGCAGATGCGCCAGCGCAGCGTGGCGCTGGCCGGCTCGAAGGCCGGCGCGTGCGAGCCCAGGCGGCGCAGCGCGGCCAGCACCTCGCGGCAGGGGCCGATCAGCGCGTCGGCCCGCGGCGTGGACTTCAGCGCACCGGCATGGCGCACGAACAGCGGATCGCCCAGCTGGCGCCGCAGCCGGCCCAGCGCCAGGCTGACGGTGGGCTGGCTCTGGCCCAGCAGTTCGGCGGTGCGGGTGACGCTGCCGGTCTCGTGCAACAGGTCGAACAGCTGCAGCAGGCGCACGTCGGGCAGGTCATCGGCAGGCATGGCGACATTCTGTTCCGCAAATGACGGTATTGATGCCATTGCATTGAGCGAATGAGCGCCGCGGCCGACCATGCCGCCTCCACCACAAGGAGGTCGCGTGAAGATCGCCATCCTGGGGGCCGGCGCGCTGGGCTGCGCGTTCGGTGCCTCTCTCATCGAGGCCGGACAGGACGTCTGGCTGATCACCCGCACGGCGGGCTCGGCGCAGCGCCTGCGCGGCGATGGTCTGCGGGTCGACGATGCGCGCGGCAGCCGGGTGCTGGCGGTGCAGGCCTGCGCCGGGGAGGCGGTGGCGGCCGCGGCCGGCGGGCCGGGGCCGGTCGATCTGGTGGTGGTGCTGGTCAAGTCCGGCGACACGGCGGCGGCGATGGCACAGGCGCGTGCGCTGGTCGGTGCCGGCACGGCCGTGCTGTCGCTGCAGAACGGCCTCGGCCATGAGGACCTGCTGGCCGAGGTCGTCGGCCGCGGCCCGGTGCTGGCCGGCAAGACCTATGTCGGCGGCGTGCGGCTGGGGCCGGCCCACATCCGCAGCGGCGTGCCGGGCAAGGCCACGCTGATCGGCGAGCTCGACGGCCGGCGCTCGGCGCGCGTGCAGCGCATCGCCGAGGTGTTCAACGCCGCCGGCCTGGCCACCGAGATCAGCGCCGACATCGTCGCCACGATGTGGGACAAGCTCTTCGTCAACGTCGCCACCGGCGCGCTGGCGGCCATCACGCGCCTGCCCTACGGCCCGCTGTACGACGAGCCGCTGCTGGCCGACACCGCCCAGGCCGCCGTGGCCGAGGCCCAGGCCGTGGCCCGCGCCGCCGGCGTGGCCATCGGCCCGCGCGATCCGGCTGCCGTCTGGGCGCTGGCCCGCGCCGGCCTGGGGCCGGACTTCCGCACCTCGATGCTGCAGAGCCTGGACCAGGGCGCGCGCACCGAGATCGACGTCATCAACGGCGCCGTCGTCCGGCACGGCCGCCGCCTGAGCGTGGCCACGCCGGTCAACGCCACGCTGGTGGCCTGCATCAAGGGCATCGAGCGTGGCCGGGCGGAGGCGGCGCGCACCGACGCTGCGGCGCCTGCCGCGACCGTGCAGCGGTCTGCCACCACCGCCTACCTGGAGCACGTCGCCGTCTTCGTGCGCGACATCCACTGGCACATCCGCTTCTTCGCCCAGGTGCTGGGCCTGACGCTGCGGGAGATCGACGGCCCGCCCGAGGCGCCGCGCCAGTACTGGACGCTGGGCGGCCTGCAGCTGATCGCGGCCCCTGAGTTCGACGGTCCGGAAGGCCGGCTGGCCCATCTGGGCGTGATGTGCGCCGATCTGGAGGCCGCGCTGGCGGCCGCCGCGGCCTTCGGCGTCACCGCGCTGCCCCAGGGCCGCCACTGGTTGCGCCTGCCCGACGGTCTGGCCGTCGAGCTGATCCAGGCCTGCCCGGCCAACTGCGTGGACCGCGCCCGCGCCATCGACCCGCGCGCCGGCGCCTGAAGCCGCGTCCTGTCTCCCGCCACCGATCCACCGATCCCCCGACCGACCATGGCCATCACCGAGAAGACCTGGGACGACGCCCGCGTGGGCGACACCTGCACCAGCCCGCGCTACACCGTCACCCGCGAGCGCATCCAGGCCTATGCCGACCTGACCGGCGACCACACGCCGGTGCACGTGGACGAGGCCTATGCCCGGGCCAGCCACTTCGGCTGCATCGTTGCGCACGGCCTGTTCGGCCAGTCGATCGCCGACGGGCTGAAGACGCAGAGCGACTACCGCTTCCTGCCCGGCATGTCGCTGGGCTGGACCTGGGACTTCCTGCAGCCCATCCGCGTCGATGACGAACTGCACGTGCGCTTCAGCGTCGGCAGCCTGCGCGCCAGCCGCAGCCGCCCGGGCTGGGGCATCGTGGTGCTGCCCTGCGAGCTGATCAACCAGCACGGCCAGGTGGTGCAGCGGGGCGAACATCGGCTGATGGTGCCGCGCCGCCCCGGTGCCAGCGGGGAGGCCCAGTGCCCGCTGCCGGCGGCCACGACCACTGTCACCGTCCCTTCCGGCCCGGAGGCCGCATGAGCGCGTCCACCGCCTCCAGCACCGCAGGCACCGCCGCCGACCGCCAGCCCCTGCCGCTGGCCGGCCTGCGCGTGATCGACTACAGCCACTTCCTGGCCGGGCCCTACGTCGGCCGCTGCCTGGCGGCCCTCGGCGCCGAGGTGATCAAGGTCGAGCGGCCCGGCACCGGCGATGCCGGCCGCCAGCACGCCACCGTGCTGGACGCCCACACCAGCGGTTACTTCCTGCAGCTCAACATGGGCAAGCAGGGCGTCAGCGTCGACATGAAGGATGCGCGCGGCAAGGCCTTCATGCAGCGCCTGTGCGATTCGGCCGATGTCTTCATCGAGAACTACCGCCCCGGCGCGCTCGACAAGCTCGGCCTGGGCCACGCCGAACTCTCGGCGCGCAACCCGCGGCTGGTCTACTGCTCGATCTCGGCCTACGGCCACACCGGGCCCGATGCCCACCGCGCCGGCTTCGGCCTGATCGCCGAGGCCAGGAGCGGCATCATGCAGATGGTGGGCACGCCGGGCGAGCCGCCGCCGCTGCTGCGCATCTCGCTGGGCGACATGTACACCGGCATCCACGCGGTGGCCGCCATCAATGCCGCGCTGCTGGGCCGTGAGCGCAGCGGCCGCGGCCAGCACATCGACATGGCGCTCTACGACACGCTGGTGTCGATGCACGAATATGCGGTGCAGAACTGGACGCTGCGCGGCGTGCTGCCCGAGCAGACCGGCCACGACATGCCGACCTCCACGCTGTACGGCGTGTTCCGCGCGGCCGATGGCGATCTGGTCATCGCCGCCCAGGTCGACGCGGCCTGGAAGCGCTTCGCCGCGCTGGTCGAGGCCCACGGCGGGCCGGCCGGCTTCGCCAGCGATGCCCGGCTGCACGACGGCAGCGGCCGCAACGCGCAGCGCGAGCACATCCTGGCCGTCGTGCGGCCCTGGGTGGCCGCACGCACCGTGGCCGAGCTGACGCGCCTGCTCGACGGCATCGACGTGCCGTGTGCCAAGGTGCAGCGCATCGACGAGGTGCTGGCCGATCCGCAGATCCAGGCCCGCGGCATGGTGGTCGAGCAGCATCACCCGCGCCTGGGCACGCTGCGCCTGCCCGACCTGCCGTTCCGCTTCAGCGGCTGCGACACGACGATCCGCCGCGTCGCGCCCGACCTCGGCCAGCACAACGCCGAGGTGGCGGCCGCGCTCGGCTATGGCGCCGACGAGATCGCCGCGCTGCAGGCCGATGGCGTGCTGTTCAGCGCGCGGCCGGACGGCACCGGCCTGCCGCCGGCCTGACGACACCCGCGCCCCCCCGACAACCGAACCCAGGAGACCCCATGACCGACCGTTATGCGGTGATCGGCCACCCGATCGCCCACAGCCAGTCGCCGCTGATCCACGGCCTGTTCGCCCGCGAGACCGGGCAGGACCTGGTCTACGAGGCGATCGAGGGCCCGCTGGCGCCCGCGCAGGGCTTCGAGGACATGGTGCGCGCCTTCTTCGCCGCCGGTGGCCGGGGCCTGAACATCACCGCGCCGTTCAAGCTGCGGGCCCGGGCCCTGGCCGACGACTGCAGCCCGCGGGCTCGCCTGGCCGGTGCGGCCAATGCGCTCAAGTGCGAGGGCGGTCGCATCCTGGCCGACAACTTCGACGGCATCGGCCTGCGGCGCGACATCGAGCTCAACCTCGGCCTGCCGCTGGCCGGCCGGCGCGTGCTGCTGCTGGGCGCCGGGGGCGCGGCCCGCGGGGCGCTGCTGCCTTTCCTGGAGGCCGCTCCGGCCGCGCTGGTGCTGGTCAATCGCGACGTGGCCAAGGCGCGTGCGCTGGTGGCCGAGGTGGCCGAGGTGGCGCAGCTGCCGGCCGGTGAGGGCGCGCCGCTGCCGGCGGCCGCCGTGTGCGCGCTGCAGGCCGTCGGTTATGACGAGGTGGCGGCCCTCGGTGCCTTCGATCTGGTCATCAATGCCACCTCGGCCAGCCTGAGCGGCGCCTTGCCGCCGCTGCCGTCCGCGGTCTTCCGAGCCGGCGGCAGTGCCTACGAGCTGGCCTACGGCAAGGGCCGCACGCCCTTCCTGCAACTGGCCCGCGCGGCCGGTGTGCAGGGCGGGGCCGATGGCGTGGGCATGCTGGTCGAGCAGGCCGCCGAGGCCTTCGCCTGGTGGCGCGGCGTGCGGCCGTCGACCACCGCCGTCATCGACCGCCTGACCGTGCCGCTGGACTGAGCCTCCGGCCCCGAACCTGCATCCCGAGCGAGCCCCCCATGTCCTCCCTGCCCCGCATCCTGATGCTGCATGGCATCAACCACGCCATGTTCGGCCACCGTGACCCGCGGCAGTACGGCCGCGAGACCCTGGCCGACATCGACGCCCGCCTGCGCGCCCTGGCCGCCGAACTCGGCGTCACCGTCGAGAGCTTCCAGTCCGACCACGAGGGCGCGCTGGTCGAGCGCATCCACCAGGCCTTCGGCGAGCGGGTGGACGCGGTGCTGATCAACGCCGGTGCCTGGACCCACTACAGCTATGGCCTCCGCGATGCGCTGGCCATCCTCGCCTGTCCGGTCGTCGAGCTGCACATGTCCAACATCCACGCCCGCGAGCCCTTCCGCCACCGGTCGGTGTTCGCCGACATCGTGCGCGGCCAGATCTGCGGCTTCGGCGTCGAGAGCTATGCGCTGGCGCTGCGGGCGGCCGTCTCGGCCCTGCCGGCGGCCGTCGGCTGACTGCAGATCCGTGCGGACACCGACTGCGTGATCGCACGCCCCGCGGCCGCCGCGGCACCGACACTGCCCCCTCATGGACACCATCCTGCATGCCACCGCGCCGGTCCAGATGCTGATCGGACTGGGCTGGCTGGCCGCGCGCTGGCGCTGGCTCAGCGCGGACCAGGGCCGCGCCCTCGGCCGCTTCGTCGCCTGTTTCTGCGTGCCGGCGCTGATGCTGCGCACGCTGATGGGCCTGCGCCCGGCCGAGGTGCTGCGGCTGGACGTGGTGCTGCCCTATGCCGTCGGCTCACTGGCCACCTTCGCGCTGGTCCATGCCTTCGCGCGCATGGCGGGCCGGCGGCCGCACGCGGTGGCCGCGATCGAAGGCCTGGGCGCGGCGGGCTCCAACAGCATGTTCGTCGGTCTGCCGGTGCTGCTGGCCCTGCTGGGTCCGACGGCCACGCTCGGCCTGGCGCTGGTGCAGCTGGTCGAGAACCTGCTGGTCATCCCGCTGGGCCTGCTGCTGATCGATCTGAAGGCGGGTGGCACGCCGGAAGGGTCGGGCCGGGGCGCCCGTCTGCGTGGCGTACTCGGCGCCACCGCCCGCTCGGTGCTGCACAACCCGCTGGTGCTGTCGGTGCTGGCGGGGCTGGCGCTGTCGGCACTGTCGGTGCGGCCGCCGGGGCCGGTCGATGCGGTGCTGCGGCTGCTGGCCGGGGCCGCCGCGCCGGCCGCTTTGTGCGCGATCGGTGTCGCGCTGGCCGGGCTGCGGCCGGCGGGCCAGTGGCCGGATCTGCTGGGCGTGGCCGGGGCCAAGCTGCTGCTGCATCCGCTGGCCGTGCTGCTGGCGCTGCAGGTCTGGGCGCCGGCCGATCCGCTGCTGTGGCAGGCCACGCTGCTGTTCGCGGCCATGCCGATGATGAGCATCTACCCGATCTTCGGCCAGCGCGCCGGCCAGGAGGGGCTGTGCGCCGGCGCGCTGCTGGCGGCCACGATCGCCTCGGTGGTGACGGTGCCGGGCTGGGTGCTGCTGGCGCGCCACCTGGGCGGCTGAGGCCGCGCGGGTGGCTCAGAGATCGAAGTTCGTCGGCAGCAGCACCACGTCGCGGATCGTGATGTGGCGCGGGCGGGTCAGCATGAACAGGATCACCTCGGCCACCTCCTGCGGCTCGATCAGGCTGCCGGCGGCGCGCGCCTCGGCCAGCTTGTCGGCCGGCCAGTCGGCCAGCAGACCGGTGACCACCGGCCCCGGCGAGACCGCGCCCATGCGCAGCCCGTGCTTGAAGATCTGCCGCCGCGTGGTCTGCACGAAGCAGTCGATCGCCCACTTCGAGGCCGCGTAGACCGGCTCCCAAGGTGTCGGGTAATGCGCCGCCAGCGAGCTGGTGACGACGATGTCGCCGCTGCCGCGCGCGATCATGTGCGGCAGCACGTCGCGCACGTTCTTCATCACCACGCTGACGTTGAGCTGCATCATGCGGTCGATCGCCGAGCTGTCGTGGTCGACCAGATCGCCGCCCAGATAGGCGCCGGCGTTGGCATGGAAGACATCGAGCCGGCCGTCGCCCGCCTCCAGGATGCGCGGCAGCAGCTGCGCGCAGGCGGCGGCATCCAGCAGATCGAGGGCCAGCGGCCGTGCCTGCGGGCCGAGTGCCGCGCACAGCGCCTGCACCGCGGCGGCATCCCGGTCGACCAGCACCACCCGCGCGCCGGCGGCCAGCAGGGCCTCGGCGCTGGCGCGGCCGATGCCGCTGGCCGCGCCGGTGACGGCGGCGGTGCGGCCGGCCAGGGGAAGGGTGGGGGTGTCGCTCATCGGTGTCTCCTCGGTCGGGGGCCCTGACGATAGGGCGTGGGGCCGGCACCGGCCCGTACGCCCCGGTCGTCGATCGGTACCGGCTTGCGCGGACCGCCACGCGCCAGGCCCCGCGGGCCGCCGACCCACGGGCGATGGACGGGCCGGCCGGCCGGCGGTTGTGCCGGTCGGTCCGCCCGCCTATGCTGCGCCGCGGAGGTGACGGACCATGGCGGACATCAAGTGGGGAGAGCTGGGCAAGCAGCTGCTGCAGGTCGGCGGCGCCTATCTGCAGCAGCAGGCCCGGGAGGCGCTGGCGCGTGACCCGCGCCTGAAGCCGCTGCTGGATGCGTTGGAGCGGCCCGCTCAGGGCCCCGGCGCCGCCGCGGCGCCCGTGTCTGCGGTGTCGCCGGGCGCGCCCGTGGCGGTCTCTGCGGCGCTCTCTGCTGCGGCTTCCGCGGAGGCCGCTGATGCCGACGCCGTCACCCATCAGACCTTCCTCGCCGATGCCCAGCGCTTTGAGCGTTGGTGGCTGCTGCCCGAGGCCGCGCGCGAGGCGGCGGTCGAGGATCACCTGCGCACGCTGGACGAGGCCGGTCTGCGCCAGTGGCGCCGGCACCTGATGACGATGCAGGGCCATGTGCGCACCGCCACCGAGCAGCACCAGCGCAACGAGTCGCGCAGCGGGGGCGGCAGCGTCGAGGACCGCATCAGCTATCTGGATGCCAGCCTGCGCAGCGGCCAGCGCGACCCGGCCTGGTTGGCGCGCCAGCAGGAACTGGAGGGCCTGGCGCAGTGCCTGGCCGCGTTGCTGGAGCGGCCGTCCGCCACGCCGCCCGCCGTGCCCGCCGCCTCCGTCGCGCCCGCCCCCCCGGCGGCCCCGGCCGAGCCTTCGCCCCACCGCCTGATGCTGGACCGCCTGCGCACCGAGTTGCGTCAGGCCGTCGACAGCGGCCAGCTGCAGCCCGAGCGCCGGCTGGCCTGCCAGCAGATGCTGGATCAGGTGGAGGCGGTGGTGATCGCCAGCGAGCGCGGCACCCTGTCGCCCGAGCAGAGCCTGGCGCAGATGCGCGATCTGCTGGCCGAGTTCGCGCCCTTCCTGTCGGCGCCAGGGCCGGCGCAGCGCGTGCGTGGCGCGCGGGCCCGGACGGTCGACCGCCATGCGGGGGCGCTGAAGGTGGCGGCGGCGCAGGCGCTGGTCCACTGCAGCGAGGGCCCGGAGCAGCTGCGCCTGCAGGCGGTGGTGGCCGATGCCACCCAGGTGCAGCAGGCCCTGGCCGAGGCCGCCGACGACAGCGCCGTGTGCAGCCTGGAGCAGACGCTGCTGCGCCCGGCCGCCCGGCGCTGGGCCGCCAGCCAGATGGCCCGCCATGCGCTGCTGGCGCGCCCGCTGTGGGACAGCGCCGGGCTGCCGGCCTCGGCCAACAGCGTGTTCTTCAGTGGCGCGGATGACGCGCAGGCCTGGCTCGCGACCGTGCTGGCGCCGCTCGGCCTGCAGCTGTGCCCCACCGAGGCGCTGCAGAGCCTGGGCCAGGCCCGCTGGAACGCGCTGACGCGGGCCCATGTGGCCGTGTTCGACCTGCGCGGCGCCGGCGCGATGGCGCAGCGGGCCACGGCCGAGCCGGCCCGCGCCCGCGCCCTGGCCACCGCCGCCTACGAGCTGGGCCTGGCCTTCGCCCTCGGCCAGCCGGTGGTGGTGCTGGCCGAGGCCGACGAGGCGCTGCCCTTCGACGTCGATCTGGCGCCGTGCCGGCTGCACGGCCCGGCGCCCGCCGATGCCGCCCGCCTGACCGAGGCCCTGGACGAGGCGCTCTACACCCTGCAGCGCCCCACCCAGCGTCCGATCCTGGCGGCCAGCCTGGCCCACCTGCGCACGCTGGCCGAGACCCAGGGCCTGGCCGACACCGCCGAGGCCATGGGTTGGCTGGACCCGCAGCGGGCGCGCGATGCCGCGGCCTTCGGCGCCGCGGCCCAGGCCGTGCTGCAGCGCCTGCCCGAGCCCGGCTGGCGCCTGCTGCACAGCGCCTGGCCCGGCCGCTACCCCGATCCGCGGACGCCGCTGTGCTTCCACGTCATGCCCTTCGGTCCGGCCTGGGCCGATGGCGCCCGCGACGCCGCCCGCCAGGCCTGCGAGCAGGACCTGTCCGCCCTGGGCCTGCACTATCTGCGCGGCGACGCGTCCGAGAACGGCCGCATCATCCACGCCATCTGGGACGACCTGTGCCGCGCCCACGCGGTGCTGGTGGACCTGAGCGGCGCCAACCTCAACGTGATGATCGAGCTGGGCCTGGCCCATGCGCTGGGCCGCCCGGTGCTGATGGTGCAGCGCCGGGATGCGCCCGCGGGCCTGGTGCCGCCATCGCTGGACAAGCTGCGCCTGCTGACGTACGACGATGACGACGCCCTGCGCCGTCTGGTCGCGCAGCGTCTGCCGGGCCTGTTGCAGGCGACCTGAGGCGCTGCGTCCGTTTCTGGATGCGCCGCACGCGGTCGCACGAACCGCGCTGCCGGACGGCCTGAGGGTCCCGCCGTCACGTCGTTCATCACCCCGTTGGAGGAGGCGCCCGCGCCATTGGTGACCGCGCGTAACGGCCGGGCTTGCGGCGAAGTCCGGCTCCTTATGATCTTTGGCTGACCAGAGAGCAACAGGGAGAGATCATGAACGACCAGCGGTATGTCCGCCGTGTGCTTGGGGTGCTGGTGGCCGCTGCCGGCCTGCAGGCACCGGCCTGGGCCGACGACACGGTGCTCACCTTCACCGGCACCTGCATCAATGCCCGCTGCATCGGCGCGGCCGATGGCACGGCCCCGGCTTCCGTCACGGCCACGCTGACCTTCAGCGACCTGACGTGGGACGTGGCCGACACGGGCGGCTACGAAGCCGTCGCCAGCGCGGCCTTCGACTTCAGCTACACCGGCCCGAACAGCTTCGTCAGGCTGTCCGATCAGGTGCCCTTGAACGGCGAGAAGTCCTACTTCCACAGCACCACGGCCTCGCTGGCCGGCCTCGACGACTTCAAGCTCATCTGGGGCGATCCGGTGGGCGGCCTCGGTGCGCCGGGGCTGGGCGTGCTCAGCGGCAACGCGACGGGCTGGCGCTGGTCCGGCTACACCTTCCTGTGGGTCGGCGGCACGCCGCTGCCGACCACCTACGACATCCATAACAGCACCGCGGACTGGGCGTGGACGACCACCGCCGCCGCCGTGCCCGAGCCGGCATCGGCTGCGCTGCTGGCCCTCGGCCTGGGCGTGGTGGGTGGCGCGGCCCGCCGCCGCGCGTTGCGGGCCTGAGCCTGGGCTGCCGGGCGGCTGGGCTTCTGGGCGACCAGGCTGACGATCACCGCGGCCCGGCCTCGGGCCGCACCGACGACGGCGTGCCCGCCAGCCCCGCCCGCTGCCACGCCCGTCGCAACTGCGCATCCGAGGAGAAGCCGGCCAGCTCCGCCGCGCGGCCCACGCCGTGCCCGGACCGCAGCGCGGCCCGGGCCAGCGCCAGGCGCAGCTGCAGCAGCCAGGCCATCGGCGCCAGGCCGGCGTGCTGCCGGAACAGCCGCCGCAGATGCCGCGTGGAGGTGGGCGCCCGCGCGGCCATGGTCTCCAGCGTCCAGGCCGCCCGCGGATCACGCGCCACCGCATCCTGCACCCGGTGCAGCAGCGGCTGCAGATGCTGGCGGTGGGCGATGAAGGGCGACAGCTCCGCATCCTGCGGCCCACGGCGCAGCGCCAGCACCAGCTGCTGCGCGATCTCGGCGGCCAGCGGCGGGCCCGCCACCGGCCCCAGATGAGCACTGACCGCATGCAGCATCAGGTCGATGCCGGTGGACACGCCCGCGCTGCTGGCCACCGGCCCGTCGAGCACGAAGACGCGGTTGTCCAGCACCTGCGCGGCGGGTGCGGCGGCGCGCAGCTCGTCCAGATGATCGTGGTGGGTGGTGGCCGCGCGGCCGTCCAGCAGGCCGGCATGGCCGGCGATCACCGCCCCCGCACACACGCACAGCAGCTCGATGTGGCCGGCGCGCAGCGGCAGCGGGCGCAGCCAGCGCAGCAGCTCGCGTGCGGGCGCGCTGTCGAGCGCGATGCGCGCGCCCGTCTGGCCGACCAGCATCAGCCATTGCCGACGGCCACCGGCCGCGGCCTGCACCAGATCCGGCAGCGGCGCCAGATCCGCGATCACCGCACCGACCGAGCTGCGCGCCTGCGGCCGCGGCCCCACGCAGTGCAGCGTGAACACCGGGCCCAGGCCGCGCGCCTCCAGCAGCCGCCGCGCCACCCGCAGCACCTCGGCCGGGCCGGCCCAGTCCAGCAGCACATGGTCGTCGAGCAGCACGATGTGGACATCGACCGGCGCGGGGCCGGGCGTTGCAGGCTCGGTCTGCCGCGCGTGCGGACGGGTCGGTCGTGTCGGGCGTGTCTGGCGTGTCACTCGGGCTGGCTGATCCATCGGTAGTCCATCTGGCGCGCCGTGCGCTCGGCCAGCGCCGGGCTGGCCAGATGCGCGACCAGCGCCAGCGACAGGTCGATGCCGGCACTGATGCCGGCCGACGTCCAGAGCCGATCGTCCACCACCCAGCGCGGTCCGTCCAGCACCTGCAGCTGCGGCCAGCGCGCGCGCATCGGCGCCAGATCCTCCGGATGCGTGGTCACACGCCGCGGGCCCTGCAGCAGCCCGGCGGCCGCCAGGATGAAGCTGCCGGTGCACACCGCCGCCAGCACCTGAGCGGCGGGCGCCTGGCGCTGCAGCCAGGCGCGGGTGGCGGGGCAGGCCTCGGCCGCATCGGTGACGCCGCCGGGGATCAGCAGGATGTCGGTTGGGGTGGCGGGCGGGGCGGGCGCTTCGCACACCTCGGGCGCCACGGAAGCTGCGGGTGCCGAGAGTGCCGGTCTGGCATCGTCGAAGCCCCCGTCCGGCAGCAGGCGCAGGCCCGCGCGGCTGCGGACGGC
Source organism: Pseudaquabacterium rugosum (assembly GCF_038066575.1). Taxonomy (NCBI): domain Bacteria; kingdom Pseudomonadati; phylum Pseudomonadota; class Betaproteobacteria; order Burkholderiales; family Sphaerotilaceae; genus Pseudaquabacterium; species Pseudaquabacterium rugosum. The sequence continues at coordinate 28,694 of NZ_JBBUTF010000010.1, read as the reverse complement.
CGCGCCATCGCGCGACACGGTGCGCACCTGCCAGCCCGCGGCGATGGCCGCGCCGGGCAGCCGCGCGCCATCCGGCCGGGCGGCCACGCGTGCGGCGGTGGTGAAGACCTCGCAGGGGCCGGTCAGGTCGAGCAGCTCGACGCCGTCGTAGGCCAGCAGGGTGAAGGTGAGCGGGCGGGGCGGGGGGGTGGATGACGCGGTGGGCATGGGGCCGATGCTGGCCGTGCCGGGCCTTCGGCGCCAGTGCGGGGGCGGACATGGAGCGTGCGGGGACGGACAGCGTCCGCATGCCGTCATCCGGTCCAGGATGCGCTCGGACGTCTATCCGCCATCTGAGCTTTTCGCTGTCGCTTCAGCTCTTGGGTGCCGTCGCCGTGTTGTGCATCAGCTTGTTCAAGGCCGCCGCCAGTTCTGCCCGGCGCTTGTACAGCGTGTTGCGGCTGATGCCCGCGGCAGCCGCCTGTGCCGCGTCGGTCGTCCTCGGGCCGCTGTGGCGCTCGATTTCACTGTCGTACGTGCTGCGCTGCTGCGGGGGCAGGGCGTCGCGGGCGGCCTCCAGAGCCTGGAACAGTTCCTCCGTCTGCGCGGCCTCGTCCTCGGCGCTGTGGGGGGAACCGTCCACGCCGTGGGCATGGGTCACGGCCTCCAGCCAGTCGTCGTGGCCGGTGCTGCCGTCGGCGTCGCCCTCGTCGCCCGGTGCTCGCCCGTCGGTCAGGAAGCCCCGTGGCGTGGCGCCCGGCGGCGCGCCGTTCAGGCCGTCTTCCCGCTTGTATGCCTTGCGGTGCAGGTCCAGCAGGAAGTTGCGCACCACCGCCTGCATGAAGCCGCGCAAGTCGCTCTTGGCCGGGTTCCACTGGCTGAGCAGGCCGGTCAGCAGCGTCTGGCCGGCGTGGCCGGCCTTGCTGGCACGGCGTGCCAGGAACTCGGCCTTGGCCTCGTCACCCAGGTTGTCCAAGCCGCCGTAGATGTGCTCCAGGCTGTGATTGGCATGGCGACGACTCAGGGCCGCTGCCTGTTCGCGAAAGGTACGCGACAGCACATCGTCTTCTCGCGTGGATGTGCCGTCGGCCGTGAAGCTGACCCAGCCGGCCGCCAGCAAGCGCAGGATGCGCAGGCGCAGCGCCTCGCGCTCGACGCTGTCCTCCACGGGCAGGGCCAGGTACTGCTGGGCCAGCCCATCAAGTTCCAGCCAGCGCTGGCGAGGTGCTGAGGGGCGAAGGACGGAACGGGTGTTCGACTTCATGGCGGATCCAGTGGGTGGTGTGAAGGCGTGCGGTCTGGCGTTTGGTGCTGACCATGAAAAAAGCGGGCCCCACCGCCGCCAACGGCCGCAAGACCGAAGACCAAGGCGGCAGGCCCCGAAGCATGCCGGCACCGACCTGGATACCCCGCACGGCACGCCAGCACAGCCCTTGGGCTGCGCTGCTCCGGCCGGGTGGGGGATGCGGGCGACCAAACGGAAACCGATGTTGTTGTTGCGGTTGCCGGGGGTGTTCCTGTTGCGGTTGGACAGGGCGAGCCTGTCGTCGTTGTTGTTGAAAGAGGCCCCGCGCACCGAGCGCGGGCCGGACACCCCGGTCTGGAAGGTCGGGCGGGCACCATCGCGTCGCGGTTGCGGCTGATGGCGCGAAGCAGTCTAGCGGCAGTTGTCAGCGTGGCCGTGGCCTGGTGCGCGCTCGACGAGTTTCGCCTTCCGGGTCGAACCAGCCTGCACTGAACCAGCGCCGTCGCAGCAAGAAGGTGTCGGCATGACGGGCATGCGCCACCCAAGCCGCCACGGTACGACGCACCTCGGCTTCGTCCCGCAGGCCTCGCGTCCAGTCCAGCCGGGCCCGGCGTACCCGTTCGGCAGCCCGGGACACATTGGCCTGCGGCAGGCGCCGGTGGCGATCCGGCCACAGTTCCAGGCCCAGAAACGTCGCTGGATGGCAGGTGCACAGGGCCTGCGTCTTGATGGGGTGCAGCCGCAGGCGCCGTCGGTCCAGAAAGCCCTGGACCTGACGTTGCAGGTCCAGGGCCTCGTCCGCGCTGTGGCAGAACAGCGCGAAGTCGTCCAGGTAACGCAGATAGCCAGGCAGGCGCAGCACCTCCTTGACCCAATGGTCCAGCGGGTTCAGCACGAGATTGGCCAGCCACTGGCTGGTCAGGTTGCCCAGCGGCAAGCCACGGCGTCGCTCCCAGGGGGTGAACAGGTCGTCGCCCGGAAAGTAGGCATTCACCGGCTCTTGAGGATTGCTGCCGTCGATGATCGCGTCCACCACGGCCAGGGTGCGTGGGCAGGCCACCCAGCGGCGCACCTCGTGCTTGGCCACGGCATGGTCGATGGAAGGGAAGAAGCGGTGGATGTCACAGCGCAGCACCCAGGGGTGTGTGTCGCGGAACTGTTCATAGCGGGCGATGGCCCGGTGCTGCCCGCGCCCAGGCAGGCTGGCGAAGCTATCGCTGATGAAGCTGCGCTGCGTGAGGGGGCCCAGTACGCCGTGCAGAGCCTGGTGGACCACGCGGTCTGCGAAGGGGGCGATGGAAATGTGGCGTGTCTTGGGCTCGCGCACCATCACCTTGCGGTAGCCGCCAGGCTGCCACTGGCCGCTGTAGAGCGCATCACTCAGGCGCAGCAGGTTCGGTTCCAGGCGGAACAGAAAGGCCGCGGCATCGGGGCGTTCGCGCTTGCCCTGGGCCGCGCGTCGGGTGGCGGCGAGCAGCGCGGGGAAGCTGGCCACCTGGTCGAACAGGTCGGCGGCGGGGCGGCGTCTCATGCAGTGCTCGGTCCCAGCCGCTTGAGCCAGGCGCCCAGGCGGCGGCCGATGTCGTCGATCTCGCGGGCCGCATGCTCGTAGCGGCGCACGTCGGCCAGACGCAGGTTGTAGGCCACCCGCCACAACAGGCGCTGCTTTTCCAGCAGCAGATTGGCGCGCTGCAACTCGGCGCGAGGGGACTTGCGGTACTGGGCCTCCACCAGCACGTCCATCAGGTCCAGCGCCAGGCTTTGCAGACGGTCGCCCAGCAGGAAACGCTGGCTGCGCGGGAACTGCTCCAGCACCGGCACCAGCCAGGTGATGTAGAGCACGGTCCGTTCCAAGGCCTGTCCGCCGCGGGCCCCTGGCGGGTCTGCGGGCGTCGGCACCCGGTTGGAGGTGGACGATGGTGGGACGGGTGGATGCATGGTCATTGGATCTGCGCGCCGGCGATGGACCGTGGGAAGCCCCGCGCCATCGGCGACGCCGCTGGTGCTGGACCGGCCGCCGTGCGCGCGCGCGCGGCGTCGCGCGGCGGGGGCTGCCGCCCCCGCACCCCCGACACCGGCCTGCGGCGCATCCGCGTGTGTGCGGTGCACTGACGTTTGGCGTAAGGGGGTAAAGGCATCAAGGGGTCACGCGCCATGGTCATGGCGCGATCCGGGCGACCAAACGGAAACCGATGTAGCTGTAGCGGTCGCCGGGGGTGTACCAGAGGCGGTAGGACAGGGCGAGCCTGACGTCGAAGTTGACGAAAGAGGCCCCGCGCACAGAGCGCGGGCCGGACACCCCGGCGGGCGCCTCGCGGCCATGCAGCGGCAGCGCACTGCGTTGGTCACGCCAGGGCGAGGCCGTCCATTCCCAGACGTTGCCGATCATGTCGTGGAGGCGGTAGCCGTTCTTCAGCCGCTCGCCGACGGGCTTGGCCCCGCCGTGGCATTTGTAGTTCTGCCCATGCCGGCAGGTCTCCGCATCGCTGGCGCCGTCGTCCCACAGGTACTTTTCGGTGTAACGCCCGCCACGAGCGGCAAACTCCCACTCCAACTCGCTGGGTAGCCCGATGCTGTCGATGCGCAACGGCGCACCGTTGGCCTGGCCCTGGGCCCGCATCTGGCCGGCGTACTTGCGGGCAAACCAGGCGGCGTAGGCCTCGGCATCGGTGACGTTGACGCAGGCCACGGGCAGCTTGTCGTCGCTGGAATAGGCCTTGTCGTCCCAGTTGCAGTAGGTGTCGCTGGCTTTCTCCGGCCGGTAGCCGCTGTCGTTGATGAAGGCCTTCCACTGGCCGACCGTGGTTTCGGTGCTGGCCATGGCGTAGCGGTGCTTGAAGTCGATGCGCAGCGCATCGCTGCCCGTGCCCAGCGTCACCGGGCCGGGGTTGGGGATGAGCACGAAGGTGGGGCAGGCCGCGCCGCAGCCGGGTACGGTGATGTCGCTCAGGTCGGGCGGCAGGGGGGCGGTGGTCGTGGTGGTGGATGGTGCGGGCTGCGGGGCCGTGGTTCTGGCCACCGGGGCTGGGGGCTGGCGGGTGGCGGCGGCTGCCGCCGCGGCACTGGCAGCAGCAGCCGATGCCGCGGCGTTGGCGCTGGCCGTGGCCTTTTTCTCGGCTGCCAGCTGGGTGCGCAGGGTGGTGATGGTGTCCTGTTGCTCCTGGCTCTGGCGGCGCAGCCGGGTCAGCTCGGCGGTGCTGGCGCCGGCATCGCTCGCCGCAGCCTTCAGGCGCTTGACGGCCTCGTTGGCCTGGGCCAGCTCGGTGCGCAGGCTGGCGGCCTCGGCCCGGGCTGCGTCGCGCTCCAGGCGCAGGGCGGCCAGTTGCTCGGGGTTGGCCTTGCCGGACTGGACTTCGGCCGCAGCGGCGGCGCGCTCGGCCTGGGTGGCGCGGGCGTTGGCGGCATCGGCGGCCTGCTGGGCGGCCTTGGCCTTGGCTTGTTCGCGGCCCAGGGCCTCGCGCAGCTGGGCGGCTTCCTTCCGGGCCTCGGCCAGCTCGGCCGGCGTGGGGTAGCCCAGGGGCGGGGCGCTGATGGCCTGTGCGCGGGCAGGCAGCCCGGGCCAGGCCGCCAGGGCCAGCAGCAAGGCCAGGGTCAGGGCGGCAGGGCGGGCAGGCAGCGGCGCCGGGTGGGAAGGGGGGGCAACAGGCCGGGGCGGCATGGGGGGACTCCGGTGCGGGGGTGGGCAGGCGGTGGGGCGTCAGCCCGGGGTGGCGGCGGGCAGGTAGCAGGGGTCCTGGCCAGCCTCCAGGCGCTGGGCATAGACCTCTGCCGAGGGGATGTAGAACTCGCGGTTGACCGCCTGCTTGCGGTCCAGCGCCAGCAGGCTGGCCAGGGCCGGGCGCAGCGCGTCGGGCTGGCGGCCCTGGGGCGCGCCGTAGCAGCTGCTCAGGTGCACCTGCAGCAGTTCCGCCATGGGCCAGGCGGTGCGCTGGTGCAGGCGGGCCAGGGCGGCGGCACGGGCGTCCGGTGCGGCGGGGGGTTGGCCGCGGGCGGGGGGGTGGCCGCGGCCGGCCTGTTCCTCCAACTGCCGGCCACTTTCCAAGGCCTGCCGCAGCAGGCGGTGGCCCAGCGGCGGGCCGTCCGCCCGGCCGTCTTCGGGCGCCTGCAGGGCGGCATCGGGCGCATCGGCCAGCAGGGCCAGGGCGCGCAGGTTGGCCTCGCGCACCGCCGCAAGGGTGGCAGCATCGGCCTCGGCCGCAGCGCCGGCGGCGCGGGGCGGCAGCTGCGGCGTGGCACCCAGCTCGGCAGTGATGGCGCGGGTAGGCAGAGCGTCGTCCAGCACGCCGGCCAGGCGCAGCAGCGCGGGGGCCAGCGTGGCCTGCACGGGGCTGTCGGCCCGCACCTGGGCGGCCAGGCTGGCGCGGGCCAGCTGGCCCACCGTGGGTGCCAGCGCCACGGCCAGGGCGCCGCGGCCCTGCACGGCGGCCACGGCCAGCGCACCGGCGGCCGTGGCCGCCAGCAGGCGGCGGTGGTGGCGCGCGCCCCAGGCGGTGGTGGTGCGGGCGGCGGCCTGCAGCGGCCGGCCCTGGCGGCGGGCCCAGGCCGTGGCCGCGCCTGCGGCGGTGCGGGCACGCAGGGCGGCCAGGTCGGTCCAGCGGCTGCCTTCGGCGACGGCGAGGGGGCGGGTGGGGATGATGAGCTGGAATTCGACGCGGCTGGCACTGTCACCGGGGCCGAGCTTGAACCGGGTTTCCAGCTGGGACCACAGGCTACGGTGGGGCGGGTTCGCCCGCGCCGTCGGGTCGGCGTCTTGCGCATCCGCGGGCGGGCGTTCGCAGGCCTGCAGGTCCTTGGCGAAGCTGCGCAGAAAGGCCAGCTCGGTCTGCATGGGGCCGACCGTGTCCTGCGCACTGCGGTGGGCCGGGCCATCCACGCCCCAGTGGAGGGCGATGGCGTTGCTGAATTGACGCAGGAAGTTCTGCGCTTCGCTGCACCAGACCAGCAGCGTGTGGCCCAGGGCCCACAGGTCGGTGCCCCAGTCGATGCCGTCCAGCCGCCGCAGGCGCATGCGCACTTGCGGCTCTTTCTTCGCCTCGCGGAAGCAGGCCTGCAGGTAGGGGGACCAGTTGTCGTTGTCGCCTTCGTGGGGAAGGCGGTTGACGCCGGGGGCAAAGCCAAGTTCGAAGTCGATCAGGCGCAACGGCAAGGCCCGCAGGTCCCAATGGCCACGGGCGATGTCGCGGTCGGCGCGCCAGTGGCTGCCTGGCGGAAAGGCCAGGCACAGGTTGCCGGGCTTGACGTCGACGTGCACGAAGCCGAGCTGGCTGAGCTTGTCCAGCGCGATCAGCGCCTGGCGGGTGAGCGCCGCCAGAAAGCGCGGCTGGGCGAACAGTGGCAGCGGCAGCCCGGCGTTGCCCACGCTGGTGCAGGGCGCAAAGACTTGCCACATGTCCAGGTTGGGGCCGGCGTCCTTGGTGCGCACGGCGCGGTAGGCCAGCCGCGTTGCCTTGGTGCTCTGCTCGAAATGGGCCACGTGGTTGCGCAGGCCGGCCAGTCCTTGAGGGTCCATGTCGGCCAGCTTCTTCAGCACATCGGTCTCGTTGACCTGCAGGGCGTCGTACTCGGGCTCGTAGACCTTGCGCCACCAGACCTCGCCTTTGTGCGGCGGCTCGCGCTTGACCTTGCTGCGGTCAGCGCTGGGGGCGGGGTTGCCCTCCTCGTCCCCGTTGGCGATGCGCCAGCGCCGGGCCGTGTCCTCCCAGGCGCGGGCCTCCTCGGCGGCGTCCAGGCTCTGGCTGAGCACCAGCTCGCGCACGGCCAGCAGGGCCCACTGGCGCAGGGCCGCGGGGGCGGGCGAACGATTGGCAGGCGAATGCACGCCTCCGATCACGGATGTGCGGCGGCGGGTCACGGCTCAACTTCCTCCCGGTACTGTTCTGACTGGCGCAGGATTGCCAGAACGGTGATGTCGTCCTCGCTGCCGCGCTCGATGGCGGTTTGTATCAGATGGTGCAGCAGCGCCGGCAGGGCAGCCGCCGCCGGGTTGGCGCTGCCCAGGTGCCGGGCCAGCACGGTGTGCCAGTCGGCATCCGACAGGACAGCGTGCAGACCATCGGAGGCCAGCAGCAGCAGATCGCCTTCGGCCAGCGCCAGCGGCACCCACTCGGGCTCGCCCAGGCAGCCAATGCCCACCATGTGGGCGGGTTGCAGGGCGTCCTCATCGTCGTCCAGCAGCGGCTGTGTGGCGCCAGTGCTGCGGCGCAGGTGGGCGTAGGTCTGGTCGTGCAGCAGTGGTTGCACGGACCAGCCGGGGGGCAGCAGGGGGACGTCCTGTGCGGGCGGCGGCACCACGCGCAGCAGCCGGCAGTCGCCCACGCGGGTGGCCCAGCCGCTGCCGTCGGGCTGCAGCCAGCAGGCCGCGCCGGTGGCGGCGCCAGGCTCTTGGGTGAGTTTGCGCAGCGCCTTGGCCACAGCAGCATCGGCATTGCCCAGGAAGCTGCGCTGACGCTGCGGCGGCCGCGGCCCCTGCAGCCAGTGCTGCACCAGGGCCAGGGCCGCCACATCGCCTGCCGCGCCGTTGGTGACCCCGTCGGCCACGGCAGCGGCCAGGCCGGTGCCGTCAGGCAGCGTGCGCCAGCACGCGCCGGCGCAGTCCTGGTTGAGGTGGTGGGGGCCGGCGTGGCTGGCCCAGGCCACGGCCCACGGGCCACCCCGGGCCATGGCCTGGCCGCCGCCCGGCTCCGGCAGGGGCTGGGGGGCGTTGCGCAGGCCGCGGCGGAACCAGGCGCGCCACAGGCCCAGCAGATGTGCGGCCCAGCTCATGTCAGGTCCGTGGCGCGGCCCAGGGGCGGCAGCGCGGTGGTGTGGCCGGCAACGGCCAACTGGGTGACGCGGCGGCGGCTGCCGCCGGCGGTAGCCGGTGCCGCAGCAGCCGGCGAGAGCACGAGGTGGAAGTTCAGCACCGGGTCGTCGGGCAGCGGGCCCAGCCGCAGCCAGCCGGCGGCGGGCAGGCGCTGGGGCTGCCGCGAGGGCAAGGGCTTTTCGGCATCGCCGGCCAGGGCATCGAGCAGGGCACTGCCGTTGCGGCTGCGGTCTTCCACCGTCCATTGGCCCTGCTCGTCCAGTGCCAAGACCAGGTGTTCGCCGCTGACGTGCCGGTGGTTGGCCTGAACGGTGGCCTCGTCGGCCGCGCCCACGGTGGCCGGGCCGTTGGACAGGCGCCAGCGCCGTACGGCGGGCGTGCCGGCCGCGCCGGGCACCTGGCCCCACAGCAGCAGCTCGGGCGTGCCTTGCGGGCCGGCGGTGAGGGGGGCAGGGCTGGCCGTGCCCGTGCCCGTGGCAGAGAGGGGGGGAGCGGCCGACGGGGCGGGGGCTGCCTGGCCCAGTTCCAGCTGACCGGTGTAGGTGTAGGGCAGGCTGACGTTGTCGCGGCCGCAGACGACCAGCACCTCGCTGGCCTCGCGGGGCAGGCTGTCGCCGCGCTTGAAGTCCAGCTTCAGCCGCAGCGTGTTGAGGCGGCCGGCGCAGGGCGTGCCGGCAAAGGCGCGCTCGACGATCTGGCGCGCGATGGCCGGGTTCTGCTGGTGCGCGGCCATCAGCCCGCGCAGCGGGGCCTGGTTGCCGGGGGTGAGGTACAGCGTCAGCTCCCACAGCTGGTAGCGGCAGTCCACGGTGTCCAGCAGCATGCGCAGTTCCTGCTCGTCGATCTGCTCGGCGATCTGCTGCAGGGCCTGGGTCAGTTGCTGGGCGGCGCTGGGTGCGGCTCGCTGGCCGCTGGGCTCCAGCCGGGGCTCGGGCAAGGGGGCCGCGGTGGCGGTGGGCTCGGGGGTGAAGAGCTGGCGCAGGTTGGGCAGTTTCATGGTGGGGGTGCTCGGATCGGGGTGGTGAGGGTGGCGGGGCGGGGTGGCGTGGAGGCCGGTGGTGGCCGTGTCTGCCGTGGCGGTGGGGTGTGCGGCGTTGGGGCTGGGGCTGAGGGACCGCGGCGGGGCATGCCAGGGTGCCCAGCCGATGTGCAGCTCAGGCTGCTGCAGGTCGGGGATGACCAGCACCTGCACGTCGGCGCCGTCGGCGGCCAGGCGCCGGGCCAGGCGTTGCGGGTCAGGGCTGGCCCGGGCGATGTCGGCCCAGGCGGGCCCCAGCCGCAGCTCTGCCGTGGCGGCGCGCTGCAGGCCGGCGCGCCGGGAGGTGTGCTCGTGCCAGACCTGCAGCACCGCCAGGTGCAGCGCGGGCCAGCGGGTGGGGTTGGCCGGCAGTGGGTGGCGGGTGGTGGCGTTGTCGAGGTGGGGTGGCGGGTGCATCGGGGTGTCCTGGGGTTGCCTCTTCTGTTCCTACGCAGGCCGGGCCTTTTTTGTTCAGGCCCCGGCGGTCAAGGCCGCACAGCAGGGGCGCGCACCGCCTCGCCAGCGCGCAACAGCAGCGCGGCCTCCATGGCGGCGTTGGGGGCGCGGTCGTTGCCGGCATCGAGGTGGCCGGTGCTGGCGGACCAGTTGCGCTCCACCAGCACCACGGTGACCAGGGCCTCGCCGCCCGGCCGGGCCGGCTCCAGCAGCACCGCCCACTTCATGGGGTAGAGGGCGCATTGCAGGCTGTCCCTGGCCGCAGCGGCGGGCAGGGGCTGCGAGGCGGCGCGCCGCTGGTCCTGGTGGTCGAACACGGCGCGGCAGCGGGCAGCACGCTCGGCCACCGTCCAGCCGGCCTGGGGAAACAGGCTGGTGCCGGTCTTCATGGCCAGGCCCATGTCCTGGCAGCCGTGGGGGCCGAAGACGCTGATACAGGCGCCGCGGCCGGTGCCCACCAGGGGCACACGCTGCAGGCCTTCCAGGATGAGTGCCGCGTGGGCAGGCTTGAAGCCGGTGGGCTGGGAGGTGCTGGCGGCCGTGGCCGTGCCGGCCAGCAGGTGGGGCGGCACGTAGCGGGCCTCGCCGCGTGCCGCTGCGGCCAGGCGCTGGTAGAGCTGGGCCACGGCCAGCGGGTGGCTGCGGGCCGTGCCCTGTCCCCACAGCGGTGCCACCAGGGCCGCCAGTTGCTCGCCGCTGCAGCCGCGCCAGCGCTGGTCGTGCGGCAGGGCGTGGCAGCGCTGGGCGGCAGCCAGCTCGCGGGCGGCACTGGCGCCGGCAGGGGGCCAGGCGGGCAAGGTCAGCGGCAAGCCGGCAAGGCGCAGGTGGGGCGCCTCAGGCTCACCGGGGCTGGCGGGCAGCAGGTCGGCACCCTGGGCCAGTTGCAGCTCGGCCACACGGCGGGCCAGCGTGGCGGGGCCGGCGCAGTGGGCCGGCTGGCCGCCAGGTGCAAAGCACAGCAGATGGTCGATGAAAAAGGGTGTGTCGGACGCGGCCAGGGCGGCCAGCAGCTGCGCCTTCGGGGCGCCGCTCAGCCAGCGTTCGCCGCCGGGCATGTTCAGCAGCGCATCGGCCAACAGCAGCTTGAGGGTGGAGGCCACCATGTCGTCGGCACGCAGGGCCTGCTGGGACAGCCGGCCGGGGCGGGCCAGGCGGCGCTGGGCCTCGGGGGCACAGCCGTCGGGCCGTGGGGTGTTGGCCATCTGGGCGGCCGAGCAGAGGCTGCGGCCGTGGGCCGTGGCCAGCAGGGCACCATCGCGCTGGCGCAGCGTCACCAGGCTGACGGACCGCACGGCGGCGCCTTCCAGCCGCTGGGCATAGCGCGCAGCCAGCGTGGCCGGCACCAGCGCCTGGCAGGCCGGGCTGGCCTGGCCGGTGAGGCAGGCCACCAGTTGATCGGCACGCGCCTGCAACGGGGCGTGCAAGGTGGTGGTGACATCACCGCGCTGCGGCAGGCGCAGGCCGGCGTGCTGGCGCTGCTGCACCAAGGGCGCGAGGTCGGCAGACTGCTGCAGCGCCAGCCGCAGGGCGTCATCAGCCGGGGCCAGCAGGGGGGCACTGGCGGGGGCTTGCACCGGGGTGGGGCCGGTCGATGCGGGCAGGCACACCGCCTGCGTCACGGCCGGCACACCGGGCAGGCCCTGCAAAGGGGTGCCGTCGGCGGAACGCACGCAGCCGGGCAACGGCGCCCAGGGGTTGGTGCGCCCGCTGGCCAGGCGCTGCGGCGCCGGATCGTGCAGGCGCTGGTACAGGCCGTAGGCCACGGCCACCAGCGCCATCACGCAGGCCGTGGTGGCGACGCCCGAAACGGCTCGCCACAGCGGCGACTGTCCGCCAATCGCCGAACGTGAACCCGGCCGGGGCATGACGAGCGCCACGGCCACCGCGGTACAGACCATGGCCACCCGCCCCCAGGACAGCAGCGGCATGGGCACGCCGGTGAGCGGCAGCAGCCCCAGGTTGCCCAGCACGGTGACGAACAGCTGCGCCAGCAGCATCAGGGCATAGAGCCCCCCGGTGGCAGCGGCCAGGCCGGTGGTGTCGACGCCATGGCGGGGCGCTGTGCCCCAGGCCGCCAAGCGGATCAAGGTCAACAGCCAGCAGGCCACGGCCGCGGTGATGGCCCAGGCGGCCACCGGGCCCCACAGGCCGAGCGCGGCGGGGGTGTAGTCGCTCTGGGTCTCGGTAGGCAGGCCGAGGCAGCGGCCGATCAGCGTGCCGGCATGGCCGCACCAGGGTGTCGCGCCCAGGCCAAAGTGCCCGTGCGCCGCAGCCTGCAGGAACCAGGTGATCTGCGCCAGGTACTCCTGCCGGGCCGAGTAGGGGGTGTGCCAAGCCTGCATGCGGCCAGCCGGCGTCAGGAGGGGCAGAAGGCCAAGCAGCGCAGCGATGCCGGCCGTAGCGGCCAGGCTGGCAGCGACCCAGCGTGCGCCGGGGCTTTGCAGCACCGGCGGCAGCAACCGGGTGACGCAAGCCGCACCCAGCAGCACCAGCGCCAGGGCAATGACCAGCAGTGGCCCCTTGTCGTCGCTGGCCCACAGGCCGAGCGCCATGACCAGCAGCACCACAGCGGCCAGCAGCAGGTTGCGGCCCAGGGACAGTTGCGCGTGCTGCCAGCGGTACAGGGCCCAAGCCACCAGGGTGCAGGCAGGCAAGCGCAGCAACTCCACCGTGACCGCAGGGCGCACAGGTAACAAGCCGGTAGACACCAGCTGACGGGACAACCACTGCAAGGGCGGCCTGGCCGAGGCGGGCAAGCCCGGCACGGCATGGAGCTTGTGCGCCCAGTGCAGAACACCGATGGCGAGCACCAGGCCCAGGCTGAGCAGCGCCCCCAGGCCCCAGCGCCGCCCGGCAGGCAGGGCATACCAGCGCGCCAAGCCACGCACGCACAACAAGGTCAGTGGGTCGCGGGCCAGCCACAGCAGCAGGCCGAGTGCAGCCGCTACGGCCAGCGTGATCTGCTGCTGTCGGCCATAGTCACGGGCAAAACTGGGGCCGTGTCGTCCCCAGTCGTCCAGCCAAAGGACGGACAAGGCGCACAGCGCAGCGCACAGACACAGAGACAGGGCGGCCAGACGCTGAGTGTGGACTGAAGCCGGGGGGGCGAAGGTCGGCGGCATCGGGCATCCAGTAGGGGGGGATGCCTGTCTCTACGCAGAGTCTTGCAATTTGTTCAGTGGACTTGTAATAGCGCGTAAATGCTTGGTGCCCGGATCATCTCGATGACTGTGTGATCAGTGAGTGCCTGCCGTGGGTTGGCGCGGCGATGCCGCTCCAGAAGCCGTCCACATCGACTCCAGTTCCACTGACTGCTGTCCGATGGCTTCCGCCACCATCCCCGGATGCCCCCGCCCCCTCCCAGCCTGCAGTTCCTGCCCAGCCGGCGGCTGATGTGCTTCATCGTCAGCCTGGACGGCGCTGCTTCCACCCTCTACTTCCTGCCGCCGCCGCGCTTGCTGGAGGGCTTGCGCACGGCGCGGGCGCTGATGAGCTTCGACGGCCTGCACCGGGCCGACGATGCGCTCGACGAGCTGCTGCCCTGGGCCGGCAGCGTCTGAGCGCCTGCCGGCACACCGCTTGACGGCTGCACCGCCCTGGTGCGCTCCGCACATCGTCGGGCCGTCCGGCTCCCGGCGCTGGTGCCTGGCAGTCTGACTGCGGCATCGCCTCAGCAACAGTGATTCGACGCGTGCTCGGCCGGCGTCGAAGAATGGGCTCGCCCACGGCAGAGGATCCTGGTTTCGGTGGTCAGACACCGATGCAGGGCCGACGCGTGCGGTCGTGCCTGCCGTTGGATCCGAGGGGATGAGGGTGACCGGTCGGTCATCCGCCTGATGATGCGGCGGGGCGCCCGCGGCCGTGGTCTTCCGCACAGACGAGGACCGAAGCTTGCAAGCCCCAGAACTGAATGCGCCCAGCCGGCGCGAGCTGCTGACGATGATCGGCAAGGTGGCCGGTGGTGCCGCCATGTACCAGGCCATGGCCTCGCTCGGCCATGCGGCCGAATCCTCCTATCACGGGCCGGTCAAGCTCTCGGGCGCGCCGCGCGGGGCCAAGGTGCTGGTGCTGGGCGCCGGTCTGGCCGGCATGACGGCGGCCTACGAGCTGCGCGCGGCCGGCTACCAGGTGCAGATCCTGGAGTTCAACGGCCGTGCCGGTGGCCGCAACTGGAGCCTGCGCGGCGGTGACCGCTACACCGAGCTGGGCGGGGCCACGCAGCAGGTGGACTTCGCGCCCGGCAACTACATCAACCCGGGTCCGTGGCGCATTCCTTACCACCATCATGCGGTGCTCGACTACTGCCAGCGCCTGGGCGTGGCGCTCGAGCCCTTCATGCAGGTCAACTACAACGCCTATCTGCACCAGACGGGCGCCTTCGGCGGCAAGCCGCAGCGCTTCCGCCATGTGCAGTCGGACCTGAACGGCCATGTGGCCGAGCTGCTGGCCAAGGCCGCGCGCCAGGGCGCGCTCGACGACCGCCTGAGCGCCGAGGACCGCCAGAAGCTGCTGGAAGGCCTGAAGTCCTGGGGCGCGCTCGACAAGGACTACCGCTTCGTCGCCAGCGCCAACACCAGCGACCGCCGCGGCTACGACATCGATCCGGGCGGCGGCCTGATGCCGCTGGCCAAGCCCTCGCAGCCGATCGACCTGAAGGACATCACCGTCTCGGGCATGTGGGGCCAGGTGGCGGCCGGCAACATCTACGAGTTCCACAGCGCGATCTTCCAGCCGGCGGGGGGCATGGATGCGATCGGCAAGGCCTTCGAGCGTGAGCTCAAGGGTCTGATCCGCTACCACGCCAAGGTCACGCGCATCGCGCAAAGTGAGCGGCAGGTGACGGTCAGCTATGTCGATGCGAAGAGCGGCGGTGCCGAGCGCCAGGCCACGGCCGACTGGTGCGTGTGCACCATCCCGCTGTCCATCCTCAGCCAGATCGACGTGCAGGTCGGTGACCCGATGAAGCAGGCGATCGCCGCCGTGCCCTACGGCGCCTCGGTCAAGGTCGGCCTGGAGTTCAAGCGCCGCTTCTGGGAGGAGGACGAGCGCATCTACGGCGGCATCACGCAGACCAATCTGCCGATCCGCAGCATCTCCTACCCGTCCAACGGCTACTTCTCGAAGGGGCCGGCGGTGCTGCTGGGCGCCTACATGTGGGACAACGCCCATGCCTTCCGCATGAGCGCGCTGACGCCGGAAGAGCGGGTGCGCGTGGCCGTCGAGATGGGTTCGAAGATCCACCCGCAGTACCGCCAGGAGTTCAAGTCCGGCGTGTCGGTGGCCTGGAACCGCGTGCCCTTCATCAACGGCTGCTACGCCCGCTGGACGGACGAGCTGCGCGAGCAGCACTACCGCAACCTGTGCGCGGTCGACGGCCGCATCGTGCTGGCCGGCGAGCACGCGTCCTACATCCCGGCCTGGATGGAAGGCGCGGTGCTGTCCTCGCTGGACGCGATCCAGCGCCTGCACGGCAAGGCCACCGCGATGGCCGCGGCCTGAACCCGGAGCCACCATCCATGCCTTCCGCGAGCCTCATTGCCATGATCCGTACCGTCAGCACCGCCGCGCTGTGCGGCGCCCTCAGCCTGTCGGCCGTCGCCCAGGGCGTGGCGCCGCGCCTGAGCGATGCCGATCTCGTCGCCAGCTTCTCCGCCACCCCGTCGCGCTTCACCCAGCAGGGGGGTGAGGTGCTCTACCGCTCGATCTGCGCGGCCTGCCACATGCCCGACGGCAACGGTGCGCGCACCGGCTCGGGCATGTTCCCCTCGCTGCGCGAGAACCCGCGGCTGGCCGCGGCGGCCTATCCGGCGCTGGTCGTGCTCAACGGCCTGCACGGCATGCCGCCTTTCGGCCACCAGCTCGATGACCAGCAGATCGCCGATGTGGTCAACCATGTGCGCACCCAGTTCGGCAACCGCCACACGGATGCCATGACGGCCGTCGCCGTCAAGGCGCTGCGGCCGGCCAAGCCCTGAGCCCCGAGCCCGCGCCTCCAGCGTCCCTCACCCTCGTCCTGAGCCTGAAGATGATGACCCTCTCCCCTGTCCTGCGCCCGGCCGCCGCCGTCTCCACCCTGGCCCTCGGCCTGCTGCTGACCGGCTGCGCCGCCCCGGGCGGCGAGCTGCTGCGCCACAAGATCCCGAACTCCAACTTCCCGATCGCCGCGGCGATCGAGGTGCCGGCCGACGCCACGCGCGTGCTGCTCTCGGGCAAGGTGCCGCCGGTGGTCGACAAGTCCCAACCGGCCACCTCGGCGGCCGCCTACGGTGGCGACACCCAGGGCCAGACCGAGGCCGTGCTCAAGGCCATCGACGCCCAGCTGGCCGGTCTCGGCCTGGGGCTGAAGGACGTGGTCAAGATGCAGGTCTACCTGGTCGGTGATCCGGCCCAGGGCGGCAAGATGGACTTCGCCGGCTTCATGCGCGGCTATTCGAAGTTCTTCGGCACCGCCGCGCAGCCGATGCTGCCGACCCGCTCGACCTTCCAGGTCAGCGCGCTGGCCAACCCGGCCTATCTGGTCGAGATCGAGGTCGAGGCGGTGCGCATGCCGCTGCGCAAGCCCTGAGCCGACAGCGCGTGAGGGCGGGGCCGGTGCGGGTTCAGAACGCGCGCCGCAGCCCCGCCTGCCAGGACCAGGTCGTCAGCGGCGCCAGGCCGCCCGAGCCCTCGTCGAGCAGGCGCCAGCCGGCCTGCTGGCGCTGCACACCGAGCTTGAGCGAGGCGTTCCAGTCGGCGTCGAGTGCGGCATCGACCTTGATCGCCACGCCGAGGGCGCCCCAGGCGGCCAGCCGCGGGTCCAGCGTGGTGTAGCCGTTCCAGTGGCGGGTGGGCACCGGGTAGATGATGGAGGCACCGTTCCACGGCACGTAGAAGTGGGCGGCGCTCTGGGTGGTCCAGCGCACCTCGGGCGTGATCGTCGAGCGGTTGTCGGCGCCCATCGGAAAGGCCATCGCGGCCTCCAGCGTGTGGGCCCGCACGCCCCAGTCGTCGGCGTACAGGCGCCAGCCGGTCTTCAGGGCGGCGAAGCCCAGCCAGTGGTTCCAGCGCAGCTGCAGGGCCTGGGCCTGGCGGCTGTCGGGTCTCACGTCGTAGGCCAGGTCGGGATCGTCCAGGTCGCCGCGCTGCAGGCTGCCGGTCCATTCGAGCTGCACCACGTCGTGAGGGCCCAGCGTCTGGGTCAGGCCCAGCTGCACGGCGCGGGCCAGCTGGCGTTCCGCGGGGGTGGCCGTGCCGCTGACGGCGGGCCGTTCGGTGTCCTCGGTCCAGGCCAGGCCGAGGTGGAAGCGGCTGTGGTGGTCCTGCGAGTCCCAGTGGCCCTGCAGCGACATGCCGCGGGCGCGGCTGTCGTCGTCCTGTGCGCCGTGCACGCCCAGGCTCAGCGCGTGGTGGCTGCCGCTGCGCGTCAGGCGGGCATCGGCGGTGCGCCGGCGTTCGTCCACGCTGCGCAGGCTGTCGGTGTCGGTGTACCAGGTGGGCGTGACGCCGCTGCGGCGCTGCGCGCTGCCCGCACCTTCGAGCGTCCATTGGCGGCCCAGCGGCAGCCGCAGGTAGACCGCGGGCGTGCTGACGCGCACGCGCTGAACCACGCCACCGGCCCCGGCCACCGTGGCGGTGCTGGTGCTGCCGGTGGAGCCACTGCTGCCGGAGGTGCTGCCGCCATGGCCGGCGGCCGCCGCACGCACCAGCGCGCCCAGGCCGTTGGCGCCGCCCTCTGCTTGGGCATCCTGCGTTTCGCGGGCGCCCGAGACGCTGATGGCGATCAGGCCCCGTTCGCGTCCGTCGTCGCCGTCGCTGTCGCCCTCGGTGGGGGTGGTGGCCTCGCCGGCCATGGCGCTCGCGGGTCCGGCCATGCGCATCTGCGGGCGCTGCAGGTCGGCGCGCTCCTCGCCCTGCGGCATGCGTGCGGTGCCGCAGCCGCCCAGCGCCAGTCCGGCCAGCAGCGCCAGGGCCGGGCCCGCGCCGGTGGGGTGGCGGGGCGCCGTGCAGCCCGGTGCCGGGGTGTGCGGGGGCCGCGGCCAACGGCCGGGCGCTGAAACGGGTGAGGTGCGGTGCATGGTGGGCGGATCGTGGGTGTCCGGGCGGACTCGGGCAGGTCGCGCGCCGTGGCGTGGGCGGTCCTTTCCGGTCGGTCTCGGTCCAGTATCGACAGCCCGTTCCGGCCTCCGCGCTGCTGCGCGGTGAAGATGTGTTGCGCGGGCCGCGTATCCTCGGCCGGTCCGTCACTGCCGCGGCGCTGCGCGGTCCGCGGCGCCAGTTCGCCTCCGATGTCTGTCTTGCTGCGCTCCGCGCTGGCCCCGCCCTGGCGCCGTGCCCTGGCCCTGATCGTCCTGTCCCTGCTGGTCGGTGCCGCGATGTCGTGGGCCGGTCTGCCGGCCGCGCTGCTGCTGGGGCCGATGGTCGCGGCCATCGTGCTGGCGGTCGCCGGTCTGCCGGTGCGGCTGCCGCGTCCGGCGATGCCGGCGGCCCAGGGCGTGGTCGGGCTGATGATGGCCTCGCATCTGCCGTTGGCCCTGCTGGGGCAGGTGGCGGCGGACTGGCCGGTGTTCGTCGCCGGCACGCTGGCCACGCTGCTGCTGTCGGGCCTGCTGGGCTGGGGCCTGGCGCGCAGCGGCCTGCTGCCGGGCCCGACGGCGATCTGGGGCTCGGCCCCCGGCGCGGCCACGGCGATGACGCTGCTGTCCGAGGCCTACGGCGCCGATGTGCGGCTGGTGGCCTTCATGCAGTACCTGCGGGTGCTGTGCTGTGCGGTGGCGGCCAGCCTGGTGGCTCATCATTTCCATCTGCAGCGGGCCGAGCCCGCACCGCCGCCGGCCTGGAACGATGCGGCCGCCGGGCTGGAGCTGGGCCTGTCGCTGGCCGTGGCCCTGGGCGCGGTGCGGCTCGGCCAGGGCTTGAGGCTGCCGGGCGGTGCGCTGCTGGCCCCGCTGCTGGCCGGGCTGGGGCTGCAGCTGCTGCTGGACTGGCATCCGCGCCTGCCCGAGCCGCTGCTGGCGCTGGCCTTCGCCTGCATCGGCTGGAGCATCGGCGGGCGGTTCACGCCCGAGGTGCTGCGCCATGCGGCGCGCGCCGCGCCGCTGGTGCTGGCGGCCATCGTCACGCTGATCCTGGCCAACGCCGGCGTGGCCTGGCTGCTGGTCGGCCTGGCCGGGCTGCAGCCGCTGACGGCGCTGCTGGCCACCAGCCCGGGCGGCGCCGATTCCACCGCCATCGTCGCCGCGTCGAGTGCGGCCGGCCAGGTCGATGTGCCCTTCGTGATGGCGATGCAGGTGGCGCGCTTCCTGGTCGTCGCGCTGACCGGGCCGCTGCTGGCGGGCTGGCTGTCGCGGCGGCTGGGTTCCGGGCGCGATGCCGGGCCCGGGCCTGGGCAGCCGCCGGTCTGATCGGGCGCAAGGCCGGCTGCAGCTGCCCTTCCCGGCGGGTCTTGAAGCGGGGCAGGGCGTCCTCATGTCGGATGTCATGGACGCGGCGCGAGGCGCTGCGACAGGGATCCGGAAGGATCCGACAGCCCCGACGGAAGGACCCGAAATGCTCTACCGCAGCCTGTTTCCGCACGATGTGCTGGCCGAGCTCGACCGCCTGCAGCGCGGCGTGCAAGGCCTGTTCGATCCCGCACCGGGCATCCGTGGCCTGGCCCGCGACAGCTTTCCGGCGCTGAACATCGGCCGCAGCGCCGAGGCGGTCGAGGTGCAGGCCTTCGTGCCCGGCATCGACCCGGCCAGCCTGGACGTGCAGATCGACCGCGGCGTGCTGACGCTGTCGGGCGAGCGCAAGCCGCTGCCGGCCATCGACGAGCGCGCCACCCGGCACCTCGATGAACGACCGTCCGGCCGCTTCCGTCGCGTGGTGAGCCTGCCCGAGGACATCGATCCCGATGCCGTCAGCGCCCGCTGCGCCGACGGCGTGCTGCAGATCCGCATCGCGCGTCGTGCCGCGCCGCAGCCGCGGCGCATCACGGTGCAGTGAGCGTGCAGGGCTGCACGGCCCTTGAAATCCTGCAAGCCCTGCACCTGCAATCCCTGCGCCTGTGTGTCCTGAACCTGACGCCTGAAGAACGCGTCCAACGCGTGCCCGGCGTCCCCGCCAGACCTTCGGAGTGAGGCGATGAACATCCTTTTCCGCCAGTCCCCTGCCAGCACCCCGGCCGCCCAGGCCACCGGCGCCACCGAGCGTCCGACCACCGAGGCCGCCCGCCCCCGTGCCGAGGCCGCCGAGCCCACGCTGGTGCCCGCCGTCGACGTGATCGAGGATGCCGGCGGCATCACGCTGTATGCCGATCTGCCGGGCGTGCCGCGTGATCAGCTGCACCTGCGCATCGACGGCGAACAGCTGACGATCGAGGCCGAGGCGCTGCGCCCCGCCGCCGACTGGCAGCCGCTCCATGTCGAGCGCCCGCTGGCGCGCTACCGCCGCGCCTTCACATTGAGCCAGGAGCTCGATGCCACGCAGATCGGCGCCGAGCTGGCCCAGGGCGTGCTGCGCGTGCGCATCCCCAAGGTGGCGCCGGTCCAGCCGCGGCGCATCCCGGTGCAGACGGCCTGAGCTGGGGCCTGGGCCGCGCGCGGGCCGGGCCCTTGCATCAGCCCGCGTCCAGCGCGTGCAGCTGCTGCATGAACTCGGCGCTGAAGGTCGACCACCGGCGGCCCGTGTAGTCGCTGCGGATGCGCGCCTCGATCGCACGCAGGCCGGCGCGGTCGCGGTGGTGGTGTTCGATGCGGTCGGCCCAGGCCCGGGTGTCGTAGGGCGGCAGGTGTTCGGCCAGGCCGGAGCCGGCCTCGGGCAGCGAGCCCTGGTCGGACGCCAGGCAGAACTTGCCGTTGAGCAGGCTCTCACTGACCGGCAGGCCCCAGCCCTCGTAGATCGACGGGTAGAGCGTGAACAGGCAGTGGCGGTAGAGCAGGCTCAGGTCCTCGTCGGGCAGCTGGTGCAGCAGCACGACGTGGGGCCGGATGCGCGGGTCGTGCCGCAGGTCGTGCATCAGGTCGCCGATGATCCAGCCCTCGGCGCCGACGAAGACCAGCTTGGGCAGATTCGTCACGCCGCGTTCTAGCAGCATCAGCCAGGCCTTGTAGAGCACGTCGTGGTTCTTGCGCTTCTCGATCGTCGAGACGTAGAGCAGGAAGTCCTGGCCCAGCAGCGCGGCGACCTCGGGGCGCGAGGGGCGGGGGTCGGCGCTGGCGCGCAGCTCGAAGCCCAGGATCAGCGTCTGCAGCTGCCGCAGGCGCACGCCGCGCGGCGCTGCCCAGGCCGCCACGTCGGCCTGCGTGCAGCGCGAGTTGCACAGCACCACCGCGCCGTCGCGCACGAAGGTCTCGACCATGCGCGGAAAGTGGGTGGCTGTGTGGGTCGACACCACGTTGGGCAGCCGCAGCGGGATCAGGTCGTGGCAGTAGAAGACCGGCTGCAGTTGCAGCGTGTCGATCAGTGCCGCACAGCGCGCGATGCGCGGCGGGTGATCGGTGAAGCCGGCGAAGATGAACGGCACATGCCGCGGCAGATCCAGCGCGGGCCAGCGGCGGCGGGCACGCCGCAGCCGCCACCGTTCACGCGCGCGCAGGAGGGCCGCCGGGCACAGCCGGGCCTTCAGGCGCCGCCAGCGGTCGGGCCAGCGGCCCTCGGGTGGTGGGGGCAGGCGGCTGACGCGGTCGCTGCGGGCCAGGCGCTCGCGCAGGGCCTGTGCGCTGACCGGCACCAGGTCCTCGCAGGCATGCTCGTAGCGGATGAACAGGGCGTCCGGCCGCTCCTGCAGGACGCGCGCGGCGATCTCCTGCACCACACGCACGATGCCGACGGCCGGCCCCTGCCAGGCCATCAGCTCGGTCACGTCGACGATGACGGGGCGGCCGGGCGGATGGTCGTGTGGATCGCCGGGCAGGGCGGCGGCGTTCGGGTGCTCACTCATGGTCGGCGACGATCTCGGCATGGCGGCCGATGCGGGCGATGCGGCCGCCCTGCAGTTCGATGATCCAGTCGCACTGGCGCAGCGTGCTCAGGCGATGGGCGATCAGCACCAGGGTCAGGTCCTCGTCTAGCGCGTCGATGGCCTCCATCACGCGGCGCTCGGTGGCCGTGTCCAGCGCGCTGGTGGCCTCGTCGAAGACGATCACACGGGCCTGCTTGTACAGCGCGCGGGCGATGCCGATGCGCTGGCGCTGGCCACCGGACAGGCGCATGCCGCGCTCGCCGATCGGCGTGTCCCAGCCCTGTGGCAGCGTCTGTGCCAGATCGGCGATCTGCGCCTGGCGGGCGGCCTGTTCCAGGCGCTGGCGGTCGATCTGCGCGCGCGGCACGCCGAAGGCGATGTTCTCGGCCAGCGTGGCGTCGGTCAGGAAGATGGCCTGCGGCACATGGGCGATCAGCTGCTGCCAGCCGCGCACGGCCGGGCCCTCGATCGGCACGCCGTCCACGCTCAGGCGTCCGCGGCCGGGCGGCAGCAGGCCCATCAGGATGTCGATCAGCGTGCTCTTGCCGCTGCCGGTGGCGCCGATCACGCCGATGCGCGCGCCGCGCGGGATCTCCAGCGTGATGCCGTCGAGCACCGGCTGGAGACCGGGGCCGTAGCGGAAGCCCACGTCCTGCAGCCGGATCGTGTGCTCGAAGCGCAGCGCCGGCGGCGGGGATGCGTCGGCGGCCGGCAGCGGGGCCAGCTCCATCAGCCGCACCACGTCCTCGAGCGCGAACAGGTTGGCGCGCAGCTGGGCCCAGCTGCCGTAGATGTTCTGGGCCACTGGCAACAGGCGTTGGGCGCCGAGCGCGATCACGCCCAGGATCGGCACCGCGCCAGCGGCCGATGCCGCGTCCCGCGTGATCCAGTAGCCGGTGGCGGCGATCAGGATCATGCCCAGGCCCTCGATCAGGTAGCGCGGCAGGCTGCCGATGAAGGCGATCACCGTCACCGAGCGGCGGCGCTCCAGATCGGCCTGGCGGAAGGCCTGACGAAAGACCTGCTGTGTGCCGTCGAGCAGCACCTCGCGGATGCCGCCCAGCCCCTCGTTGACGGCCTTGAGCGCCAGGTGCTGGCGATCGTTGAGCTGGCGGCCCTCGCGCTGCAGCCGGCCGCGCGCCAGGGTGGCCATCAGCGCGTAGAGGCCGCCCAGTCCGGCCGCCATGCCGAGCGCGACGGCCGGGCGCACCGCCACCAGCGTCGAGAAGATGGCCAGCAGCAGGATGACCGAGCTGCCGATGGTCAGGATCGGCATGATGACCGAGGCCACCACGCCGTTGACGCGGTCGATGATGGTCACCGCCACGGTGGCGCTGTGGCGCGAGGCATGGACCAGATAGGGCTGGTGCAGCGTGCGGTGGTAGAGCTGCTCGCTGAGGCTGGCGCCGATGTGGTTGCTGTACCAGGTCTGCGCCCACAGCAGGCCGATGCGCGTGGCCGTGGCCAGCACGATGGCGCCGATGAAGCCCACCGTCAGCAGCGGCAGCAGCTGGCGCGGATCGGTCAGGCCGGTGTGGGTGAGTGCGCGCCACAGCGGTGGGATGGTCTGCAGCTTGTCGGGTGCCACCAGCGTGATGATGAACGGGTAGAGCGTGCCGATGGTCAGCATCTCGGTGAAGGCGCTCAGTGTCACCAGCGCGGCCAGCCAGGCCGACTGCCAGCGCTGGCGCCGGTCCAGATAGCCCCACAGGCGGCGCAGCGCCTGGGCGGTGCGTCCGGCCTCGGGCGGGGGGGCGGGCGGGGTCGTCACGGTCTCGCTCACGGTCATGGCAGCAGCGTGCGGCGCAGCAGGCGCTTCAGGCAGCGCAGGCTGTGGCGCAGGCCGCGATCGGCCTGCCACGAGCGGCCCAGCCAGTCGAAGCCCTCGCGGTGCTGCCCCTTTGCCAGCAGCAGGCCGGCGATCTGGTAACGCACGTCGGCCACGGCCCGCGTGTGTGCGGCCTGCAGGCCGGGGTCACGGGCGAACAGCTCGTTTTGCTGGGCATGGAACTTGTGCAGCACGGCCTCGTGGTACTGCAGCGTCTCGTCGTAGCGCAGCGTCAGGTTGTCGTCGTGGGTGATCTTCTCCAGCAGCACGTCGGACTGCAGGTAGAAGTTGCCGGTGGTGGCCATGCGCAGCCACAGGTCGTAGTCCTCGGCCTGGCGCAGGCGGGGATCGAACAGACCGACGCGGCCCAGCAGGCTGCGGCGGAACAGCACGTTCGAGCAGGTGCCGACGAAGTTGATGTCGATCAGCGTGCGCACCGGTCGCGGCACGACGCGGTTGAAGGCCGGCGGGTGCAGGCGCCGGACATGTTCGAAATGGGTGTCGCGCGGGCCGATGGCCGGATGGACGGCCTCGTAGTCGCAGCAGGTGAAGTCGACGTCCGGGTGGCGGCGCAGGGCGTCGATCTGGGCCGAGAGCTTGTGTGCGCGCCAGACATCGTCGGCATCGAGCAGCGCGATCAGCTCGCCGCGGGTGCGCGCCAGGCCCAGGTTGCGGGCCTGGGCCACGCCGCCGTTGGGTACGTCGATGACGGTCAGCCGGTCGCCGTAGTGGCGCAGCACCTCGGCCGTGCCGTCATGCGAGCCATCGTTGACGACGACGATGTCGGCCACCGGATGGCTCTGGGCCAGCACGCTGTCGATCGCGCGGGCGATGAAGCGCTCGCCGTTGTAGACCGGGATGACGACGGAGACGCTCGGGCTCGCGGTGTCGGTGCGGCTCATCGCGGGGCTCCCTCGGCGGACATCAGGTCATGGACCGCGGCGCGAAAGCGCGGCCACGACCCTTCGGTGCGGGCCGCGGTGGCAGCGGCCTCGCCGAGCGCGCGGGCGCGACACGGCTCATCGAGCAGCGCGATGCAGTCCGCGGCGAAGTCGGCCGCGCCTTCGCTCACACGCAGGCCGGCCAGCGCATCGAAGCCCTTGGCCGCGTGCGGCGTCAGCACACAGGCCCGGCCGTGGGCCAGCGATTCGATGACCTTGATGTTGGTGCCGCCGCCGCTGAACAGCGGGGCGATGGTGAAGGCGCTGTCGGCATAGGCCGGGCGCAGCGCGTCCAGCCGTCCGGCCAGCTCGACGCCGGCCACCGCCTGCCAGGCCGTGCGCGTGCGCGCACAGCTCAGGCGACCGACCAGACGCAGCCGCGCCTCAGGATGGCGGGCATGCACCTGCGGCCAGACCTGCTGGATGAACCAGTCGAAGCCCTGGCGGTTGGGCGGGTGGTCGAACAGGGCGATGCCGAGCACCACCGGCGGCCGCGTGCCGGTGGCGGTGCCGACGTGGCGACGGGCGGGCGGGGGGCTGCAGACGGGGCCGGAGATGGCGCCGCTGCCCGTGCCGGTGTCTCCCGCTGCGGGCTGATCGGGGCCGGCCGCGTCCTCGGGCCAGGGCACGGGGATCACGCCGTCGGGCCAGGCCGCCAGCGGGATGTTGGGCAGCAGGGCGGCCGGTCGGCCGGCCACTGCGGCCAGGTCCCGCGACTTGGTCACCCAGGCAGCCGTGCAGCGCGCCAGCTGCTGCCGCTCGGCGTCGCGGTAGGCGGTGGCGATGTGTCGGGCGCAGACCGCCGTGCGGCTGTGGCGCTGTTGTGCGCTGCGGGCGTGGGCGTCCCAGATCTCCGAATCCAGATCGTCGACATCGACCCAGACCGGCGCCAGCGCGAAGGCATCGGTCTGCACCGCCGGCCAGAGATAACGGCTGACGATGGCGGCATAGCCGGCGGGTGGCGGGTCGACGGTCGGGCCGCATCCTGAGGGTGCGCCGGCGATGTCCGCGGCCGGCGGTCCTGCCGCCAGGCGCTGCAGCGCGGCCGCCAGCACCGGGCTGCGGAACAGCGTGCGCCGGGCGCCCAGGCCCAGGCGGGTCAGCCGGCGCAGCGGCGTGCCGATCAGCGGCCAGGGGAAGACCCAGTGCCGCACGCCGAGGCGGCCGGGATCGTCCGGCAGATGGCCGATGAGGCTGAACTCGCGCGTCAGCACCGCCTGCTGATCGGCCGGCGGCGGCTCGCCGCCCACCAGCAGCAGATCGACGGCGTGGGTCTCGCGCAGCGCCTGCAGCAGCAGGAAGGTGCGCTGGCGCGCGCCGGTGTCGGGCGGCCAGGGGGCGACGGGGCTGAGCAGCAGCAGGCGGGGCATCGGGGCGGGCAGGGCGGGCCGATGGTCGCGACCAACCGTGCCCATCTGCCTGCCTTGTCGGCACCGGCGTCGGGATCTTCAGTGTCCGTGGTGGTCCGCCGTCAGGGGACGCGTGTGGTCCGCCACGCGTCCGGACGGGGTGCCGGGATTCAGCGCGGCGGGCCGGCCGTGCGGGCGCGGCGCTCATCGCGGGCCCAGGCCCAGGCGCGGCACAGGCCATCGGCCGCCGCCATCGCCGTGATCAGACCGGGACCTGCGTGGTCCAGCCACAGCGTGTGCGATGGATCCTGGGTCAGCACCGGATGCCGTGGATCGCCGAGCACCACCAGCGACAGGCCGCGGGCCCGGGCGCGGCTGACCAGGTCCAGCACGGTGGCCGACCCGGTGCCCAGGCTGATCACGAGCAGCACATCCTCGGGCCCGGCACCGCTGAGTTCGCTGGGTGGACCGCCCAGCAGGCTCAGCCAGTGCACCGGGGCATCCGAGCGCCCCAGGTGGTCGGCCAGGTAGGCTGCGACCGGAAAGGCCTGCAGGGCGCCAACGATCCAGATGCGGCGTGCGCCGGCCAGGCGCCGGCCGATGGCCTCGTAGGCGCTGCTGTGCAGGGCCGAGCGCAGCTGGTCCAGGTGCGCGGCCGCGGCATCGAGCCCGTCCTGCACCTGACGCGCGCAGCTGTCCGCGGCCGGTGCCGGGCCCGCGGGTGCGGTCGGCGGCGGCGATGCGTCGTCTGCGCCGGGCTTGCCGGCAGGGGCGGTCGCCTCGGCCAGGGGCGCCCATGAACTGTCGAGCGCCAGTTTCAGCTCCTGATAGCCGCGCAGGCCGAAGCGCTTGGCGAAGCGCACGACCGCCGAGGGCTGCACCTGGCAGCGCGCGGCGACGTCCTGGATGCGCTGCTGGCCGAGGGTGTCGTGATGACGCTCGACATAGCGGGCGATCACCTTGAGCTGCGGGCTCAAGGCGGCATAGGACGACGCCATCTCCCGGAGCAGGGGTTGCCCCGCGGTGACCTGCTGCGGCATGGCCGGCCTCAGCGTCCGGTGGGTGCGTGACGCTCCAGCAGGCGCTGGATGTCGGTGCGCATCGCGCGGCTGGATTCGGCCGCGCGCTCCTCCCAGGCGAACACGCAGGCCGAGACCAGCCCGTCGAAGCCGATCGCCCCCATCGCCGCGAACAGCGCGTCGAAGTCCACCTCACCCTGGCCGATGTCCAGGTGCTGGTGCACCCGCACCTGGCTGGAGCCCGGCGGGTTCACGATGTAGCGCAACTGGCTGCTCTTGCGGTGGTCGAAGGTGTCGGCCACCCGCACATGGGCCAGCAGATCGCCCGCCTCGCGCACCATCGCCCCGATCTCGCCGCCATAGAAGAACGCGTGCGGCGCGATGAAGCTGAGCTTGAGCGCCTGAGATCCGATGTTGCGCACGATGTCGCAGGCCGGCTGGTACTGCTCGATCCAGTCCTCCGGATGCGGTTCGACGCTGAGCGTGATCCCCTCACGTTCGAGGATGGGCAGCAGCTCGTCCATCGAGCGGAACCAGGCGGCCTCGCAGGCTTCCTTGGTGTTGAGGTTCGTCGCCAGGCCGTTGCGCTCGGCCACCGTGCGCTCGGGCGAGGCGCCGCGGCCGAACTCGCTGACCATCAGCTGGCAGTCCATCTCGACGGCCACCTCGATGGCCTTCTTCCAGCAGCGCACGGCCCACTGGCGCTCGTCCTCGAAGGGGCTGGCCCAGCGGTACATCGGCTGCACCGAGGCCAGACCGACGCCGGCCGCGCGCATCGCGGCCTTGAAGCCGGCCATGCGCGGGCCGGTGGCGCGCGGCATCACCCACCAGTCGAGGAAGTCGCTGCGCGGCGACAGCTCGATCTGGTCGTAGCCGAGTTCGGCCACGGCCGCCGGCAGCTCGGTCAGCGGCAGGTGCCGGATCATGTAGGGGTCGAGCGCGATCTTCACGGCACGGTCTCCTCTGGAAGGTCTCGGAAGCGGGGTGCCGGATGGTTCACCGGCAGGCGGGTGGATCACGGGCGGATCACTGGCCGATCACTGGCTGATGGACTGCTTGAGCGCCGCGATCGAGGTCAGCACGCCGGCCTCGACCGACATCGTCAGGTCCTCCATCTCCAGCGAGACGTGGCCGTCGTAGCCCATCATCCGGCAGACGGAGAAGAACTCCTTCCACCACTGCAGGTCGCGGCCGCAGCCCACGGCGACGTAGTTCCAGGTGCGCGTGGCCGGGTCGTTGACCGATTGCGTTTCCAGCAGGCCGTCCACGTCGGCCAGGCCCCGCTCGATGCGCGCGTCCTTGCCGTGGATGTGATGGATGGCGCCCTTGAGCGCCCGCGCGGCGGCGATCGGCTCGGCCCCCATGGCCATCAGGTGCGAGGGATCGAGGTTGATGCCGACGATCGGGTCCGTCGCATCCCGCAGGCGCTTGAGCGTGCTGGGGTTGTAGACCAGCATGCAGGGGAATTCCTCGATCGCGATCTGGTCGACACCGTGCGCCTTGCAGTGCGCGACGAACTTCTTCCACCAGGGGATGGCCACGTCGTTCCACTGGTAGTGCAGTGCCGGCGCCATGTAGGCCGGCCAGGAAATGGTGGAGGTGATCCAGTTGGGCACGGTGTCGCCCGGCGCACCGGCCGGGCAGCCCGACATCATCACGATCTTGCGCACGCCCAGCAGGCCGGCCAGGCGCACGGTGTCGTAGCTGCTGGCCGTGTGCTTCTCGCCCATCTCGCCCGGGCTCAGCGGGTTGCCCGAGCAGTTCAGCGCGGCGATCTCCATGCCACGCTGGTCCAGCTCGGCCAGGAAGGCCTGGCGGGCCGGCGCGGAGGCCAGCAGCTCCTGGGTCTTGACGTGCGGGCAGCCGGCCCAGCCGCCGGCGGTCATCTCGACCGCGTCGACGCCGAGGGACTTCACCTGGTCCAGCATCTCGGTGTAGGACAGGTTGCCGTAGACGTCCGTGCAGATGGCGAGTTTCATGAGGGATTCCTGATCGGGGGAGCGGGAGGGGCGATGGCCGGGCGGTCTCAAGTCCGAAATGCAACACCTCGCCATCCGGTAAGGTGTGGAGATGACGAGACGATTCCAGCAGATGCAGCCCGAAGAGCGCGTGACGTTGGCGGCGCTGCGGCAACAA
>NZ_JBBUTF010000009.1:0-247589 GCF_038066575.1 Pseudaquabacterium rugosum | reverse complement strand
ATGGCCGGCGCACCGCCGCGACCAGCCACCGACTTGATGCGCGCGTACAGCGGCGCCAGGTCCAGCGCCTGAACGAACGCCCATACGGTACGCGCGGCATGGTCATGCGCCAGCAACGAATCCAGATCGACCGGGCGAAGCTCCACTTGGTTGCGCTGTGGCGACATGACCCGCGCTGCACCGCCTGCCCGCGCAGGCTCGGTCATCCCCGCTCCCGCAGGCAACTCCCCTTCACCGAACAGACCTTGTTGGGTCTGCTCACCCTCGTCTCCAACCGTCGTAGCGTCCATGCAATCCTCAACGGTTCAGGGGCGCATTTCGTTCACACGTTCTGAGGCGGCCGCGGTGCGGCGGGGCGCAGCCGGCCCGATTGCCTGCATCCCGGTCAGGGCTGTCCGCCCGCCGCTGCAGGCGGTGAAGGCGGTGCGGTCTGCTCCAATCGACGGATCGTCCGGAACCCGCGCCCGCCATGACCCGCCCCGCCTACCTGCCCGACAACTTCGTGCTGACGCTCACCGGCTGCGTCATCCTGGCCCTGCTGCTGCCGATCCGCGGCGCACCGGCCGAATGGCTGCACACGGCCACCAACCTCGGCGTGGCCTGGCTGTTCTTCCTGCACGGCGCCAAGCTGTCGCGCCAGGCGGTGGTCGAGGGCCTGCTGCACTGGCGGCTGCACCTGAGCGTGCTGGCCACCACCTACGGCGTGTTCCCGCTGCTGGGCCTGGCCATGTGGCCGCTGCTGCAGCCCTGGATCGGGCCGACGCTGATGATCGGCGTGCTCTTCGTCTGCGCCCTGCCCTCGACGGTGCAGTCGTCGATCGCCTTCACCTCGCTGGCGCGCGGCAACGTGGCCGCGGCGGTGTGCAGCGCCTCGATCTCCAACGTCGCCGGCATCGTGCTGACGCCGCTGCTGATGGCCGCGCTCGTCAGCGGCCTGGGACTGGGCGCCACCGGCCAGGGCCAGGGCCTGTCCTGGTCGTCGGTGCAGGGCATCGTCAGCCTGCTGCTGGCGCCCTTCGTCGCCGGCCAGATCGCCCAGCCCTGGCTGGGCGGCTGGGTGCGGCGCCATGCGGCCATCCTCAAGCCGCTGGACCAGGGCATCATCCTGGCCGTCGTCTATGGCGCCTTCAGCGAGGCCATGGTGCAGGGCCTCTACCAGCAGCTGGGCTGGGGCGTGCTGGCCATCCTGCTGGCCTGGAGCGCGGTGCTGCTGGCCCTCGTGATGGGTCTGCTGGTCTGGGGCAGCCGGCGCCTGGGCTTCGCCCGCGCCGACGAGATCGCCATCGTCTTCTGCGGCTCGAAGAAGACCCTGGCCAGCGGCGTGCCGATGGCCCAGATCCTGTTCGCCGGCCAGCCGGTGGGCCTGCTGGTGCTGCCCATCATGGTCTTCCACCAGCTGCAGCTGATGGTCTGCGCCGTGCTGGCGCAGCGTTATGCGCGGCAGGCGGAGACCGCCGCGACGGAGGCATGAACGCCAAGTTCCGCACCGGATACAAATGCTTTCAGACTGGCCCGGGGTCTTTCTTCTTAATGCGAATCATTCTTGATAACATGCGTTCAAGAGGGAAAGCATGGGAAATCAAGAAGTCCTGAACAGGCTCGTGCAGCTGTACGAAGACCTGTTCTCACATGATGGCTACGGAGAAATCCGCGTCGACATCCGGCTGCTGCGCAAAGGGCAGAAGGAGGTCATCCTGCACTGCGGCAAGCAACACCGCTTCGTCGTCGATGCGCAGGATGCCCCCGTCGGCGCACGCCACAGCCGTTTCCGGGTGATCGAGCAGCAGGCCGGCGACCGCCGTCGCGCCACCGAGCGACGCACCAGCAGCCTGCCGATCGATTTCGCCGACCGTCGGGAGCCGGGCCACCGCCGCTCCTGATCCGCACCAGGGTCCTGCCGCCACGGCGGGAAGACCTGAACGCAGCACACGTTCGGACGGTGCTGCCTGCCGCCCCGCGCCATCGCCGCGGGCGGACCACGTGACCGGGGAGCGCCCGGCACGTCACACCCATCGATGAGAACGGCCGCATGGCGCCTCGGGACGAGCGCATTCGGTCGCGCGTGACGCAGGCCGCCTTGGAAGGCCCGTGTCCGCATGGTCCAGGACCAATCGACATGATCAAGAAGCTTCTCGCCATGACCCGCAGCCAGCGTGCGCAGGTCGTCGACGCGATCGATCCCACGCTCGTGGCCCAGCCGTGGGCCCGCAAGCGCCTGCGCGGCCTCAAGCGCAAGCAAGGCGGCTTCACGCTGCTGGAGCTGCTGGTCGTCGTGGCCATCATCTCGGCCATCGCCGGTACCGCCACCATCCTCCTGCGCGACACCGACCGCCAGGCCGCCGCGGCCGCCCACGTGGCGATGATGGATGAGCTGGTCAAGGGCATCTCGACCTACCAGGTGCTCAACAACGGCAAGTTCCCGAACAACTGGGATTCGCTGACGGCCGAGGCCGCCGGCGCCCTGGACGCCACCGCCGCCGCCTCGACCCTCGTCAACAGCGGCCTGAGCGGCTCGCTGACCCAGGTGGTGCTGACCGCCACCCAGCAGACCCTGCTGGCCGACTTCGGTGTCTCGAGCGTGCGGGTCATCAGCGAAGCCGCCCAGGGCGGCCGCTGTGCCGCGGCGGATCGGGCGATCCAGAAGCTGATCGAGGACAAGGGCAACGACGTGACGGCCGGCACGGTGTACCGCAGTGAAGACGCGAACGGCTGCGGTATGGCCGCCACCATCGCCTCGGGCAACGCGCTGCTGGCCTGGGACACGGGTACGGCAGGCAATGCCGAGCGCGTGAACGCCCCGGGCCTGCCGGCCACCCAGACCCTGGTGGCCCTGGGCATCGGCCCGAGCCTGGACCTGTTCAACCCGGAAAAGCGCGGCGCCATGACCACGGTGCCGGTCTACCGCCACGTCGAGGCCACGGAGTACAACCGCTTCGTCGCGCTGCTGAACGTGGACACCGGCAAGTCCGAAGTCCGCCTGCAGGCCATCATCGACGGCGCCGGCGACACCAAGGACGAGGAACTGGGTGAGTGG
The DNA here is from genome assembly GCF_038066575.1 of Pseudaquabacterium rugosum. Taxonomy (NCBI): domain Bacteria; kingdom Pseudomonadati; phylum Pseudomonadota; class Betaproteobacteria; order Burkholderiales; family Sphaerotilaceae; genus Pseudaquabacterium; species Pseudaquabacterium rugosum. Next base: position 244,555 of record NZ_JBBUTF010000009.1, on the reverse strand, counting down.
GACGGCACGCGTCCGACCATCTGATCACGCCTTGAGCTGATCCGATCGGCCCGGCCGGCCATCCCCGCGATGGCCGGCCGGGCCCTGGCCAGGATCACCGGAGCCCCGCAGTGCACACCTTCATCCGCAGGCGCGGACCTCCACGTCCGCGCGGCATGACGCTGATGGAGCTGCTGCTGGTGGTCTCGATCCTGGCCGCCCTCAGCGGCCTGGGCTGGACCTTCTACAGCGGCGTGCGCGATGCGGAGCTGACCCGTCTGGGCCAGGCGCAGATGCGCTACGTCGCCCAGGCCCTGAGGCGCTTCCACACCGACATGGGCTACTGGCCAGGCCAGGGCCCGCTGGCGCTGACCGCGGCGCACAACATCGAAACCGTGGTGACGGATCACGAGATCACCTGTTCGGACCCCACCGGCGCAGGCCTGTGGCTGCGCTCGACGCTGCCGTCCATCGTCGTGCCCGCCGGGGTGAGCGACATCGAGACCTGGCGCGCCGACTGGGCCCGGCATCCGGCCAACCTCTGGATGCTGATGGCACGCCCGCTGCTGTGCGCCAACCACCCGCTGGGCCGCCTGCAGGACTGGGATGCCACGACCGCACGCGGCTGGCGCGGCCCCTATCTGCGCGCCGACCAGCTGGGCTGGCTGCAGGCCGGCAACGACCTGCAGCCCGATGGCGGCGGCACCGGCCGCAACGCCCCGCTGCAACGCGATCTGCAGGCGCTGGGCGTCGGCCGCTGGCTGCCCGCCGTGCAGGCCGATGGCAGCCGCTGCCCGGAGGCGAGCGACGACTGCGCCTGGCAGTGGCGGGTGCATGCCAGCACCGCGCCGGGCTTCGACCCGTCACGCCACACCTTCGAGGCCTCGCCGCGGCCGCTGCTGTACTTCGGCGTGGCCAGCGGCCGTGTCCGCCTGGTGTCGATGGGCCCCGACGGCGCGTTCGGCGGCCTGCACGACGCCGACTCCGCCCGCGCCTGCGAACCCTACACCGCCGATCCGGCCGGCCTGGACGACCAGGTGATGTGCCTGGACTGAGACCGACACCCGACACCCGACACCGCCATGCCCCTGCTCCGCCGGAACCTCCCTGCCGTCCTGAAGACGCGCCGCGCCGTGACCGCCCTGGCCTGCGCCGCCCTGCTGGCGCCCCTGAGCCAGGCCCCGGCCCGCGCCCAGCCGGCGGCGGCCACGCTCATCGTGCCGGCCGGCAGCGCACAGGGCACACCCGCCCCGGCCGCCGACGCCTACCGCAAGGTGGATCTGGCCGCCTGGGTGCCCGGCCTGCGCAGCCCGGGTCGCATCATCCTGCAGCCCTCGGGCGTGAGCTTCGTGGCCACCTTCGATGCCGGCCCGCGGCCGCAGAAGGCCGAGTACCTGGACACCGCCCTGAAGCTGATGCGCGTGAGCGCGCCGCCGGTCGTGCGCCAGGCCGTGCGCCTGCGCTACGGCCCGCAGGAGGGCCAGACCCTGGTCGCCTATATCGAAGAGGGCGCGGCCAAGCGCCTGGCCAGCGATCTGCGCCCCGGCGACCGCCGCCAGTTCTTCGCCTTCCACGTCTACAACTACGCCAAGGGCCCGGCCCTGGTGATCACCAGCTTCGGACCGGCGCCATGAGGCCGCGTCGCCACCACGGCACCCCTCTCGCGGCGCGGGCGACCGGGCCGCGGCCGGGCTACACCCTGCTGGAGATGGTGCTGGTCGTCTCGCTGATCTCGGCCACCGCCGCGGCGGGTCTGCTGGTGCTCGGCGACAGCGACGCACGGTTGCGCGAGCAGCGCACCCGGCAACGCCTGGACCAGATCATCAGCGCCGTCATCGGCGAGACCGGAGCCCGCTGGGCCGGCGAGGTCCGCCTGTCGGGCTTCGTCGTCGACAACGGCCGCCTGCCGGTGGCGCTGCGCGAGCTCATCGAGCGCGAGGCGCTGGTCGACGAGGCCGAATGCAGCGGCACGCAGCCCCAGGTGGCGGCCGGACGGCTGGCCTGCCACCGGCCGCGCGCGGCCGTCTTCGATCCCAGCCCGGATGCCGGCAGCGGTCTGGACAACGGCAGCGGCGACGAGCTGACCCTGACCCGGGCCGAGGAGTCCCTGCCCAAGGGCCTGCGCCGGCTGCTGAGCGCCGATCTCGACGCGGGCCGGCTGCGCGACGGCTGGGGCAATGTGTCCATCGACGGCGATGACGCCCTCAACCACGGCTGGCGCCTGAACCTGCCGGCCACCGAGAGCCAGCCCTGGCGCCTGACCAGCCTGGGTGCCGACAACGCCGCCGGCGGTGCGGCGTCCGACGCCACGCTCGACCTCGACCGCAGCGTGCAGGCCGACGACTGGAGCACCGACATGGCCGGCTGGAGCGTGCGCCTGACCAATGCCAGCGGCGTCACGCGGCCGGGGCCGGGCGAGTTCATCGGCGTCTCGCTGCTGGTGTGGGAGAACCGCGAGGGCGGTGGCCGCTGGAAGCGCCTGACCACGCAGCTCGACGACACGCCGCTGGCCGCCGGTGCCAGCCACAGCTACGCCCTGCCGGCCGGCGGCCACAGCGGCGGCAGCCTGTCCACGCGCGTGCCCGTCGGCGAGCACCTGGCGCTGGCCGTCGTCAGCCCGGATGCCAGCGCGCAGGACGGCAACGACCAGCCGCTGGAGATCAACGGCCACCGCATCAGCGCGGTGGTGCGCCTGTTCAGCGGCGCAGCCCGGCCGCACCTGGAGCTGGTGCTGCGATGAGCCCGACCGAGCCGCGCCAGCGCCCGCCCGCCGCCGTGCGGGACACCGCCACCCGGCTGACGCCCGGACTGAAGGCCCTGCGCAGCGGCCTGCAGACGGCGCTGGCCCGCCTGCGACCCGCGCCCCATCTGCTGGTGCTGGACCTGGGGCCCGCCGGCTGCCTGGCCAGCCTGTGGCGGGCCGCCCCGGCCCGGCTGCAGGCGGTGGACGCCGCACCGGTGTGGACCCTGACGCTGAGCGACTGCGAGCCCGAGTCCCTGCTGGCGGAGATCCTGCCGCGCCTGCGCACGGACGGCCAGCCGCGCCCCACCGGCCTGCTGGTGTGCAGCGGCGGCGTGGTGCAGGCCAGCGTCGACCTGCCGGCCGATCCGCTGCGCCCGCGCCCGCCTCTGCAGATGCATGAGATGGCGCGTTATGAGATCGAGCCCGCACTGGCCGCACACAACGCGCTGTGGACCATCGGCGAGGTGCTCAGCGCGCGCGCCAGCCTGGGCGTGCCGCAGCGCGCGGCCGTGGTGCAGGCGATGGCCCAGGGCGGGCTCGACGAGCGCGGCGATCCGCTGCGTTTCGGCGAGCTGGCCCTGGTGCACGGCGGATTGAGCCGCAGCGCGCTCGACGAGGCGCTGCAGGCCCAGCAGACCCTGCACGTGCTCGACAGCGATCTGGCCTGCGGCTGGCGCGGGGCGCTGCTGCGCAGCCCGCAGGGCCAGCGGGCCCCGCACTGGCAGGTGGTGGCGATGTCGCAGGCCCTGCGCCAGCGCTGGCGCACGGCGGCACGCGGACAAGGCCTGGCCCTGCGCGGCCTGTGGCCGCGGCTGGGCCTGGCCGCGCTGTCCGAAGGCACGCTGACCGGCACGACGCTGGTGCTGGAGCTGTGGCCGGAGCAGGCGCTGGCCCAGCGCCTGGTCGACGGCACCGTGGCCGCCGTGCGCAGCGAGCCGCGCCACGATCTGCCGCTGGATGCGGGCCTGCTGGCCGGGCTGCTGGCGGAATGGCAGGTCGAGCAGGTGGCCGAGATCCTGCTGGTGGTGGCCGATCCGCAGGTGCGCCACGCCGAGCTGGTGCCCCTGCTGCAACGGCTCACGCGCACGCCGGTGCGGGTGATCGCCGCCGATCCGCGGCAGGCCGCCCTCGCCCGCGCCCGGGCGTTGATGCAGGCGCTGCCACAGGCGCCGGCCCGGCGCCGGCCGCTGGCCGTGCCGCTGCGCGATCCCCAGCTGCCGGTCTGGCAACGGCCGGCCTGGCGGCCCTGGCTGATCTGCGGCGCCCTGCTGGCGGCGCTGCTGCTGTGGCAGGGCGTGCAATGGGCCGGCATCCTGTCCATGCGCCGCGAGGCCCGCCAGCTCGAAGAGAGCCTGCAACGCCGCGCCCAGGGCTCGCAGAGCGAACAGCAGCTCAGCAGCGAGGCCCAGCAGCTCGACGCCGAGGCCATGCACCTGCGCGCCGAGCTCGCCGGTGTGATGGGACGTGCCGCCGGCATGGCCCTGGTCGAGCAGCGGCGGGCGATGCTGCCGGAGCTGATGCGGGCCCTGGCCTCGGCCATCGATGACCGCGTGGTGCTCGACGCCGTGGTCGAGAGCCAGGACACGGACGCCCGCCTGGGCATCGAAGTGAGGGCCTGGTCGCCGGACGCCGCACGCCTGCAGTCCTATGCCGCGCGGGTGGCCGAGGCGGTGGCGCCGCTGGGCCTGGCCGTCGCCCAGGGCGAGATGCAGGCCGGCCCCGGCCGCCTGGGCACGCAGGGCTACCGCATCCGCTACTGGCTGGTGCCCGAAGCCGCCGAGCTGGCCGAGCCCGCCGAGGTCAGCGCCAGCGCGGGGAGCCACTCGGCCTCGACCCCGGTCCCCCCCTTGTCCGCAGCGCGCAGTGCGCCGGCCGCTTCCCGATGACCCGCGCATCGCCTCTCCATCCCCTGCGGGCCCGTTGGCAGGCCTTGTCCGAGGCCGACCGGCGCCGCATTCCGGTCGTGATCGGCGTGCTGGCCCTGGCCACCGCCCTGCTGTGCCACGGCCTGCTGACGCTGCCCGCCCGCACGGCGGCCGAGCAGACGCTCTCGCGCATGAGCGGACGCGCGGCACAGGCCCGCCAGCCCGTGCGCCAGCAGACCCCGCGCTGGACCGGACGCTCACCGGCCGCACTGCGCATCGAGATCCAGGGCCTGCAGGCCGAGTTGCAGGACCAGCGCGCGCGCCTGCTGGATCTGGAGCCACGCTTCGCATCGCTCAACGAGGTCGGCCCCTCACGCGAGCTGGTCGACGCCCTGACCCGACTGTGCGACGGCAGCGACATGGACCTGGTGCTGCTGGAGCAGAAGGGCCTGCGGCCCGAGGAACGCCAGCAGGCCCCCAGCCGCGAGCGCCTGCAGCAACTGGCGCGCCAGAGCCCCTACCAACGCCCGCTGCTACGGCTGCAGGCCCGCGCGTCCTACCGCGGCCTGATGCAGTTCCTCGACGGCCTCAAGGACCTGCCCCATGCCTCGGCCCCGCTGTGGATCTCGGTGGAGGTGAAGACCGATGCCGAGGGCCAAGCCCGGCCGCGCCTGCAGTGGCTGGACGTGACCCTGGACCTGAACCTGTGATGACACCGACCGCCACGCCCCCTCCTGCCGCCACCGCCACCGCTGCCGACGACGCATCGGCGGCATCCGCCGCGCTCGACCGCCTGGACCAGCAGCTGATGGCGCTGCTGCAGGTCCGCGGCTCCGACCTGCACCTGGCCGTGGGCCAGCCGCCGCTGGCCCGGATCAACGGCGAGCTGACCTCGCTCGACCACACGCTCTGGAGCAGCGAGGCCCTGAACGCGCTGCACGAGCGCCTGGCCCGGCACGAGGGCCGCAGCGACGAGCTCACGCGCGAGGGCGGTCTGGACCTCGGCCACACCGTCGGTGCCGAACGCTTCCGCCTGAACCTGCTGCGCGCACGCGGCCGGCCGGCCCTGGTGGCCCGCCATCTCGACAGCCGATTCCGTTCATTCCAGGAGTTGGGTCTGCCGCCCATGCTCGGCCATCTGGCCGACGTGCAGGACGGCCTGGTGCTGGTGACCGGTGCCACCGGATCGGGCAAGAGCACCACGCTGGCGGCGCTCGTGCACGAGATCAACCACCAGCACGCCCGCCACATCCTGACCATCGAGGATCCGGTGGAGTTCGTGCACGAGCCCATCCGTGCCCACATCACGCACCGCTCGCTGCACCAGGACTTTCCGGACTTCGCCAGCGCGGTCCGCGCCGCGCTGCGGCAGGACCCGGACGTGATCCTGATCGGCGAGATGCGCGACCTCGACACCATGCGCGCGGCGCTGACCGCCGCCGAGACCGGGCATCTGGTGCTGGGCACGCTGCACACGGCCGACACCGTCGGCACCGTCGAGCGGGTGGTCGGCGGCTTTCCGGGCGAGGAGCAGGAGACCGTGCGTTATCGCCTCGCACGCTGCCTGCGCGCCGTGATCTCGCAGCGGCTCGTGCTGCGCAGCGACGGCCAGGGCCGCACCGCGCTGGCCGAGATCCTGATGGTCAACAACGCCGTCTCCAACCTGATCGCCACCGGCCGCAGCAAGCAGATCTACTCGATGATCGAGAGCGGCACCGCCCAGGGCATGCAGACGGTCGACCATTCGCTGGCACAGGCCGTGCGTCAGCGCCGGCTGAGCCCGGAAGACGCGCAGCGCCATGCCCAGGACCTGCTGCTGCTGACCCGGCTGCTGCAGCGGCCCGAATCGACGCCCGCAGCGGTGGCCGCCGCACCGGGCGAGCGGGGTCGCCATGCCGGTGCATGAGAGCATGCTGCTGAGCGCAGCACTGCAGGCCGGGCTGACGGACCCGGCAACCGTCTCGCGCCTGCGCCCGCTGGCCCGTGCCCAGCGCATCAGCCTGCTGGAATCCCTGGCCCGCGAGCTGCGCCTGCCGCCGGCGGCCTTCTGGCAGGCGCTGGCCCAGCAGCGCGCGCTGCCGTGGCTGGATCTCGCCGGCCTGCAGGCCGACGAGGCGCTGCTGCGCCGGCTGCCGGCCGTGCTGCTGCAGAAGCACGCGATGGTGCCGGTGCGCGATGCCCAGGGCCAGGGCTGGCTGGCGGTCAGCGATCCGGACGACCGCATCGGCCCGCAGACGGTGCAGCGCCTGCTGGGCATCGAGCTGCGCAGCGGCCTGGCCGAGCCGGACGCGCTGTCGGCCCTGCTGCAGCGCGAGACCGGCCGCCCGGCCCAGTCCACCGGCAGCCCGCGCGCCGCCGAGGAGGACGCCACCCAGCTGCTGGACCGCCTGATGAAGGACAGCCTGCTGCGGCGCGCCACCGACATCCACGTCGAGGCCGGCGAGCCGGGCCATGCACTGCGCCTGCGCGTCGACGGCGTGCTGCAGCCCTGGGGCCTGCCGCTGGCCCGCACGCTGGGCGAGGCGCTGGTCTCGCGCATCAAGGTGCTGGCGGGCATGGACATCTCCGAATCCCGCGCGCCGCAGGACGGCGGCATGAAGTTCGCCATCGCGCAGTGGGACGGGGATGCGGTGGACGTGCGCGTGGCCTCGATGCCCACCCGCCACGGCGAGCGCCTGACGCTGCGCCTGCTGGGCAGCACCAGCCAGGGCGGCAGCGTGCTGGGCCTGGACCAGCTGGGCATGCCGCCCGACGTGCTGGAACCGCTGCGTGAGCGGCTGGCGCGCCCGCACGGCATCGTGCTGGTGACCGGGCCCACCGGCTCGGGCAAGTCCACCACCCTGTACGCCGCCTTGCGCGAGCTGGACCACCAGCGGCTGAACATCCTGACCATCGAGGATCCGGTCGAGCAGGAGATGGCCGGCATCTCGCAGGTCGGCGTCAGCGCCAAGATGGGCTTCGCCGAGGCCCTGCGCTCGTTCCTGCGCCACGACCCCGACATCATCCTGGTCGGCGAGGTGCGCGACGCGGACACCGCGGACACCGCGCTCAAGGCCGCGGCCACCGGCCATCTGGTGCTGTCGAGCCTGCACACCAACTCGGCGGCCGGGGCCGTCTCGCGTCTGGTCAACATCGGCTGCGAGCGCTACATGATCGCCGACACGCTGGCCGGCGTGATCGCACAGCGCCTGGTGCGCCGCCTGTGCGGACACTGCGCGCTCAGCCGCCCGCTGGCGGCGGCCGAGCGTGCGCTGCTGGGCGACGCCCCCTGGCCGGCCGACGCCGTCCAGCGCGTGCCGGTGGGCTGCCCCCACTGCCTGGGCACCGGCTACCGCGGGCGTCTGGGCCTCTACGAGGGCCTGTGGCTGGATGCCGACCTGGCCGCGGCCGTGGCCCGCGGCGCCGGCGAGCGCGAGCTGAGCCGCCTGGCGCGCCAGCGGCAGCGCCTGTACGCGCTGGCCGATGATGCGCGCGCCAAGGTGCTGGCCGGCCTGACCAGCCTGGCCGAAGCCCGCGCCTACCTGCATCGCGACGAGGCGCCGCCCAGCCCATGAGCCGCTACAGCTATGTCGCGCTGGACGACCACGGCGTCGAGCAGCGCGGGGCCCTGGAGGCCCATGACGAGCGCGAGGCCCGCAACCAGCTGCGCTCGCAGCGCCTGCGCCCGGTGCGCCTGGTGCCCGGCGATCTGCCCGAGGACCTGAGCTGGGCCGAGCGCTGGCTGGCACTGACCGAAGGACTGATGCCACGCGCCTGGATGCCGGTGCGCGCACCGGACCTGGCCGGGCTGTTCCGCCAGCTGTCGCTGATGCTGCGCTCCGGCCATGCGCTGGCCCAGGCGCTGGACATCGCGCAGCGCCTGCAGGTCAAGCATGCCGCCCGCGCGCTGGTGGGCGAGCTGGCCGACGCCCTGCGCGGCGGCCGCTCGCTGTCGCAGGCCATGGCCGCCCGCGGCCGGCCGTTCAACGTGACCACCATCCAGCTCACCGCCAGCGCCGAGCGGGCGGGTGAACTGGACACGGTGTTCGAGCGTCTGGCCGATGACCTGGAGCGTCAGGCCGACCTCAAGCGCCAGCTGCTGAGCACGATGATGTACCCGGTCATCGTGCTGTTCATGGCCATCGGCGTGTTCGTGTTCCTGGCGGTGTCGGTGGTGCCGCGCTTCGCCAGCTTCATCGAGGGCCGCGGCCGCCGCGTGCCGCCGGAGGCGCAGTTCCTGCTGGATCTGGCCGACGGCGTCGCCCGCTGGGGCGCCTGGGTGGCGCTGGCCATGGGCCTGCTGCTCGGCCTGCTGCTGCTGGCCTGGTGGTGGACGCCCACACGGCGGGTGCTCGACCGCGTGGTGCTGCTGCTGCCGGTGATCGGCGGCCTGGTGCGCGATGCCAACATGACCCAGGCCGCCTGGACCCTGGGCCTGCTGGTGCGCAGCGGCACCACCGCGCTGGAGGCGCTGCGCGTGGCGCGGCGCGTGGTCGGCAACGACGTCTACGTGGCGATGTTCGACGAGGCCGAGCAGCGGCTGCTGTCGGGCCAGTCGCTGGCCCGCGCGCTGGAGCAGCGACCGATGCCGCCGCTGTTCCGCCACATGGTGGCCGTCGGCGAGGGCACGGGCCAGCTGGAGCTGGTGCTGGACTCGGTGGCCCAGCACTTCCGGCGCAGCCTGGAGGCGCGCATCAAGCTGGTCACCACGCTGATCGAGCCGGCCCTGCTGACGATCGTCGGCGGGGTGGTCGGCTTCGTCTACTACACCTTCTTCAAGACCCTGATGTCCGCCGGAGGCGGAGGATGAAGCGCCCGATCCACCCCGCCACCGGCCTGCGGCCGCTGCGGCTGACCCGCCTGCTGTGCGCGGCCCTGGCCGTCCTGCCGCTGGCGGCCGGCGCCCAGGCCACCGGCCCCGGCACCGCACCCGTCAACGCCATCCCGGACCTGCCCGCCAGCGTCCGTCCCGACATGAACCGCATCCAGGGCTACTACCGCCAGGTCGAGCAGAACCTGCCCGGCGCCCGCAAGGCCGAGCGCGATCCGTTCCAGACCACGCCGGAGCTGCGCACGCGGCGCAACGGCAGCGCCGCACGCTGGAGCCAGGGCATCGGCGCGGCCCCGGCCCCGGCCGCCACCACCACCGCCTCCGGCGACGACCTGCCGGGCGACTGGCGCGTCCAGGGCCTGCTGCTGGGGACCCGGCCCTGGGCTGTCCTCAGCCGCAGCCTGCGGCCGTCGATGCGCGCAGGGGGACCGGGCGCCGGTGCCCAGCCGGGCGGCGCCGGGCGCGGCGACGAGCTGCGCTACGTCAGCCGGGGCGACGAGATCGAGCTGCCCGACGGGCGGACCTATGTGGTGCGCGGCATCGATCGCCACGGCGTGCTGCTGCAGGGCACCGGCGTCGAGGCCGACCTGCTGAGGTTGCGATGAGCGCGCGCAGCCTGCACCCCGCGGCGCACGCCGGCACCGCACCCCGTGGCGGGCAGCCCGCGGGCCCGCGCCCACAGGCCCGCACCCGGACCTGCGCGCTGGCCTGCGCCCTGGTCTGCACCCTGCTGGCCCCGGCCGCCCACGCCGACGGCATGCCCGACAGCACGCCGGCCCCCGCCCGCACGCGCGGCAGCGCGGCACGCGCGCCGGCCGCACCGCCGCCGGCCAGCCCCGCGACCAGCCCGAACGCCACCGGCTCCCGCAGCGCCGCCACCGGACTGGACAGCCCGCTGGCGCTGGACCTGCGCCAGGCCTCGGTGTCCGCCGCGCTGCGCCTGATCTCGGAGACGGCCCAGGTCAACATCGTGGCCACGCCCACCGCCGCCAACCGCGAGGTGACGCTGTACATGGCCCGCACCACCGGACGGGCCGCGCTCGACGCCGTGACCCGGACGGCCGGCCTGTGGATGCGCTGGCGCCCGGCCAGCCAGTCCTACATGGTGATGACGGCCGAGGAGTACCAGCGCGACCTGGCCCTGTTCAGTGACGAGCGCACCGAGGTGCTGCGGCTGCGCCACCACAACGTGATCTCGACCGCCCACGTGCTGCGGGCGATGTACGGCAACCGTGTGCGGCTGCAGCTGCCGGTCGAGGAATCGTTGGGCGAGGCGATGCGGACGACCGAACTGAGGCGCACGACCGGAGCGGCGACCAGCGCCGGCACGGCGGGCACCCCCAACCGCACCACCACCACCACCGCCGAAGGCGCCACGCGCGACACCCGCGGCGGCACCACCTCGCGCACCGCCGGGGCCGGCGGCAGTGCGACGGCCGGCGCCACCGACACCGGACCCCAGCAGCTGGCGGCGCTCGCGGCCGCGGCCGGCGGCGGCCATGCCAACCAGCTGGAGGCGGCGCTGCAGGGCCAGGACGCACCGCTCTACGTCACCTACAACCGCCAGCACAACCTGCTGGTGCTGCGCACCGCCGACGAGCGGCTGCTGGAGCAGGCCCGCCAGCTGATCACGCAGCTGGACCTGCCGGTGCGTCAGGTGCTGCTGGAGATGCGCATCATCGAGGTGCGGTTGAACGACGAGTTCCACCGCGCCTTCGACATGGACCTGTTCAGCGCCAGCCCGGCCTCGGGCGTGGCCACCACGGCCACCAACCAGGCCCTCAACCCGCTGACCGGGGCGACCTCGGTGCGCGATGCCAACGGCAACCTGCTCGCGCCCAAGGTCATCGGTGCGCTGGGCATGTCCGAGCTGTTCGACCAGAACAGCAGCCTGTTCCAGCTCATCAGCAACCGGGTGCGCCTGCGGCTGCAGCTGCTGGAGGAAAAGGGCCGGGTGCAGACGCTGGCACGGCCGCTGCTGCTGTCGTCCAACAACGAGCCGGCGCGGCTGTTCATCGGCGAGGAGGTGGTGCTGACCACCGGCGCCTCGGCCCAGACCAGCACCGGCACCACCGGCGCCACCAACACCGTGGTCACGGTCGAGACCGAGCAGCGCGACATCGGCACCACCCTGGTCATCCATCCGCGCATCAACGACGACCGCAGCGTGACCCTGACCATCGACCAGGAGAGCTCGGAGCGGGTGGTCGGCGGCACGACGATCCCGCTGTCGACCGGCAGCATCGGCGACGGCGTGATCCAGTACCCGATCGACACCGTCAACACCGCCTCGCTGCAGGTGGTGGCGCAGGCCCGTGACGGCCTGACGATCGCCGTGGGCGGCATGATCAAGGCGCTCAAGCGCAAGACCGGCACCAACGTGCCCGGGCTGTCCCGCCTGCCGCTGCTGGGCGAGCTGTTCAAGAGCGAGGCACAGGTGGACAGCCAGACCGAGCTGGTGCTGGTCATCACGCCCCACGTGCTGGAGTCGGCCGACGAGGCCCAGCGCGTGTCACGGCAGCTGGGCGGCACGGCGCTGTCGGCCGCCAGCGTCCACCGCCCCCAGGCGGCGTCCGCGGCCACCCCTGCCCCCGAGGCCGATCCGCCGCCCTGATCCCGACCGCCACGACGCCGTGGCACGACCCGGCCGCGTGCGGCGGCGGGCGCCCGAGACGACTTCACCGTGGCCCAGCGTGCGCTCCCGTGGCGGGAGGCACGACGGGCAGGACGACCTCCGATGAGCGTGATCCTGTGGCGCCGGCCCGCATCCGGCGCTGATCCTGCCCCCGACCACCGCGACCGGGCCTCGCCGCGGCTGCGCCGCCACATCGCCATCGCCGCCCTGCTGGCGACCCTGCTGCCCCTGATGTGGGCGGTCTGGTCCACCCAGCTCGCCTGGCGCTCGGGCTATGGCGATCAGCCGATGACGCGGATCGCGCAGGCCGATCCGCGCCAGTTGTCCGGCGGCGACATGACCACCTTCCACACCGGCTTCTCGCCCTTCGAGCAGGCGGCGGACAACCTGCCCTGGCAGCTGGAGGCGGTGTTCGAGGAAGGTGACGGCCTGTTCGACAAGCCCTACGTCCCGGGCGACGGGCGCACGAGCGCGGACGTCAAGAACGCCGATGGCATGCGCCGGGTCGGCGTCGGGCCGCTGTTCAATGCCGACAGCTGCGCGGCCTGCCACTTCCGCGACGGACGGGTCGCCACGCCCTACGTCAGCGGCGGGCCGATGCTCGGGATGTTCCTGCGCGTGTCGGTGCCCGACGGTCGTGGCGGCTGGAAGGCCGCGCCGGGCTACCACGTGCAGCTGCGCGACAAGGCGGTCCCTGGCGTCCAGCCCGAGGCGCTGGGCCACATCGACTGGACCGAGGAGCCGGGCCGCTTTCCGGACGGCGAGACCTACTCGCTGCGGCGACCCCGCTACCGGATCGATGGACTGGCCCACGGTCCGCTGCCGGCCGACGCCGTGATCGAGGCCCGCAGCGCACCGCCGGTCCACGGCGGCGGTCTGCTGGAGGCGATCGATCCGGCGGACATCCTGCGCCTGTCGCAGGCCTTCGCGAGGCACGATCCGGACGGCATCTCGGGCCGGCCGAACTGGGTGACGGACCCCGACACCGGGCGCCGGGTGCTGGGCCGCTTCTCGTTGAAGGCCAACGAGGGCAGCCTGCGCGCCCAGGCCGCGGCCGCCGCCTTCAACGACATGGGCGTGACCAGCCCGCTGCACCGCGAACAGCTGTGCCTGCCCCACCAGCGCGACTGCGCCCGCGCACCGCATGGCGGCGACGCCGCGCATCCGGAACTCAGCGAGGCACAGCTGCAGTCGCTGACCACCTATCTGCAGCTGCTGGCGGTGCCGGCACGCCGCGACGTCAACGATCCGCAGGTGCTGCGCGGTGAACAGCTGTTCCGCCAGGCCCGCTGCGCCGCCTGCCATCAGGAGAGCTGGCGCACCGGCGACAGCCACCCCCTGCGCCGCCTGCGCGGCCAGACCATCCACCCCTACACCGATCTGCTGCTGCACGACATGGGCCCGGATCTGGCCGGCCGCCCGGACGGCGAGGCCACGGCCGGCGAATGGCGCACGCCGCCGCTGTGGGGCATCGGTCTGACACCGCGCAGCAACCACCACATGGTGCTGCTGCACGACCAGCGCGCCCGCGGTCTGCAGGAGGCCATCCTGTGGCATGGCGGCGAAGCCGCCGCGGCCCGCGAACGTTTCCGGCAGATGCCGCGCGAGGACCGCGCCGCCCTGCTCCGTTTCCTCGACAGCCTCTGACGTGACGATGACCTGCCCCGCCCCGGATCCCCTGACCCCACCCGCCGCGCTGCTGTCGGCCATCGCCGAGGTCGTGCTCGACAAGCCGCAGGCCGTGCGGCTGGCGCTGGCCTGCCTGCTCGCACGCGGCCATCTGCTGATCGAGGACCTGCCCGGCCTGGGCAAGACGCTGCTGGCGCAGACACTGGCCGGCGTGCTGGGCCTGCAGTTCCGCCGCGTGCAGTTCACCAGCGACCTGCTGCCGGCCGACATCACCGGCGGCAGCGTCTGGGACCGCGAGAGCGGGGCCTTCCGCTTCGTGCCCGGCCCGGTGTTCACCGAGCTGCTGCTGGCCGACGAGCTCAACCGCAGCACGCCCAAGACCCAGAGCGCGCTGCTGGAGGCGATGGAGGAACGCCAGGTCTCGGCCGACGGCCACAGCCACGCGCTGCCGCCGGCCTTCTTCGTCATCGCCACGCAGAACCCGCTCGACAGCCAGGGCGCCTTCCCGCTGCCGGAGGCGCAACTGGACCGTTTCCTGATGCGTCTGCACCTGGGCTGGCCCGGCCGCGAGGCCGAGCTGGCCCTGCTGGCGGGCGAGGACCGGCGCCGCCTGCTGGCCCGCCAGGGGGCACGGCTGGATGCCGCCGGCCTGCTGCAGCTGCAGCAGCGCTGCGAGCAGGTGCAGGTCAGCGCCACCGTGCTCGACTATGTCTGGCGCCTGCTGAACGCGACGCGCGAAGGCGGCCGCTTCCGCCACGGCCTGTCGCCACGGGCCGGCCGTGCGCTGCTGGCCGCCGCCCGGGCCTGGGCCCTGATCGACGGACGGGCGCATCTGCTGCCGGCGGACGTGCAGGCCGTCTGGCCGGCGGTGGCCGGCCACCGCCTGTGCGGCGCCGATGGTGACGACGCGGCGCCGGCCGTGGCCGGGCTGCTGCGCGAGGTCGAGGTGGTGGCTTGAGGCGGCCGCGGTGGCCTCAGGGGCCTCGGCCGTCTCGGCGGCACCTGCGGCCGACGCCGGCCGGGGCCTGCCTGCTGCTGCTGGTGGGCGTGCTGCTGCTGATGGCCATCAACGAGGCCAACAACCTGCTGTACGCGCTGGCCTTCCTGCTGCTGTCCGTGCTGGGCATGGCCACGCTGCAGACCGCGCTGGCCTTGCGCGGCCTGCGGCTGACGGCGCTGGAGGCACCCCCCGTGCATGCGGGCGACACCGGCCTGCTGAGCATCCGGGTGGACGCCGGCCCGCGGGCCCGCCACGGCCTGCGCCTGAGCCTGGCCGCGCAGGCGCCCGGCCCGGTGGCGGCCGCGCAGCCGGTGGACGATCTGCCGGCCGGCGGCAGCGTGGTGCTCAGCCTGCACTGGCCGGCCGGGACGCGGGGCTGGCAGAGCTTGCCCGGGCTGCAGGTCGAGACCACCCAGCCGCTGGGCCTGGCGCGCGCCCGGCTGCGCCAGGCCGCGCCGCTGCAGCGCCTGGTCTGGCCGCGGCCGGCCGATGCCGGCCCGCAGCGCGCCGCGGCCGCCCGGGCCCGGCAGGCCGCGGGCGGGCAGGACTTCAGTGGCCTGTCGAGCTGGCAGGTCGGTGATTCGCCGCGCCGGCTGCACTGGCGCGCCTGGGCCCGCGGCGGCCCGCCGATGGTCAAGCGCTTCGATGGCGAGGCCGGCGCCGAGGCCGTGCGCCTGGACTGGCAGAGCGTCGGCGGAGACGCCGAGCAGCGCCTGTCGCTGCTGACGCGCCGGCTGCTGGACATCGACGCCGCGCGACAGCCCTGGCTGCTGCAGCTGCCCGGCAGCGCACCGGTCCAGGGGCCGGGCAGCGCGGCGCGGCTGCGCGCGCTGGCCCGTCTGGCCCTGCACCGGCCGGCGGCCGGGCGCGACGGTGCGGAGCCGGCATGAACGAGCGCCGCACGCTGCACCGCTGGCTGGGACTGACCCTGCTGCTGGCCCTGGGCCCGGCCGCCGCGGTGTTGCCCGCCCGCTTCGCCCTGTTGCTGGCCCTGCCCCTGCTGGCCGCCGTGCACGGCCTGCGGCGGCAGGCGGCACCGCTGGGCCGCCGGGCCCATCTGCTGCTGAGCCTGGTCTGCCTGGCCGGCTGGGCCTGGATCTTTCAAGGCCGCTGGCGCAGCGCGGCGGCGGTCATCGGCTTCCTGGCGCTGGTGCTGGCCCTCAAATGGCTGGAGCGCGCACCCCAGCGCCTGCAGCGTGACACCTTGATCCTGCTGTTGGGCGCCTGCGTGCTCGGTGCACTGGGCGCGGTCCACCACGTGGCCGCCGTCGGCCTCGCCGCGCTGGGCCTGATGGTGTGCGCGCTGGTGGCCACGCTGGCCGCGCTGCACGGTGCCGCACGGCCGGGCCGCGTGGCCCTGCGCCTGGTGGCGGGCGCCCTGCCGCTGGCGGCCTTGCTGTTCCTGCTGATGCCGCGGGTGCCCGGGCCGCTGTGGGACATCGGTCTGGGCGTCGGCCTGCCGCTGGGGCTGAACGTGCCGCGCGGCAGCGCCGGCCTGGGGGGCGAGGCCCGGCTGCAGCCCGGTGGCCCCCGCAGCCAGCGGCTGGAGGACGGCACGGTGCTGGTGGCCCGCTTCGACGGCTACCGGCCACCGGCCAGCCAGCTGTACTGGCGCGGGCCGGTGCTCGCCCGCTTCGACGGCCGGCAGTGGCTGCCCGCGGCCTGGTGGGGCGAGCGCGGCCGTCAGATGGCCGCCGGCCACCGCCGCGCGGCCGCCTGGCGCGCCAGCGTCGATGGGCGCGGCTCGCCGCTGCGCTATCACCTGCGCGTGGCGGCGCATGGCCAGCACTGGCTCTACGGCCTCGACCTGCCGGCCAGTCTGCCGGCCGAGAGCTATCTGAGCCGCGACTGGCAACTGCTGTCGATGACGCCGCTGCGCGAGGAATCCAGCTACACCGGCCAGGCCTGGCTGGACTGGCGCGAACGTGAGCCCCGGCTGAGCGACGCCGACCGCGAGGAGGCGCTGGACTGGCCGGCGGATCCACAGAACAACCCGCGGCTGCGCGCCCTGGGCCGCCAGCTGGCCGCCGGTGCCGCGGACGAGCGCGTCCGGCTGGCCCGCGTGCTGGCGCATTTCGATCGCGCGCACTACCGGCTCGATGGCAAGGCGGTCGCCCACCCCGGGCCCGCGCTCTATGACCACTTCGTCTTCGACGACCGCGCCGGCAGCGCCGACCAGTACGCCGGCGCCTTCGTGCTGCTGGCGCGTGCGGCCGGCCTGCCGGCGCGGCTGGTGACCGGCTACCGCGGCGGCCGCCTGATGGGTGCGACCGACTATGTGCTGGTCAAGCAGTCCCACGCCCACGCCTGGGCCGAGGTCTGGCTGAGCGGCCACGGCTGGACGCGGGCCGACCCGGCCGATGCCGTCAGCGCCCCGCGCGAGCGCACACCCGCCGGCAGCGCCGAGCCCACGGCCGGGCGCGCGCCGGCGGCCCCCCCACCGGCCGCCCGCACACCCGCCGGCCCGGACACGCCGACCGCCCACGACCCCTGGCGCGACGCCCTCGACCGCTGGGTGCTGCACTACGACGCCGAGCGGCGCGACCACATGCTGCAGGCCATCGGCCCGCTGCGCAGCGCGGCCCCGCTGCACCAGGGCCTGCTGCTGCTGATCGGACTGCCGGCCCTGGCCCTGGCCGCCCATGCCGCCTGGCGACGCCGACAGCAGGCCCGGCAGGCACCGTGGCGCCGGGGCTGGCAGCTGCTGGTGCGCCGCCTGGCCGCCGTGGGGCTGCACACCGAGCCCGGCGACTGCCCGTCGCGCCTGCTGGAACGGCTGCAGGGCCGGCCCGAACCCTGGGCCGGTGTGGCCGCCCCGCTGGTGCGCACCTGGATCGACTGGCACTACGGCGAGCCGGCCCCGATGAGGCTCGCCCCTGGCGCCACGCCGGCCACGGCCCGCGCCATCGCCGCGGGCCGCGACTGGCTGCGCCAGGTGCAGCGCTTCCGCCCTCAGGCCTTCCGCAGCGTGCGCTGAGACCGCACGCGATCCGAGACCGACATGCATTGCCTCGCCTGCCTCGTCCCCCGACATCGCCGCCCCGGGCACGGCCCGGCACGTCCGCCCGCCCGGCGCCGGCCGCAGCGGATGCTCCTCATGGGGCTCGTCAGCCTGCTGGCGCTCGCCGCCGTCCCGGCCCGGGCCGGGACGGCGGCCGCGCCTGCGTCCACGTCAGCACCGGCGGCCGCCACCAGCACCAGCACCCTCGCCAACACCCGCACCGAGCCCGCCACCGCACCCGCCGCGCTGCAACAGCTGCTGAGCGAGGGCGATGCGCTGGCCGCCGGCTACCGCGGCGCGGCGGGCGCCACACACCCGACGCCACACCCGACCGCCGACGCGACAGCCCCCATCCCGGCCCCGCTGGCCGAGGCCACGGCCAGCGGCTATTCCCGCCTGTACTTCGACATCTTCGAGGGCGAAGGGCTGGAGCTGAGCCTGGGCGGACGCGATCGCCGCCTGCTCGGGGCCATCGAACAGGGCTTCGCGCGCTGCATCCGCGCGGCCCTCGAGCGCCAGCCCGCCGCCGAGCTGCAGACCGTCTGGCGGGGCCTGCGCGACGATCTGCTGCGCGCCCGCGCCCCGCTGGCCAGCGCCCGGGCCCAGCAGGACCGCTCGGCCTTCTGGCCGGCACTGCTGATCGTGCTGCGGGAGGGGGCCGAGGCGCTGCTGGTGGTCACCGCCCTGGCCGCCTTCCTGAGGCGCAGCGGACAGCCGCACCGGTTGCCCTGGTTGTGGGGCGGTGTGGGCGCCGCGGTGGCGGCCAGTGCCGCGCTGGCCTGGGGTCTGGCCGGGGTGCTGGCCGCCGCCGGGCCATGGCGCGGCACGGCGCTCGGCCTGCTCGTCTGCCTGGCCGCGCTGATGCTGGGCCACATGGCCGCCTGGCTGGCCGCCCGGCGCAGCGCCGAGCGCTGGAACCAGACCCTGCGCGCCCACATGGCCGGCGCCCTCGACGGCACGCCCTGGCTGACGGCCGGCGTCGCCTTCATCGCCGTCTTCCGCGAAGGGGCGGAGACGCTGCTGTTCTTCCAGGCCCTGGCCGGATCGGCCCCCGGCCAGGGTCTGCCGCTGGCCGCCGGTGCCGGCGTGGCGGTGCTGGGCCTGATGCTGCTGTCGATCGGCCTGCAGCGGCTGGGCCTGCGACTGCCGCTGCACCTGTTCTTCAGCAGCACGGCAGTGCTGCTGCTGGGCCTGGCGCTGGTCTTCGCCGGTCAGGGCGCCTTGCTGATGCAACTGGCGGGCCGGCTGCCCCTGACCGACTGGCCCTGGGTGCCCGCCTGGCCCTGGCTGGGCCTGCACCCCAGCCGCGAGACGGTGCTGGCCCAGGCCGGCCTGCTGCTGCTGGTGCTCGCCGCCGTCTGGCGGGACCGCCGCGATCCACTCACAAGGCGACCGTCGACAACCACGGCACCGCCGCGATGACCACCACGCCGACCAGCAGCGCCGCGATGTAGGGCCAGATGGCGCCGATCACGTCATCGGGCTTGGCGTCGCCGATGCGACAGGCGATGTAGAAGCCCACGCCGATGGGCGGCATCATCAGGCCGACGTTCATCGCGGTGACGATGACCATCGAGTAGTGGATGTCGTTGATGCCCAGCTTCTTGGCGATCGGGAACATGATGGGCGCCAGCAGCAGCACCGCCGGCAGGCCTTCGAGCAGGCAGCCCAGGATCAGGAAGGCGACGATGGTCACGCCCATGAAGGCCACCCAGCCGCCGGGCAGCGTGGTCAGGAAGCCCGAGAGCTCCTGCACCACGCCGCTGCGGGTGATCGACCAGGCCATGGCCGCGGCCGTGCCCAGGATCAGCAGGATGGCGCCCGACAGCGCGGCGGTCTCGATCAGCATCGCCCACAGCCGCTTCCAGCCGATGCCGCCGTACAGCACCTGACCGACGACCAGCGCG
The DNA here is from genome assembly GCF_038066575.1 of Pseudaquabacterium rugosum. Classification (NCBI taxonomy): domain Bacteria; kingdom Pseudomonadati; phylum Pseudomonadota; class Betaproteobacteria; order Burkholderiales; family Sphaerotilaceae; genus Pseudaquabacterium; species Pseudaquabacterium rugosum. Next base: position 224,986 of record NZ_JBBUTF010000009.1, on the reverse strand, counting down.
TACAGCACGGCGATGGTCGACACCTCGGTGGCGGTGGCCACGCCGCCGCCCACCGCGCTGCGGATCAGGAAGGGCAACAGCAGGGCCGGTGCGGCCACCAGCAGCAGGCGGCCGACCACCGCCATCGGCGCGCGGCGGCTGCCGTCGCCCTGCTCGTGGCGGGCCTTGAAGCGGGCCAGCACCAGCAGCGCCAGCAGCAGCACCATGGCGATGACGAAGCCGCTCTGGAACAGGCCGGCGATCGACACCCCGGCCACCGAGCCCAGCACGATCAGCACGATGGACGGCGGCACGGTGTCGGCCATGGCCGCCCCGGTGGCCAGCAGCGCGATCATCTCCGGCGGCTTGTTGCCGCGGCGCTTCATCTCCGGGAACAGCGCCGGCGCCACGGTGGCCATGTCGCTGACCTTGGAGCCCGAGATGCCCGAGACGATGAACAGCGAGCCCAGCAGCACGTAGCTCATGCCGGCCTTCACGTGGCCGATCAGCGAGGCCAGGAAATCGACGATGGCCTTGCCCATGCCGGTGGCGTCCAGCACGCAGCCCAGCAGCACGAAGATCGGCACCGAGACCAGCACCAGATTGGCCATGCCCTCGTCCATGCGGCCGACCACCACCACCAGCGGCACGTCGGTGGACAGCCCCAGATAGCCGAGCACACCCAGGCCGAAGCAGAAGGCGATGGGCACGCCGGCGGCCAGGCACAGGCCGACGCCGCCGACCAGGAAGATCACCAGGTTGAGCAGGCCCAGCGTCATCAGCCAGGGCTTGAGCAGCAGGCCCGCCGCGGCCAGCGCGGCCATCAGCAGCAGCGCCGGCAGCAGGCGGCGCAGGCCGACGGTGCGCGCGGCATGGGCGGCCACCACCGCCAGCATCATCACCAGGCCGCTGAGGATGGCGGCCACGCGCACGGTGTTGGGCAGGCCCAGCGTCACGGTGGTGACGAACCACTCCTCGCGCGCCTGCTCCAGCGCCGGGCCGACCATCACGCCGAGGAAGCTCAGCACCGCCGCCAGCGCCAGCGCGTGCACCCGCGGCTGCCAGACCGGCGAGAGCTTCTCGACGAACAGCGTCAGCCGCAGGTGCTCGTTGCGGTGCATGGCCACGGCCGAGCCCAGCATGGCCAGCCAGATGAAGGCGATGGACACCACCTCGTCCACCCAGTCGATCGGCGCGTCCAGCACATAACGGCTGACCACGCCGGCCAGCAAGAGGCCGATGATGGCCACCATCAGCAGCGCGCAGACCGTCTCCAGCGGCCACATCAGGCGCTGCTGCAGGCGGGAGGCGACAGGCGCCGGGACAGCGGCCTGGGCGGCGGACTGCGGGGCATGGCCGGACAGGGATTCGGGCAGGCCCGGGGGCACGGCGCGGGGCGCGGCGGCGGAACTCATGGATGTCTTCCTGCGGATCGGTTCGGCGGCCCGCACGCGCACGACGCGCGGGCCGCGGGGCTCGGCTTCAGGCCAGGTCGCCGGCGTACTTCTCGAGCTTGTTCCAGACCTCCTCGCCGTACTTGCCCTTCCACTCGGCATAGAAGCCGGCACTGCGCAGCAGCGCGCGGAACGGTGCGGTGTCGGGGTGGACGAAGGTCAGGCCGGCCTTGGTCAGCGCGGCCTCGGCGTCCTTGTTCAGGCGGGCGATGTCCTCGCGCTGCTTCAGCGCGGCGGCGCCGAGGTGACGGGCCAGCGCGTCCTGCACCTCCTTGGGCAAGGACTGCAGCTTGCGCGCATTGCCGAAGATGAAGTGGCCGTCCCAGGTGTGGCCGGTCAGCGAGCAGGTCTTCTGCACCTCGTAGAGCTTGGCGCTCTGGATCAGGGCCAGCGGGTTCTCCTGGCCGTCGACGACCTTGGTCTGCAGCGCGGAATACAGCTCGCCGAAGGGAATGGCGGTCGGGGCGGCGCCCAGCGCCTTGAACATCGACAACCACATCGGGATGCCGGGCACGCGGATCTTGAAGCCCTTGAGATCGGCCGGGCTCTGCACCGGGCGGCCCGAGGTGGTGATGTTGCGGTAGCCGTTGTCCAGCACCTTGTCGAAGGCCTGCAGGCCGACCTTGGCCATCGCGGCGCGCACATGGGCGCCGAGCTCGCCGTCCATCGCGGCCCAGACGGTGGCGTAGTCCTTGAACGCGAAGGCCACGCCGTTGATGCCGGCGGTGGGCACCAGGGTCTGCAGATTGGTGCCGGCGGTCGACATCAGGTCGATGGCGCCCGAGCGGGTCTGCGAGATCATGTCCTGCTCGCTGCCGAGCTGGCTGGCGGGGTAGACCTGCAGATCGACGCGGCCGCCGGTCTCCTTCTTCAGCGCGTCCGCGGCTTCCTTGATGCGCAGGGCGCCGGGATGGTCGGCCGGAAAGGCGGTGCCGTACTTCAGCGTGACGGCCGCGCCCTGGGCTCGGACATTGAACAGCGGCAGCGCGCCGAGACCGGCGGCGGCGGACGTGGTGGCGAACTGGCGACGGGTCAGGCTCATGGTGGCTCCTGGGTTGGCCTCTGGGGGGCCGAGGGGGGATCGGTGGGGACGACCGTCGGCGGACGGCCGGCGGTGCGGAAAGTGGCGGGGTGGGGTGGGAAGCGGTGCGGCTCAGCCGGCCGGCGGCGAACCCGGTGCACCGGGCGCCTGCGGTGTCAGCAGCGCGCCCAGGCCGCCCGCGGCCAGCCGCTGCAGCGCGGCGGCCAGGCGCTGGCGCAGCCCGGCCGGCCAGTCGTCGGGGCCGAACACCGCGCCATGGGCCAGCGCGGCCGCGACTTGCGCCTCGGGCGTGGCGGCGGCGCGCAGCGCGGCCTGCAGCGGTGCGGCGCCGGGATCGGTGCGCTGCAGCGCCGCGCCGCGGGCATCGTGCGGGCAGACCAGGTAATGCAGCCAGGCCGCGAGCGCGGCCTCCAGCCGCGGCGCGGGGCGGCCGGCGGCCAGATGGTCGCGCAGCGCGCCCAGCCAGCGCACCGGCACCTTCTGCGTGCCGTCGCTGGCGATCTGGGCGGTGCGGTGCTGCAGCGCCGGGTTCTCGAAGCGGTGCAGCAGCGCGTCGCCATAGGCCGCGGCGTCGAAGCCGGCCGGCGCCTGCAGGCTGGTGCGCAGCTCCTCGTGCATCAGCGCGCGCACCCAGGGGCCCAGGCGCGCATCGGCCATCACGTCGGCCACCGTCGGCAGGCCGGCCAGCTGGCCGAGGTAGGCGATGGCCGAATGGCTGCCGTTGAGCATCCTCAGCTTGAGCGTCTGGTAGGGGCGCACGTCGGGCACCAGCAGGGCGCCGGCGCGCTCCCAGGCCGGACGGGGCGCGCGGAAGTCGTCCTCGATCACCCACTGGGTGTAGGGCTCGCAGACCAGGGCCGCCGCGTCGTCCAGGCCGATGGCCGCGGCGGCCTCGGCCCGCGTGGCCTCGGTGGCGGCCGGCACGATGCGGTCGACCATGCTGTCCGGGCAGGCGGCCAGCGCATCGATGTGGCGCGCCAGCGCCGGGTCCACCGCCTCGGCGTACTGCAGCAGCAGGCGGCGCAGCGTGCGGCCGTTGCCGGCCATGTTGTCGCAGCTCAGCAGGCTCAGCGGTGCATCGGGGCGGCGCAGGCGCAGGCCCTCGGCCAGCACGCCCAGCGTGCTGCGCGGCGTGCGCGGCTGGCGCAGGTCATGCGCGATGTCGGGATCGGTCTCGTCCAGCGTGCCGGTGGCCGGCTGCTGGCCGTAGCCCTTCTCGGTGACGGTCAGCGTGACGACGGTGATGGCCGGATCGCGCAGCGCATCGAGCACCGCCTGCGGCTGGCTGGGCGCATGCAGGGTGCGCGCGATGGCGCCGACGATGCGGCTGCGGCGCTGCTCACCATGGCGCTCGGTCACGCTGTAGAGGCCGTCCTGGGCCTGCAGCGCCTGCACCAGGGCCGGGTTGCGCAGCGCGACGGCGCAGATGCCCCAGCGGTGGTCGCCGCCGGCGATCACCGCCTCGGTGTAGAGCGCCTGGTGCGCGCGGTGGAAGGCGCCCAGGCCGAGGTGCAGGTGGCCGATGCGCAGATCCTGCGGCAGGGCGGCCGGGCGCTGCGCGGCAGCGGCGGCCTGCGCCAGCGTGGCGGTGCGAAGGCGGTCGGGGGTGGGAAGGCTCACCAGCGTCGGTCCGGGAGGTTGCAGGGCGGGCCGGCGGCCGACCGGGGCGCCCGGAATCGGGCGATCGGTGGCCTGCGGCGCTTATCTACCATGGCACCATGGCAGCGGACCGCACTCTAGCGGCCGATTTCCGCCCAATACCTAGAGAAAACCCGAGGCTTGCTGTCGAGTCTTGATCTATCTACCATGGCAGAACCGTGAAAACACTGGCCAAACCCATCGTCCAGCCGGATGCCGTGCTGAGTGCCGCCCTCGGCGGCTTCCAGCTCGATCCCGTGCTCTCCTACACCCAGCAGGTGCATGGCGCGCTGCGCGACGCCATCGTGCGCGGCCGCCTGCCGCCACGCACCGCGCTGTCCGAAGCCACCATCGCCACGCTGCTCGACGTCAGCCGCACCCCGGTGCGCGAGGCGCTGGTGCAGCTCGCCGACGAGCAGCTGGTGCACATCTACCGCAAGGTGGGCACCGTGGTGGCGCCGATCTCGCTGTCGCTGCTCGACGAGGGCCGCTTCGCCCGCAGCACGCTGGAATGCGCCAGCCATGTGCAGCTGGCGCAGACCATCACCCCGGCCCAGCTCGACGAGTTCGCGCAGATCGTCCAGCAGCAGCGCGACGCGGTGGCCCGCGGCGCGGTCGACGAGTTCTTCCGGCTCGACGAATGGATGCACCGCCGGCTGTTCGAGTTCGCCGGCCGCGCCCATGTCTGGCAGATGCTGCAGCCGATGAAGCGCCAGTTCGACCGCGTGCGCTGGCTGCTGCTCGACCAGGTGCACGACCACGCGCAGCTGGCCCTGGCCGAGCACGAACAGATCCTGGCCCAGATGGCCGCGCGCGACGTCGGCCGCCTGGGCGCCTCGGTGGCCGGCCACATCGACCGCGTCGGCCGCCACCTGCCCGAGGTGCGTGTGCGCGCACCCGACCATTTCACCGACTGAACCCGCGACCCGCCCCGTGAAGATCGAACGCCTGCAGACCCTCGTGACCTGTCCGGGTCGCAATTTCGTCACCGTCAAGATCACCACCGACCAGGGCGTCCACGGCCTGGGTGACGCCACGCTCAACGGCCGCGAGCTGGCCGTGGTGGCCTATCTGGAGGAGCACGTCTTCCCCTGCCTGGTCGGCAAGGACCCGCGCAACATCGAGGACATCTGGCAGTACCTCTACCGCGGGGCCTACTGGCGCCGCGGGCCGGTGACGATGACGGCCATCGCCGCCATCGACATGGCGCTGTGGGACATCCTGGGCAAGCTCGCCGGCATGCCGGTCTGGCGCCTGCTGGGCGGCAAGAGCCGCGCCGGCGTGATGGTCTACGGCCATGCCAACGGCCGCGACCATGCCGAGGCCGTCGAGGCCGTGCAGCAGCACCTGGAGCAGGGCTACAAGGCCATCCGCGTGCAGTCGGGCGTGCCGGGCATGGACAAGGTCTATGGCGTGGGCAAGACCCGCGGCTTCTACGAGCCGGCCCAGAAGGGCCTGCCGCCGGAGGAGGACTGGGACACCGCGCTCTACCTGCGCCACACGCCCGAGCTGTTCCGCAAGGTGCGCGAGGCCGTCGGCCCCGACGTCCACCTGCTGCACGACGCCCACCACCGGCTGACGCCGATCGAGGCCGCGCAGCTGTGCAAGTCGCTGGAGCCCTGGCGCCTGTTCTGGGTCGAGGACGCCACGCCGGCCGAGAACCAGGAGGCCTTCCGCCTGATCCGCCAGCACAGCACGACGCCGCTGGCCGTCGGCGAGATCTTCAACTCGATCTGGGACTGCAAGGACCTGATCCAGAACCAGCTGGTCGACTACATCCGCTCGACCATCGTGCATGCCGGCGGCATCACCCACCTGCGGCGCATCGCCGACTTCGCCGCGCTGCACCAGGTGCGCACCGGCTTCCACGGCGCGACCGACCTGTCGCCGGTGACGATGGCCGCGGCCGTCAACTTCGGGCTCTGGGTACCCAACTTCGGGATTCAGGAGCTGATGCCGCACAACGCGCTGACCGACGAGGTCTTCCCGCATGCCTACCGCTTCGAGGACGGCCATCTGGTGATGGACGAGGTGCCCGGCCTGGGCGTCGACATCGACGAGACCCTGGCCGCGAAGTACCCGTACGAACGCGCCTATCTGCCGGTGGCCCGCCTGCGCGACGGCACCCTGTGGAACTGGTGAGCGCCCCCGCCCTGCCCTTCAGCCCCCGACCGGACCCCGCCATGCTCAGCGTCGTCGTCTCCGAACCCCACCAGATCGCCGTGCGCGAGATGCCCCTGCCCGAGCCCGCCGCCGGCGAGGTGCGCGTGCGCGTGCGCTACGCGGGCATCTGCGGCTCGGACCTGCACATCTTCCACGGCCAGAACCCCTTCGTCGTCTACCCGCGCATCATCGGCCACGAGTTCGTCGGCCGCATCGAGAAGCTCGGCGCGGGCGTGGACCCGGCGCGCCTGGGCGAGCGGGTGACGGTCGATCCGGTGATCGCCTGCGGCCACTGCTATGCCTGCCGCGTCGGCCGCCACAACGTCTGCAACCAGCTGCGCGTGCTGGGCGTGCACCGCGACGGCGGCTTCAGCCAGTTCGTCTGCGCACCGGCGGCCAACGCCTACCGCATCCCCGACAGCCTGGGCGACGATGCGGCCTCGATCATCGAGCCCTTCGCCGTGGCCGCCAACGTCACCCACCGCACCGGCGTGCTGGCCGAGGACACGGCGCTGATCTATGGCGCCGGTCCGGTCGGCCTCAACGTGCTGCAGGTGCTCAAGAAGGTGTACGGCATCCGCGCCTTCATCACCGACTTCCTCGACGAGCGGCTGGCCCTGGCGCGCCAGTGCGGCGCGGGCGAGGACGAGGTCATCAACACCCGGCGCGAGCCGCTGGCCCAGGCCCTGGCCGCGCGCGGCCTGCAGGGCGGGCCGACGCTGATCTTCGACGCCGTCTGCCACCCGTCCATCCTGGAGGAGGCGGTGCGCCTGGCCGCGCCGGCCGCGCGCATCGGCATCCTGGGCTTCTCGGCCACGCCCTCGGCCATCCCGCAGCAGGAGCTGACGAAGAAGGAGCTGTCGCTGCACGCGTCGCGCCTGAACTGCGCGATGTTCCCGACGGTGCTGGACTGGATCGGACGCGGCCTGGTGGAGCCCGGGCGCATCATCACCCACACCCTCGACTTCCGCGACGTGGGCGATGCGCTGACGCTGGCCGAGAAGCATCCTCAGGAGAGCTGCAAGGTGCTGCTGGACTTCGGCCAGGACGGCTGATCCCGCGGCCATCCGGCACGTGAGGTGCCGGAACATCGGCCTCGGTCCTCAAGTCGACCGGCCGGACAGCCGAAGTCCGGCCACGGACGTGAGCTCACGTCCGTCGGGCGCGCCCTGCGCCCGTGTCGTCACTTGCCGTGCAGGACCGATGTCTACCCTTCCCTTGCGTTCCGGGCTGAGCCTGAGCCAGCGGCTGATCGCCGCCTTCGCCACCCTGCTGCTGATCCTGCTGGCGCTGACGGCGCTGGCCTGGCAGCGGCTCGACAGCATCGGCGGCCTGATGGCCGACATCACCGGCGTCGGCGCCCAGCGCAGCCAGGCGGTGCGCGAGATGGAGCGCAGCGCCCTGCGCTTCGGCACCGAGATGCTGAGCCTGGGCTCGGTGCCGCACGAGGAACTGGTGCCGCGGATGCAGGCGCTGCAGGCCCAGGCGGCGGCCTGGCAGGTGGCCATCGGCAAGGCCCGGCCACTGCTCGACGAGGCCGAGGCCCTCGCCCTGCTCAAGACCGGTGAGGAGGCCGCCAAGGCGACGGTGGCCGTGCTGGACGAGGCCCGCAAGCAGTCCGACGGCCGTGGCGAGGGCACGATCGCCTTCTGGCTGCGCACCACCGTCACCAACGACAACGCGAAGTGGGCCGGTTTGCACGCACGCTGGGCGGCATCGACGCTGCAGCTGTCGGCCTGGAACGAGGCCCGTGCCCAGACGCTGGTGCAGCGCGCGGGCTCGGTGGCCGCCTCGGCCGGCGGGGTGCTGCTGGGCGGCGCCGCGTTCGCGCTGGTGGTCGCGGGCCTGACGGGTTGGGCCATCACGCGCCAGATCCGCAGCGGGCTGGACGAGGCCTCGACGGCCGCGCGCCGGCTGGCCGAGCTCGATCTGAGCACCCCGCTGGCCAGCCGGCGCGGTGACGAGATCGGCGTCCTGCTGCAGACCCTGGAGACGCTGCGCGAGCGCCAGCACGAGCTGGCCGGCGGCGTGGTGCAGGCGGCGCAGACCATCCACCAGGCCAGCGCCGAGATCGCCCAGGGCAGCCAGGACATGAGCCACCGCACCGAGCAGGCGGCCGCCGCGCTGCAGCAGCTGACGCAGGACATGCGGACCCTGTCGGATTCGGTGAGCGGCACCAGCGGCTCGGCGGCCGAAGGCCATCGCCTGGCCGGCGAGGCCAACACGCTGGCCCAGCAGGGCGAGCAGACGGTGCAGCTGGCGGTGCAGACGATGACGGCCGTCGACGCGTCCTCGGGCCGCATCGGCGAGATCATCGGCCTGATCGACGGCATCGCCTTCCAGACCAACATCCTGGCGCTGAACGCGGCGGTGGAGGCCGCCCGCGCCGGCGAACAGGGCCGCGGCTTCGCGGTGGTGGCCGGCGAGGTGCGCGGCCTGGCCCGCCGCACCGCGGAGGCGGCACGCGAGGTCAAGCAGCTGATCGAGGCATCGCGCCAGACGGTGGCCGAGGGCTCGCAGCAGGTGCACCACGCCGGCACCTCGACCCAGCAGGTGCTGGCCTCGGTGCACGACGTGGCCCGCGTGATGGACACCATCTCGCACGGGGCGAGCGAGCAGCTGGGCCACATCGGCCATACCCGCGATGCGGTGGGCCAGCTCGACACCATGGTCCAGCACAACGCGGCGATGGCCGAGCAGACCGCCGCGGCCACCCAGGCCCTGACCGACCAGGCGCAACGCCTGAGCACGCTGGTCTCGCGCTTCAAGCTGACGGTCTGAGCGGGGCGGGGCGGGGCGGGGCGGCCCGGGCGGCACACGGGCCGCTGCGGGGCGTCGCCGTGAGGCGCCCTGTGGCCTGTGGCCGCACGCTGGACACGGCCGCCGGGCCCGTCGACGTGCGAACCCACGCGCTCCCCGTGTCCGACAAGTCCCCGCACCCGCCGCTTCCCGCCGCCCACCCGTATCCCGACGGCCATCTGAGTCGTCCATCGACCTGAAGGGTGCCTCACGAGGCCCGGCCGGGGCATTTTTCGGGTGTCACTTATCAAGGTATATGATTCGGCCCGACGAACCGCCCTGCCCCACGGCCTGGCGCGCGATTCGCCCGGCTGACAAGCACTTGCACCACGGTCAGGACAGGCCATCCGGCCCTGTGACCGCACGCTGGACACGGCCGCCGGGCCCATCGACGCGCAACCCCACGCGCCCCCGTGTCCGACGAGTCCCTGGCCCCACCACCCCCCCGCCGCACGCCCGCCTCCCGACGGCTGACGGCGCCGTCCAGCGCCAGGAACGCCCCCCGCGGGCTCAGCGCGGCACAGACCGCCTTCGTCCGCAGCTGGGCGGAAGGGCTGGATCTCGGCGCCGCCTGGCGCCGCTATCTGGCACCCGAAGGCCCGGTGGACGCACGGCAGGTGCGCAGCGAACTGCAGCGGCTGCTGGAGCAGCTGCGCACGGCCGCACGCGGCCTGGGCCGCCCGGACCTGGCCGTGCTGCTGCGCCGTGACCCGGACGCGATCGCCGAACGGGGCCCGGCCGTCCCCAGCCTGGAGACCTTCGCCGCCAGCCAGCCGCCCGACTTCTACAGCGAAGCCGAGCTGCAGGCCCTGTATGCCCAGATCCACGGCCGCCCGGACGCCCGCGATAGCGCCCGCCGCCGGCAGCGTCTGCGCGAGCGCCTGGTGGCCGCCGTGCAGACGCTGGAACGGGCCGCGCCGGCCCGCCCCCAGCCCACCGACAGCCCGCTGCGCTGGTTCGATGCCCCGCTCGCCGGGCGGTTGCTGGCCGCCGGTCTGAGCTCGCTGGCCGCGCTCCAGGCCTGGATCGGCCAACGCGGCCTGCACTGGCACCGGTCGCTGCAGCGCATCGGCCCCCGCACCGCCGCCCGCATCACCCACTGGTGGTGGACCCACCGCGACAGCCTGGGCGACCTGCCGCCCGAGGCCGGACTGACCCGTCAGGGGCCCCGCTCCGGCTCGCGCACGGACCGGACGCCGGGCAGCTCCGCCCCTGCACGCACCCCTCAGGCGCAGTGGATACAGGAAGACGGACCGGACGCCACCTGGATCGCCCGCTGGCTGCAGAACCACCAACCGGGCTCCCACACCTGGCGCGCCTATCGCCGAGAAGCCGAGCGCTGGCTGATGTGGGCACGGACCCAGCCTGCAGGCGGCCTGTCCGGCCTGACCGCAGCGGACTGCGCCCGCTATCTGGCCTTTCTGTCCGCCCCGCCGGCCGAGTGGACCGCCCCGCGCGGCACGCCCCGGTGGTCAGCCCACTGGCGCCCGCTGGAGGGCCCGCTCGGCCCCCGCTCGCTGCAGGCCGCCCAGGACATCCTGCGTGCCCTGTGCGCCTGGCTGCAGCGCGAAGGCCTGCGCACGGACAACCCCTGGGCCGACCTGGCCGCAGACGACGCGATCCCTGAGCGCGAAGCCCGGCCGACCGCGGCTGCCCGGCCACAAACCGGGCCGGATCCGATCGACCGCCCCACCCTGCTGGCCGACTGGGGCTGGGTCGAGGCCTGGATCGCGCAGCTGACAGAAGGAGAAGGCGCCGGGATGCAACGCCGGGCCGGACTGCTGCAGGCGGTGGCCACCACGGGACGCGGTCTTTCCACCGAGTCCGGCCTCCTCACGGCGAGGACCGAGACGGCCATGCCACCCCGGCCCGGGGCCGATCCTCGACCTCACACCGGCCTGCCCCACACCGGGGCCCCCAGCGGCCACCCGATCGGCGACGGCCCGTCGTGGCCGGGCACGGCCCGGTTGCGAGAGCTGCTGCGCGAGGCCTTCCAGGCCTGTGCCGACTGGGTTCGCCCACAGGATCCCGCTGCCGCACGGCGGCTGGCCCAGGCCGGTACCCGCTGGCTGCGCCGCGTCCATCTGCACCACCATCTGGCCATCGGCACCCCTCGCCAGCAGATCCAGCAGGCACAGGGCTGGCGGCATTGGCCCCGTGGCGCCCGTCGGCGTCAATGGGCGCTGGGCTGAGATCCAGCGGGCTGCAGGTGCAGGTGGGGCGGCCGTTGCATCGTCGTCGGGTCCTGCAGCGAGAGGTCCGGACGGTGGTGTTGGTGGGGTGCTTGTGGGGTGTTGAACGGTTCAACACCCCGCCACGGGAGATTCGCACGGCGTTGACGTGACTGCACGGCGGCTCGCAGTCGCTGGATCGGGTCGCGCGCGATCGGGGCCGCCCCTTGTGCGGACGGGCGACCGGATCGCTGGATCACGGTGGTGGACACCGGGGTCGCTCCGATGCGCCGGGGGCGTGAAGCCCAGGTCACGCTCGATCGTCCCGATCAATACCGAACCGCCGACCGCACCCCGCCGCGGCTCCTGCTCCTGCTCCTGCTCCTGCTCCTGCTCCTGCTCCTGCTCCTGCTCCTGCTCCTGCTCCTGCTCCTGCTCCTGCTCCTGACGGTAGACGGCTGAAAGCAAGGCGCCGAAGGCAGGTACAGGAGAGGAACTGGAGCGAGCTTCCTGGTGGTGGACGGGGACGGCTGGCGGTGGTTGACGGCGGGAGGCGATCAGTCCACGGGTCAGAACGCTGCAGATCCGGTGTGCCTCGGCACGGATCCAGGGGCTCCGGTACAACGCTGGCCAGTGAATTCTCTTGTCCAGACGACCTGCCGTTGCGAGGGGTGTTGAACCGTTCAACACCCTGGCAGAGCTGGAGGCGCCGTGGATGTGGTGCCAGCCGCGAGGCCCGGAATGGGCCCGGAGATTCGATCCAGGTCGAGGTGGATTCATGTCACGGTATCAGTGGGTGCGGGTGCAGGCAATGGCGATGGCGATGCCTTCAGCAGATCACCATCGTCCCAGCCAGGGCCGACGCTCTGCGCAGGTCTGCAGCACAGGGCTGGCACCTCCACCAGGGACCCCATTCCATGCTCAGCATTCCGCAGACACAGTTGCGGCCACCGCCACCGCCACCGCCACCGCCACCGCCACCGCCACCGCCACCGCCACCGCCACCGCCACCGCCACCGCCACCGCCACCGCCACCGCCACCGCCACCGCCACTGCTGCCGCTGCCGTTGCCGTTGCCGTTGCCGTTGCCGCCGACGGATCCGATCATCGGCGCACAGAATGCCCAACTGCCAGCAGACCCGTCGGGACAGGCCCTCGTCCGTGGCCCCTGCCCCGATCCGATCCACCCGCGACGTGACTTGACCGGACTGCCCGGATCCAATGGCGACCGAGCAGCTGTGGGATCCACGGAAGCCATTCGGTTCTGACACCTTCACAGACGGTCATCGGATCGAATCGCGTGTGGGCGACACACCCTCGTAGGCCTGGGCCTGGGACCCGCTGCCGCCCCATCGACCGACTTCCACACCTCCCGCGGGCCACGGCATCGCCAGACCGTCGACATCGCCCCACGACAACGGTGAGGGCTCAGCCGCGGGTAAGCGCATGGCGGGGGATGACGCCCACACCGGTCGCGACCGCGAAGCGCAATGGCCGACCATCGGCCGCGCGGGTGTTGAACCGTTCAACACCCCTCTGGCGGATCGTCCGAATCCTGACCCGACCCCGGGGCACCGGACACGATGCCGGTCTGCACGACCGGTCCGTGCACTTCGGAGGTGGTCCGTCCACGCAGCACGGCACGGCGCCGGGCTCAGACCTCCGCCCCGCCCGATGGCAATGATCCCTTCCCCCTCCAGGATCACCGACGAATGAAAAAGGGGAGCGTCGGACCATCCGATCGCTCCCCTGTGTCGTCGCCGTGATGCGCGCGACCTGCACGCTGATGGATGCCTGATGCCAGAGGCCGGATACCGAATCCCGACCCGCGGCCATGACGGGGCGCGATGCACGTCGCGCCCCCGGATCCGAACGCTCAGCGGTTGGCGCCGAGCGCGCCCTGCAACCACTCGATCAGCGCCTGCTCGCGTTCAGCGGTCAGGACACCCGCATCGAAGCGCAGCATCGCACGACCGCTTTCGTCGTGACCGAGCACCGCACCCCGGCCGGCCTTGCCGATGCGGATCTCGGGACGCGGCGCGCTGCGCACCGTGGCCAGCCCGCCCTGGTGCAACAGACCGTCGAGCACCTGACGTGCGGTCAGGGCGCCCTTCTGTGCCGACAGCTGCTTGGCCCGGGCGACCAGGCCTTCAGGATCACGCTGCAGCACGTCGCCCAGCGGCTGGGCCCAGCGGAACTGGACATCCAGCGGCGAGGGGAAGGCCGCGATGACGGCATCCGGCAGACGCGACAGCGCCAGGCTCTTGGAGACCAGCGCCAGATCGACACCGATGGCCTCGGCCAGCTTGCGCTGCGACGGGTACAGGCCGCTGTCGAGCGCGCGGCGGTACATCATCCCCTGCTCCCAGGCGCTCAGGTTCTTGCGGGCGCGGTTCTCGCGCTCCATCGCCTCGAACAGACCGCGATCGTCGACCTCGGAGATGATCGCCTGGACCGACAGCCCGAGATCCAGGCAGGCGCGGTGGCGCCGGTGGCCGTAGACCAGCTCGTAGTCGGCGTCGGCCGTGCCGGCGGGCAGGGCCCGCACGCAGATCGGCTGCACGTTGCCGCCGTTGGCGGCGATGTCGCTGCGCAGCTCCTCGAAGGCCTTGTCGGCCAGGCCATCGGCGTGGCGGTTGGCCCAGCGCGACGGACGGATGCGCCGCGGGTCGATGGCACGCACCGGCTGGGCGCCATCGAACTGGCGCAGCTTCTGCCGCAGGTCCTCGGCTTCCTTGACCGCGGCCGACTGCGAGGCCATGAACAAGGCCATCGATCCCGGCGCGGTCTTCGGACGCCCTTCGCCCAGCATCGCGCCGGCCTTCGTCCCGCCGGGCCCCAGCGCACCGGCCGACGCGGCCACCGCGGCGCCAGCGGCCGCGTCGGCCGATCCGGTGGCCGGCCCGCCCGCCGGCGACAGCGGGGCGCCGAGGCCGGGCGTGACACTGTCGGCCAGGCGGCCGGTGCTCACCGCAGCGTCGATCCCGCTGACGGCGGCGGCCCCGGCGAGGACCGCCGCCGCCACGCCGGTCGGCGCCACGGGCGCCGCCGCGGCGCCGCCCACCATCCCGGCACCCCGTGCGGCGCCGAGCCCGGTGCGGGCTGCGCCGGCCGGGCCTCCGGCGCTGTCGGTGCCGCGGGCCAGCGGCGGCAACTGGATCAGGCTCGCCTTGGCAGCCAGCTTCTTGCTCATCGACGTGCCTCCTTGGCCTTGTCAGCCGCCTTGCCCGGGCCTGCCGCCAGGCCTGTTGAACCGTTCAACACCACCCCCCCGGTCTGGCGCGCCCAGACGGCACGCACCGAGCCCTCGATCTGTCCGATGAAGCTGTCGTAGGCATCTCGGGCCCGCTTGAAGGTGCGGGCATTGCCGTCGTAGCGCGAGACGTCGTAGATGGTGCCGAACTCGGCGCTGGCCACCCCGGTGACCGCGGTCTTCGGGATCTCGACCGGCAGCACCTTCTCCGCATAGGTCTGGCCGATCCACTGGCGGATCACGGCGCTGGCCGCATCCGCGCTGTCCACCCGGGCGAGCAGGATGTGGATGAAGTCGAATTCCTTGTCGAGCCCGCGCTTGGTCAGCAGTTCACCGGCCAGATCGGAGAACAGGCTCCAGAACTGCGAGGCCGACGCGAAATCGAGGGCATTGGGCGGCAGCGGCATGATGATGCCGTCCGAGGCCATGAAGGCATTGATCGTCGTGTAGGACAGCGCCGGTGGCGTGTCGATGACGATCACGTCGTACTCGTCGCGCACGTCGTCGATGCCCAGGTCCAGCACGCGCCAGAACTCGAAGCCGGGCTCCTGCGTCTGGCGTGCCGGCAGCGCGAATTCGGCGCCGAACAGCACTGGCGCCGCCGCCACCAGATCGATGCCGTCCCAGTAGGTCGGGCGGATCGCGTAGCGGATCGAGGTCTCGCTGCCCATGGCCAGCGGCAGGATGGTGTCCTCTTCGCCGACCTCGGTGTCGGGCAGGATGCCGAACAGCGTGGTCAGCGAGCCCTGAGGATCGGTGTCGATCACCAGCACGCGGTGGCCCAGCAGCGACAGGCCCTGGGCCAGCGTCACCGCCGAGGTCGTCTTGGAGACGCCGCCCTTGAAGTTGCCGATGGAGATCGTGACGGCCTCGGCGCCAGCCGGCCGCAGGCGGTCCCGCCGGTACTCGCGGACCCATTGCCGGGTCTCCTGCAGGGTGAACTCGCGGCGGCTGCCGGCGGCATTCAGGCGGCCGGCCGGCAGATCGCCCTTGCTCAGACGGTGCGAAACCGAGCCTTTCTCGACGCCCAGCAGCGCGGCCAGCTGGCTCAGGCTGAAGCTGGGGGCGGATTTGCGCTGGGTCGGGGCCAGCATCGCCGATCGGATCTGCTCCATCATCGCCACGGCACGTTCGGCCTGGTCCGCGATGTCGGCCAGACTGATCCGCCGGGGCTGGGGCAGGGCGGTGGGGTTCATCTTGGTGTCCATGCCGGGATGTTAACGGCAGCCTTGACGAAAAACGCCAACCTGAGCGGTTTTCAGTCAAGGGCGCGAAGCGCTGGGGGTTGGGGTGAAAGTCTCAGGTCCGCGGGTTCAAGGAGTCTGAGTTCTTCAATCCCT
The DNA here is from genome assembly GCF_038066575.1 of Pseudaquabacterium rugosum. Taxonomy (NCBI): domain Bacteria; kingdom Pseudomonadati; phylum Pseudomonadota; class Betaproteobacteria; order Burkholderiales; family Sphaerotilaceae; genus Pseudaquabacterium; species Pseudaquabacterium rugosum. Next base: position 209,147 of record NZ_JBBUTF010000009.1, on the reverse strand, counting down.
TAAATACCTTTAAGCGCCGGATTCTTAAATGATGACAATGACTTGCCGTGTGGATGGTGAGTGGATGCGGGATCTCCCGGAGCTTGCGCAGGAAGGGACCGGAGCGCACACGGTAGCCAGTGGAGAACTTTCAGGAACGCAGATGAGGGGATGCGGGGGTTGTGGCCCTCCTGGAGGGGGCCACAGGTGAGGGTTTTCGGGAAGATCCGCCCCGAGGCCCGGTGATGGAGCCCGGGCAGGGGGGTGAACCGGCAAAAATGCGGGTGCATCCCCCCGTTTCCCGCTCGAAATGGGCTGTGGCAGCCCACCAGACCGGTGACCACCCCCCGGAACCGGCCTTCCCTGTGCCCCCATGGGGTGTCCGGGCGGTCGGATGTCACACCGGGAAGGCCGTCCGCGCCCCGTCGGGGGGGCTCCGGCCCGGTCATTCCTGAAAGTTCTCCGCTCTCACGGACCGGGTGGAGAACTTTCGGGAGGAGCCGCCGGACCCTGGATCCCGAAAGTTCTCCGCTGACCGACCGGCTGCGGACCCCGCTGGCCGGCGATCGGGGCCCAAAGGTGAGAAGAAACGGGAACGCAGGGGCCTGCGCCTTGACGCTTCCAAGGTGAGAGCGCGACTCACCGATGGCTTAACATGCTTCGATGGCGCGCAAGCTCTCACGTAATGCGGCGTCGTCGGTGGCCGACGACGTCGTCTCTCCTGTCCTGTCTCCGGTGCTGCCGGTGGCCGAAGCCGCGCCCGACGAGCGTCACCCGCTGCGCAAGGCCGTCAACACCCTGGCCATCGTCCCGAAGTCCGCCCGCATCACCACGCTCGGCCGCAAGAGCTACAACGTGCTGCTCTATCAGGCGCAGGAGCAGGGGCTGGAGAAGGACGTGTTCCGCGCGCCGCTGGATTCGGTGGTCAAGGGCCTGGAGTTCGACAGCAACGACCACGCCCTGATCAAGAAGCACCTGCGCGCGATGGTCTCGACCACCGTCGAATGGCAGTCGCCGACCACCGGCGAGGGCGCGAGCTGGAACGTCAGCGGCCTGCTGGCCCATGCCAAGCTCAGCAAGGAGCGCGGCCAGGTCTGGGTCGAGTGGTCGTATGCGGTCAACCTCAAGCAGGAACTGCTGGAGCCCACCGTCTTCGCCCGCCTGCGGCTGGAGGTCATCAGCCAGCTGCGCAGCCACCCGGCGGTGGTGCTCTACGAGATCTGCACCCGCTACCGCGATGTCGGCCGCACCGCGCGCCAGCCCTGGCGCTGGTGGCATCCGGTGCTCACCGGCAATCCGCCGTCCGAGCGCACGGCCAAGCTCGAATACCGCATCTTCAAGCGCGACACGCTCAAGCCGGCGATCGCCGAGGTCACGGCCATCACCGATCTGGACATCGAGCTGATCGAGCACAAGCAGGGCCGCAGCGTCGACGAGATCCAGTTCCGCATCGGCGCCAAGAAGCAGGCCTACGTGGCGCCCTCGCGCTCGGCGCAGCCGGTGGACATGGCGCTGGTGGCCCGCGGCCAGCAGCTGGGCGTGCCCGAGGAATCGATGGAGCCGCTGCTGCAGGAGCACGGCGATGACGCGATGCGCCGCGCGCTCGACACGCTGGAGCGCCGCCTGACCACCGCCTTCCCCGAGCCGCTGCGCGATCCGCTGCGCTATCTGCGCGCGCTGCTGGTCTCCGAGTCCGAGCGCCAGGCCCGCGCCAGCGAGAGTGCCGCCGAGGCGGCGCAGGCCGCGGCCGAGGCCCAGGCCCGTGCGGCGGCATCCGTCGGCCATCCGGCCGGCCCGAGCGGGAGCTATGCCGCGGCGGCCGGTGCGGCCGATCCGCTGGCCCAGGCCGTGCTGCGCGAGGCCACGGCCCGCCGCCGCGCCCGCTGGCAGCAGGAGTGGACGCGCCGCGCGCACGAGCGCTGCGCGGCCGCGATCGAGGCCTTGTCCTCCGACGCCCAGCGGGACCTGGAGCAGAGCCTGCTCGACGCGCTGCAGGGCCGCGCCGCCCATCCGTCCATCATCAAGCGCCTGGGTACCAGCGGCTGGCAGCACCCGATGGTGCGCCACGAGATGCTGCGCTTCTTCGGTGACGCCAGCTACGGCGAGGGCTGGGACCGGCCGAGCGCCGAGCAGCTGCTGGAGATCGCCGCCGAGATCGGCGAGGACGAGCCGGTGGCCTGACGGGGCGCCCCGACCGGCGCCGTGTCGGACGATTCCGACAGCCGTAGCCCGGTCCGGCCGACAGCGGCGCCGTGTCGCGCCCGGCACCATGGGGGACAGACGTCGCATCCTGGCGCGGCGGCGGGGGGCCTGCGGCCCATCCGCGCCGCGACCGGACGTGACCGTGGTGCGGATCCTGAGCGGCAAGGGTCCGTGGCACGCCACCGCCGCCCCGCCGACAAGGACGCCCGCCATGGGTCAGCTCGACACCAGCAGTGCACGCCTGAGCGGTCTGCTCGCCGACGCCGGCCCCGTGCCGCGCCTGTCGGTGCTGCTGATCGACAACGACCGCATCCGCGCCGAGGTGCTGTTGCGCCAGCTCGGGCCGATGGCCCGTTTCCGGCTGGCCTGCAGCGTCGGCGAGGCCGCGGCCGCCGATGCCCAGGAGCCCGCCGACCTGATCCTGGTCAGCGACGATCTGCCGCAGGCCTCGCTGCGGGCCTTCACCACGCTGTGGCGACGGGCCTCGGTGCATCCGGCCACGCCGGTGGTCGGCGTGGGCACCGGCACCAATCTGCTCGACGAGGTGTTCGCCCACCGCTGCGGGGTGCTGGCCTGGCTGCCGCGCGATGCGGGGGCGGATCTGCTGCGCGCCCGGCTGGCCATGATGCTGTCCTTGCTGCAGCGCCCGGGCGTGCCGTCCCGTCGCGATCCGGCCCCGCCGATCCAGGCGCCGTCCGTGGTGCCGCCGCAGGTCCGGCTCGTGCGGTCCGGGCCGGTGGCGCCTGCATTCCCGCCCGCATCCCCACCTGCGGCCCCACCTGCGGCCCCACCTGCGGCCCCACCTGTGGCCCCGCCGGCCGAGCGCCTGGCGGCCGCCACGCCCGGTGAGCCGGTCGATCCGCTGCCCTCCGACGCCCTGATCGGCCAGTTGCACCTTGAAGTGGCCCGGGCCCGCCGCGTGCAGCGGCCGATGGCCCTGCTGTGGGTGCGTGTCGACCATCTGGACCGCCATGCCGCGCAGCAGGGCACCGACGGTGCCCGCCATTGCCTGGACGCGCTGGCCGGACAACTGCGTGGCATCGCCCGCCGGGCCACGGACCTGCTGCTGCGCCACGGTGACGATGGCCACGTGCTGCTGCTGTCCGAGACCAGCGAGGCCGGCGCACGCGCGATGGCCCGCCGCATCGTGGCGGAGGCCGCGGGCGGGCTGATCCCGCGCCGGCCGCCGACCGCCCGGCCGCTGACGGTCAGCGTGGGCGTGGCCTGCTGGCAGCCGTCCGGGCCGGCCGATGACCGGGGCCTGGCGCTGTTGACCACGGCCACGCTGGCGCTGCGCCAGGCCCAGCGCCAGGGCCGCAACTGCAGCCGCGTGCTGGCCGTGCCCGGGCGGGCCGATGCCGCGCTGGAGCCGCAGGCACCGGTGCCGGTGCCGTCCGCAGCCCGGGCCGGCATCGCCGATGCCGGATGGCCGGTCCTGCCCGTCCTCGCGCCCCATCCCGCGCCGCTGCCGGGCGCCGCCCGGGTCTGAGCGCCGCCTGGCCGCCGCCCGCCGCGGCCCCTGCCCCCCGGTTCTCCACGCTGCGCGTGCCGTGTCGCACCGCAGGTGGCCAGGCCGTCCTGCCCTGGCGGCCGGACGGCACCTCATTTCTGGAGAGTTCTGCATGACGACACGAGACACCTGGAACCTGGCCGGACTGGTCGAGACCGCCCGGCCCGATGCGCCGCTGGCCGACTGCAACGTCTGGCTGCTGCAGCTGTGGCGCTGGCTGACCCATGGCGGTCCCCAGCGCGGTGAGCGCGGCACCCCGTATCCGGTGCTGCGCCTGCGCCATCTGCTGAACCTGCTGGACCGCCAGCCCGAGCTGCGCGAGCGCGTGGTGCGCCTGCTGCACCGGGTGTGGACCGACAACGACACGGCCGCGCTGTTCGCCGAACCGGGCTTCTCCGCCCACCGCGGCCTGGGCGCCGAACTGATGAGCCGCCTGCGCCTGCGCCTGCTGCCGCAGACACCCGAGACGCGGGACGCGGCCGTGCTCTACACCATGATGGTCGGCATGGAAGGCCAGCCGGGCTGGATGGCCGAGATGGACGACGTGCTGCTGGTGCGGCTGCAGCAGCTGTTCAGCCAGACGGCAGGCCTGGCGCAGGCGGCCCTGGTCGCCCCGACGATCGAGGATGTGCTGCCGCTGAGCGTGAACGATGGCCAGGCGCCACGCCGCGGCGAGGGCCGGCGGGGGGCGATGGCCGGGGCCGCCGGGGCCCGCACGCCGGCCGGTGCGGGCGCGCTCTGGCAGGCACCGATGCTGCAGGCGCTGTCCTGGCTGGCCGCGTCGATCCGGGCCGGCGCGATGAGCAGCGAGCTGCGTCTGCGCATGGCGCCGCTCGATGCGGGTGACGATCCCTTCGACCAGCTGCAGCGCGCGGTGCAGGACCATGTGGACGCGATGCGGTGCGCCCAGGCCCTGACCCAGACGCAGGCGCAGGCCGCCGGGCCGGCACGTGATCTGCCGGACGCGCCGGATGCGCGTCAGGCCGTGCTACCGCAGGCCAACTACCTGCGGGCCGTGCTGCAGCGGTGCCATGACCGTGCCGACACGGTGCGGGGGTCGCTCGGCGCACGCGGCGTCTCCGCCGGCCTGCTGTTCGACCTCGACCAGCTGCAGGCCCGCCTGGCCCGGCTGGAGTCCGTGCTCAACCTGCTGCTGGCGCAGCACCCGGCGCGTGAGTTCGTCGTGCTGCTGGACCAGCTCGGCCATGCCGTGCGCGAGCGACGTGGCCTGCGCAGCCTGCTGGCACAGCACCATGCGCTGCTCGCCCGCCGCATGGCCGAGCGCCATGCCCTCATCGGCGAGCACTATCTGGCGCGTGACCGGGCCGAGTACCAGGCGCTGATGCGTCAGGCCGCCGGTGGCGGGCTGGTGATCGCCGGCACCACCTTCGCCAAGTTCGGCCTGATGGCGCTGGGCATGAGTCCGTTCTGGGGTGGCGTGGCCGCGGGCCTGAACTATGCCCTCAGTTTTCTCGTCATCTTCCTGCTGCACTGGACCGTGGCGACCAAGCAGCCGGCGATGACCGCGCCCGCGCTGGCCGCCAGCCTGGGCCGGGTGCAGGCCGGCCGGGGCGAGGCCCGGGCCCAGGCGCAGGAGACCTTCGTGGACGAGATCGCCTTGCTGGTGCGCTCCCAGATGGCCGGCGTGATCGGCAATCTGGGCATGGTCATTCCGGTGGTGCTGGTGGTGCAGGCGCTGGCCTGGTGGGTGATGGGGCGGCCGTTGATCGACGAGGCCCATGCGCACGGTGTGCTGCACAGCCTGTCGCTGCTGGGCCCGACGCCCCTGTACGCGGCCTTCACCGGGGTGCTGCTGTTCGGCGGCGCGCTGGCCGCGGGCTGGGTGGAGAACGCCTTCAACTACCACCGGCTCGACAGCGCGCTGGCCCGTCACCCGGGCATCGTCGCGCGGCTCGGCAGTGCGCGGGCCCAGCGGTGGTCGGTCTGGTGGCGGCGCAACATCAACAACGTGGTCTCCAATCTGGTACTGGGTCTGATGCTGGGCCTGGTTCCGGTGCTGCTGAGCTTCTTCACGCTGCCGATCGAAGTGCGCCACGTCACGCTGTCGACCGGCCAGCTGGCCGCGGCCGTGGGCACGCTGGGCACCGCGGCGCTGGCGCAGCCGGCCTTCTGGTGGTGTGTGGCGGGCATCGTCGTCACGGGGGCCCTGAATCTGGTCGTCAGCTTCTCGCTGGCGCTGTGGATGGCCCTGCGGGCGCGGGGCATCGCCGTGCGCGAGAAGGACAGCCTGCGCCGCAGCCTGTGGCAGCGCCTGCGCCGGTCGCCCTCGACCTTCCTGTGGCCGCCCAGGCCGCTGTCCTGACGGGTCCGGCGCGGCCGGCTTCAGGCCGCCGTCGCCGCCGCCGTGCTCGTCGTCACGGGCGTGCGGGCAGCAGCGCCAGATCCTGACTGTGGGCGTTGAGCGGGAAGGCCAGCGTCATCAGATCGGCCGCCGGACCGGTCGACGACGGGGTGGCCGCCGCGACGGCGATGGCCGGCGCGGGATGCGGCGCCGGGCCGGGCTGCCAGGGCACCGCCAGCACGGCGGCGATGCAGACGGCGGCATAGACGGCGGTCGAATCGGCTGCGGGCAGGGCAGGGCGCATCGGGCTTCTCCTGATTCCGGTGGGGCTCATCGCATGACGTCCACTGTAGGAGGCCGATCACGGCCATCGTGCGGGCCGCCCGCGCATGCGGCTGTCGGACGATTCCGGCAGGCTCAGGCGTGGGGCGGTGCGCCCACCGGGCCATCTCCACCGGCCGCGCCGTCGTCGGGTGGCCCGGCCGGGTCCTGCGCACCGGCGTCGGTCTGCTGCGGCAGTCGGGCCGTCATCGTCGTGCCTGCCCCCGGCCGGCTGTCGATGTGCAGCGTGCCGCGCTCGGCCGCCACTCGGTAGCGCATGCCCAGCAGGCCGTGCGTGGCCCGTGGCAGCCGCGAGGGGTCGAAGCCGCAACCATCGTCGCGGATGCACACCTCGGCCTGCTCGCCATCGGCGCGCACCGACACCCGCACCGACCGGGCCTGCGCATGCTTGGCGATGTTGTTCAGCGATTCCTGCACCATGCGGTAGACCGTCAGCTCCGCACCGCGGCCCAGGCGCACCGGCGAGAAGTCCAGCGTCACCGGCAGGGCCATGCGTGCCGCGGCCTCGCTGCAGCAGATCTCGAGTGCGGGCTGCAGGCCGAGGTTCTCCAGCGTGCTGGGGCGCAGGTCCTCGATGATGCGGCGCTTGAGCGCGATGCCCGCGTTCAGCTGTTCGATCAGGTGGTTGAGCCGCGGCAGCAGCTGCGGCGCCTGCTGCTGCAGACCCGGCCGGATGCGCGCCACATCCAGCTTGGCCGCGGTCAGCAGTGCGCCGAGTTCGTCGTGCAGGTCGCGGGCGATGCGGGCGCGCTCGTCCTCGCGTGTGGTCTCCAGGTGGCGGGCCAGTTCGGTCAGCTCGGCGGTGCGGTCCACCACCTGGGTCTCCAGCGAATCCCGCTCCTGCTGCAGCTGTTGCTGCTGGGCCTCGCGCGCCAGGTCATAGCGCCGCGCCACGCGCAGGAACAGGGCCAGCGCCAGCAGGCTGGCCAGCACCAGGGCGGCCACGCCGGCACGGCCGAAGACGAAGGTGCGCTGGATGCCGTCCAGGCGTTCCCGGATGTGCAGGTTGAGCGACTGCAGCAGCGCGTCGGCGGCCTGCCGCGCCGCATCCATCTGGTCGCGACCGATGCCGGTCATCACCAGCTCGCGCGCACGCGCCGGCTCGCCACTGTCGTGCAGGCGCAGCACCTCGCGCGTCTCGGCCACGCGGGCCGCGGCGCAGTCGACCAGGGCCTGCCACTGGGGCAGCGCCTCTTCCAGATCGCCGGCCACCAGCCAGTCGCGCAGCGACCGTTCGTGCACCGGCAGGGCGGCCACGGCGGCCTCGTAGGGCAGCAGATAGTCGCGGTGCCCGGTCAGCAGGTAACCGCGCTGGCTGCTTTCCAGCGTGCTCAGCAGCTGCAGCACCTGCAGGGTCTCGATGCGGGCCCGGCCGACCTCGACCGTGTCCTCCAGCCGCACGCTGGACGAGCGGAATGCCCATTCACTGAAGCCGAGGGCGGCCACGGCCAGGCCGATGGACAGCGGCAGCGCCAGTGCGCTGCGCCGGAAGCGGTCGGACAGGAGATCGAGTCGGCGCAGCATGAGGCGGTCTTGGGGCCGTCGACCGGACGGGCCGTGGCGGGCGGTTCAGTGCGCGGGACGCTCGTCGTCCTGCAGGCGTTCGCAGTAGGCCAGCAGTTCCTCCAGCTCCGAGGACTTGTCGAAGACCGCGTCGGCCCCCAGCGCCGTGCAGCGGCGGCGCATGTCCAGCGTGGCGTAGTTGCTCAGCACGATCAGGCGCGGCTGCTGCATGCCCCGCGGCGCGTGGCGCAGCACCTCCAGACCGGAGCCGCTGCGCAGGAACAGGTCGACGACGGCGACATCGGCCTCGCCCGGATGGTTGCGCAGCCACTGCAGGGCGGCGCTCTCGTCCTCGGCATGGCCGACGACGCGGGCCCCCAGCAGTTCCTCCAGCGTGGCCTGCAGGTTCTGGCGGATGAGGGCGCTGTCCTCGATCAGGAAGCAGCGCAGCGGACGCTCGCGCCCGCTCATCGGGGGTTGCACCGCTTCAGGGGCGGGCGATCGGTCGGGGGCTGGAAACGGGCTGTGCGCGGCATGTCGAACAGGCCCGTCCCGCTGCGGCAGGCCCATGCTGCGGATTATGCGCAGCTCATCCGGGCAGGGTGTCGGAACGTGATGGGCCAGCATGTCAGCGCATTCCTACGGCCCGGGCGGTCGGTGCGCCGGGCCTGCTGTCGAGCGCGAGGGTCTCGCGGGGGGTGTCCGGCGGCGATCAGCTGCGGACCACGATCTCGTTGCGCACGGTCTTCACGCCCTTGACCTGGCGCGCGATCGATTCCGCCGAGCTGCGCTCGTCCGAGGACTTGGCGAAGCCCGAGAGCATGACTTCACCGTTGAGGGTCTCGACCTTGACCGAGGTCGCGTCCACGCTCTTGGCCTCGATGTAGCGCGCCTTGATGGCGCTGGTGATGGCCACGTCGTCGACGTACTCGCCGATGCTGGACTGGCCGCGGCTGACGGCGCAGCCCGGCAGGACGGTGAGCGCGGCCACGGCGGTGACGACGGCGGCCAGGGTGCGGGAGGCGGTGCGGGTGATCATGATGAATGCTCCGGTGGGACAGGTGTGCAGGATGGGCGGGTGAAGGCGGGGAGGTGAGGCGCAGGAGCTCAGTGCTCCAGCAGATCCTTCATCTCGTCGGCATGCTCTTCCTCGTCGGCCAGGATCTGTTCGAGCAGGCGGCGGGTGGTCGGATCCTTGTCGCCGATGAGCCCGATCATCTGGCGGTAGCTCTCGACGGCCACGCGTTCGGCGACCAGGTTGGCGCGCACCATGGCCTGGAGGTCGGCCGAGTCGTCGTAGTCGGCATGGCTGCGCTCGACCAGCGTGGACGGACAGAAGTCGGGCTCTCCGCCCAGTTGCACGATGCGTTCGGCCAGACGGTCGGCATGGCCGGCTTCCTCTCCGGCGTGCACCATGAACTCGTCGGCGATGGCCGGCGAGGCCAGACCGTGCGCGGTGAAGTGGTGGCGCTTGTAGCGCAGCACGCACACCAGCTCGGTGGCCAGCGCGCCGTTGAGCAGCCGCACGATGTCGTCACGCCAGGGGCCGAAGCCGGGCGTCACGGCCCCGTCGTCCAGCTGCTCGCGGGCCCGGGCCCGGGCCAGGGCCGCTTCATCGAGCGTCAGCGACGGTGCGGCAGCGTCCTCGTCAGGTGCCGGTGAGCGCTTGCGGGCAGGGGCGGTCTTGGTCAGCATCGGGTGTCCTCGGCGAAGTGGATGGGACCTGCGCGGGGCCGGGTGTCGGCGGGTTGCCGGGTCTGTGCGGGTCTGTGTGCGGTGACCGCTCTCGCGGCGCGGCAGGCATGGAATGCACTGTAGGCAGCGTGCCGGCCGCGGACCGTCGGATCGTCGCGCTGCAGGCTGTAGGACGACGCCGGAGCGCCTCGCGCGATGCGGCCGCACACGGTGCCGCGCGCGGTGCTTCGGGCGATGACGGCGCGGTCCTACAGGCCCTTCGGACCGGCCTGACAGACCGCCTGCATCCCGCACCGCACCATCGGCGCCAAAGGAGCACACGATGGACTGGACGATGAACGATCTGCCGCAATGGCTGCGCACCCAGGGGCCCACCTGGGCCTGGGCCTGGGGTTCCGGCCTGGGGGCCGGTGTCTTGCTGGCGCTGGCCCTGCGTGTCGTGCGACAGCAGGTCCTGGGCCGTCTGCAACGGCGCTCGGCGCACGGCCCGACGGTGCTCCACGACGTGGCGCTGGCGGCCGTGCGCGCCACCCGTGGCTGGGCGCTGACGCTGGGTGCGGCGGCCGTCGGTCTGCGCCTGGTGGCGGCCCAGGGCGCCTTGCCCGAGCGTCTGGCCGCGCAGGTCGATCCGGCGCTGCTCGTCGTCGTGGTGCTGCAGATCGGGCTCTGGCTGCAGGCCGGCCTGTCGGCCTGGCTGCAGCAGCGCCAGGCGGCCCGCGCGGCGCAGGATGACGTGCGGCTGCAGTCGCACATCGCCATCGTGGAGTTCGTCGCCCGCATCCTGATGTGGTCGTTGCTGCTGTTGCTGCTGCTGGACAACCTGGGCTTCAACATCACCGCGCTGGTGGCCTCGCTGGGCATCGGCGGCATCGCGGTGGCCCTGGCGGTGCAGAACATCCTGGGCGACCTGTTCGCCTCGCTGTCGATCGCCATCGACAAGCCCTTTCTGGTCGGCGATGCCATCCAGGTCGACGGCCTGAGCGGCACGGTGCGCCAGGTGGGCCTGAAGACCACCCGCATCCAGGCCACCAGCGGCGAGGAGCTGGTGATGTCCAACGCCGATCTGCTCAAGAGCCGCATCCGCAACTTCAAGCGCATGGACGAGCGGCGGGTGTCGTTCCGCTTCGGCGTCACCTACGACACGCCGGCCGACGTGCTGGCCGGCATCCCGGCCATCGTCCGGCGGCTGGTGGAGACGGCCGGCAAGGCCCGCTTCGACCGCTGCCATCTGGTCGAGCTGGGGGCCAGCAGCCTGGACTTCGAGGTGGTCTACCACGTGACCACGCCGTCCTACATGGACTACATGGATCTGCAGCAGACCCTCAACCTGGGCCTGCTGCGCGAGCTGCCGCCCTTGGGCGCGGCCTTCGCGTTTCCCACCCAGACGCTGAACGTGGCCGGTCCGCCGGCAGCGGCGCGGACGCTCACGACCACCCTGGCCACCGGCTCGGCGCCGACGGTGGCGCCGCCGGCCGGTCCTGCGGCCGGTCCTGCGGCCGGTGCCGGTGGCGGGCGGCCGACGGTCGAGCCGCCGCGCCCGCGGGTGGCCGCGGCCTAGGCCCGGCCGGAGCGTCGCAGCTGGACGCTCAAGGTGTCGATCAGGATGGTCCAGTCGCTGTCCTCGGCCTGCGACTGCTGGAGGAACTCGGCCTGTGCGGCCGACCAGAACGGGGCGGCCGCCAGGCGCTGGCCGGGTGGCAGGGGCCGGTGGGCCTCGATGAAGCGCTGTCGCTCCTGAGGGCTGCTGGACAGGCCGAGCTGATCGAACAGCTCGCGCATCGTGTGGTGGTGGGGATGCATGCGGGAACCTCCGTGGCAAGGCCAGCCGGATCGCGGCTGGATACCCGTCATCGTGCGGTGCATGACGGCGCGGGCCTGTCGTCCGCCGGCGCGCTCGTCCGTAGGCGGGGACCGACACGGCGTGTCTTCCGACAGACAGCAGCGCAACGCTCTGGCAGCCTGCCTGGACGCGCTCATCGACGATGGACGCCGTGCCGCGTGCCGCACGCCCTGTGCGCGCTCCCCTTCCTTCCTGCCGATCGGGTCCGACGATGCTCCAGTCCGCTTCGCCTCCGCTGGCCCTGCCCGTGCTGCCGCGGGTCACGCTCACGGGGGCCACCGGCACCCCGGTGGGCGCCGGGGTGGACGACCCTGGCCTGTCCGGCGCTGCGGGTGACGGCGTGGCGGCGCGGCGTCTGGCCCGGGTGCGCCGGCTGCTCGACGGCCTGGCCGACGTGGTGGTGCGCCACTGGCCCCGCCAGGTCATGGCCTGCGCGCAGACCGACCTGCTGCTGCACCTGGTCGATCCGCGCCAATGCGCCCGTGCGGCGAAGCACGTGCAGGACTGCCGGGCCGCGCTGGGCGAGGCGGCACCGCCGCAGATCGCCCTGCTGACCCAGCCGGACGGCCACGGCGCCACCGAGACCGCGCTGCTGCATGCGGGCTGCTGCGCGGCGCTGGCGCTGGATGCCTGTGATGCGGTGCTGCGGGCCCGGCTGGCCGCGCTGCTGCGCCTGGGCGGCCAGGCGGTGCGCTGGCGGGACGACGCCCGGACGGATGCGCTGACGGGGCTGGCCAACCGGCGCCTGTTCGATCTGACCCTGCAGCGCGAGTGCCAGCGCGCCTGTCGCCAGCAGCGGCCCTTGTCGCTGCTGCTGGTCGATGTCGACCATTTCAAGCGTTACAACGACAGTCACGGCCACGCGGCGGGGGATGCCTGCCTGCGCGAGATCGCGCGGGTCATCGGCCGGCTGGCCCAGCGGCCCACCGACTGCGCGGCCCGCCACGGGGGCGAGGAGTTCGCGCTGCTGCTGGCCGATACCGGTGCCGACGGCGCCTGGGTGGTCGCCCATCGGCTGCTGCGCGGCATCCGTGGCCTGCGCCTGGCCCACGGGGCACCGGGGGCGGGAGACCGCGTCAGTGTGTCGGTCGGGGTGGCCACGCTGGCCGATGCGCTGCAGCCGGTGGGGCCGGTCGCGCTGATGGAGGCCGCGGACGCCGCGCTGTACGCGGCCAAGCACCAGGGCCGTGACCGGGTCTGCCACGGCCCGGGGCCGGGCAGCCGGATCGGCGCGATGCCTCCGCTGCACGGCCTGATGCGCTGGGCCGGGTCGAACTGAGTCGAAACGAGGGGCCCGGCCCGGTGCCAGGCTCAGTCCTTGGCCTTGTTCACGGCGTCCTTGACGTCGCCGACCGCCTTCTGCACGCGGCCCTCGATCTGCTTCTTCACGCCTTCGCTGATCTGCGTGGGGCTGTCGATCAGCTCGCCGGCCTTCTGCTGGACCTTGCCGGCAACCTGCTTCAGCTCGCCCTTGATCTGGTCGGAGTTCATGGTCTGTCCTTTGACGTGAGCGGCGTGCGCCGCGGAGGGTGATGCCCGACACCGGCCGGCGAGCCGGACATCGGCCGCCGGTCGGGTCGGTCAGCGCATCTTGCGGTGGACGCGTCGATCCCGCGACAGGACAACGCAGCGGCATGGCGTGGGATGCGGCCTACAGGGGCTGCGCATCACCGGGCGGCGCCTCACAATGGAATCCATCGGCTGCGGCGCGGCCTCGTCCGCGCCCCTCGCTCGCCGCCTCCGCCCTCGATCCTGCCTCGATCCTGTCGTCGCTCTTCTCGTCGCTCCTCCAGCTTTTTCCCCTCATGTCCTTCGGCCGGTCTTCTGATCTTTCCCGCGTGCGGTCCCGCGCGTTCCGCGGTGTGGCGCGGTCCTGCGGTCCGCGGCGGATCGTTCCGCCCCGGCGCCGCGTCTGGCCGGCGCTGGCGGTGCTGTGGGCCGCCTGGTCGACGCTGGTTCTGGTCGGGCTGGCGCTGCGTCTGGCGGCGGCCGGCACCGGCGCGGATCCGCTGCCGCCGGGCCCCGGGCCGGCATCGGGCCCGGTGGCCGGGCCCTGGCTGTCGGCTCTGGCCACGATCGCCACCGGCATCGGCACGGCGATCGCCACAGGCATCGAACAGGGCGATGCGCGCTTCGCCCAGGCCCTGCAGGACAGCGTGCTGCTGCAGCCAGGGCCGCGCCACGCCCTGGCCATCGTCTCGCGTGCGGGGGACGGCCCGGTGATGACGCTGGTGTGCTGCGCCGCGGCCGTGCTGCTGTGGCGCATCGGCGCGCGGGGCTGGGCCTGGCGCCTGCCGCTGGCCGCGGCGGTGCATGGCGGGCTGATCCGCCTGTGCAAGGCCTGGGTGGACCGTCCACGGCCGGCCCATCAGGACGATGGTTGGGTCCTGGTCTCGGGCGCCAGCTTCCCGAGTGGGCACGCGGCCGGCGGGCTGTTCCTGTACGGTCTGTTCGCGCTGCTGACGGTGAGCCTGGCCGGCCGGGACCAGGGCCCGGAGGCGGCCACCGGACGCGGCCGTCTGCGTCCATGGCGCCGCAGCGTGGCCATCGCGTGGCTGGTGCTGGGGCTGTCCACGGGCCTGACGCGCCCGCTGCTGCAGCTGCACCATCCGAGTGACGTGGTGGCCGGCTGGCTGCTGGCCCTCGGCATGCTGGCCCTGGTCTGGTTGATGCGTCCGGTGGCCCGCTGTCCTACAGCCTGACGCGGGCTGTGACGATGGGCAGGCGCGCCGCTGCCGCGCAACATGAGGTCATCCGCCGCGGCAGGTCCTGTCGCATCACCTCATGGAGTCCGTCATGTCCGAGACCCTCGTTTCCTGCCGCCGAGAAGCCACCGCCACCACCTCTGCCACCGCCCCTGCCGCCCTCCGCGGCCGCACCGGCCTCGCGCACCGATCCTGGCGTGGCGCTGCGCTGGCCCTGTCCGCCGCCGCCCTGCTGACGACCGGTGCCGCACGGGCCCAGAGCCCGACGCCTGAAGCCCACGGCGTCCATGCCGAGCCGCCCGCCGTCGTGCAACAGGATCTGGCCTTGCTGGACAGCCTGATCGACGGCCGGCCGATGCGCATCGACGCGCAACCGGATCCGGCCATCCCGATCGTCGGGCCCGATCCGACGCCGCGGGCCTATGGCGTGACGCTGTCGGCCTCGCTGATCTTCCCGCACGGCAGCGATGAGCTGAGCGCCAGCATGCTGGCCCAGGTCGAGGATGCCGTCTACCTGATGCAGCAGCCCGACATGGCCGACTGGACCGTGCAGGTCGTCGGCCATGCCGACAGCACCGGTGCGGCGGCCCACAACGATGCGCTCTCCCTGCGCCGTGCCGAGGCGGCGCGGGCCTACATGGTGGCCCGCGGCATCCCGGCCGAACGCATCGTGGTGGTGGCCGGCGGTCAACGGGCCGACGATCCCGGGCTGCGCCCGTCGATCAGCCAGGCGCTGAACCGTCGCGTCGACCTGATCGTCCATCCGCGCTGAGGCGACGCGTCGCCTCATGTTCAGCGTCAGGACTGTCCTACGGGCGAAGGCGATCCATCCCACCTCCGGGAAGACCGGTCGTCCTACCCGCTGGAATCAGGCCCCGGCGCAGACTTCATCCCACCGAAACCCGTTGTCTTGAAAGGCACTTCGATGAACACCACGACCTTCTCCTCGCGTTCGCTGCGTGTCCTGCTGGCCGGCCTGGGCCTGGCGGGGGCCCTGGGCACGGCCCAGGCCTACGATGGCGTGAACGGCCGCTACTGGGGTCTGAGCTACGGCGGATCCGGTCTGTCCACCTCCCGTGATCCGGCCTTCCCCAACGACGCGTCGGGCCACGCACTGCAACTGCAGTTCGGCCAGAACGTCGACCGCCACTTCGCCACCGAGCTGGGCATCGGCCGCCTGGGCCAGTTCCAGCGCGGCGGCGGCGACACCACCGTGGATGGCCTGAGCTGGTCGGCCGTCGGCAAGCTGCCCTTCGACCGCATCACGCCCTACGTCAAGCTGGGCGCGGTCCTGGCCACCAGCAAGGCCGACACCTCGGCGCTGTCCACCCTGCCGTCGGGCCGCGAGACAGGACTGGGCCTGAGCGGCGGCGTCGGCGTCGCCTTCGACCTGGGCGAGCGCTCGCAGATCGTCGTCAGCTACGACCGCTACATGGTGCCGGTCGAGGGCCATGGCCGCGAGTCCCTCAACACCCGCACCATCGGCTGGCGCACCACCTACTGATCGCAACCACGGACCTGCGGGTCGCCGCAGCGGCGATCCGTCCCCCCGGCTCCTGTGCATCCAGCCCTGTCCTGGTGTCCCCGGCTGGCTGCTTGACGGGCGTGATGCAGCGGCATCACGCCCGCTTTTTCGTGGGCGACCGGCCTGCTCACCACGGCTCGGACCGAGGGGCGCCGCGGTCCACCAGCGCATGCACCACGCTGAGCTTCTCCAGCACGGTATCGGACAGCGTGAACGGGTAGGGATCGCGCAGGCCCACCGAGCGGTCCAGCGCGTTGACCAGGCGGGCCAGCGGCATCCAGCGTTCGACCAGCAGGGCCTGGAAATCCGGGCTGCCGGCGCCGCGCGGGGCGTCCGGCGCCTCGTCGGGCCGGCGGCGGAAATCGCGCTCGGTGCCGGCGTCGTCCATGCGCAGACCCCAGTGTCCGGCGGTCTCCAGGGTGTCCCGGATGAGCAGGTAGTGCGCGCAGGTCTCGGCCCAGTCCTCCCAGGGGTGGCTGGCGGCATAGGGGCTGATGTGGCGTCCGGCCCAGTCGGCAGGGGCGCCGTGGGTGTGGTGGTGCTGCAGGGCCTGGGCGTAGTCGTCGCGCTCGTCGCCGAAGTGGTGGCGGATCACGGCGGTGGCGTGGGCATCGGGTGCCAGGTCGCGCCATTGCAGCCAGTGGCTGAGCTCGTGGCGCAGATGGCCCTGCAGCGTGCGCCACGGTTCATCGAAGGCGACGCGGCGCCGCTCACGTTCGACGTCATCGGTCTCGGCGATGTTCAGCGTCACCAGGCCGTCGGCATGGCCGGTGAGCACCGCCTGCTGCGGTGTGCCGGCCAGCAGGTGGAAGCACAGCGGCGGGGCCGCGACGCGGCTGTCCGCGGTGGCCGGGCCGTCCCACGGCGAGCGTCCGAGCTGCTCCAGCGTGCGCAGCACACGGCGCTTGGCGCGCTCGATCCGGGCCCAGCGCCTGTCGTGGCCGTCGATGCGCTGGTCGGGCGCCAGGCCGGTCAGGCGACAGCTCAGGCAGCGGCCGGCGGGGTCGCCGTCCTGGTCGCGGGGCGCGATCAGCCAGTTGCAGGCCGGTGCGGCGCTGCGGTGGGCGCAGGGCCGCAGGCCGTCAGGCCCGTCCGGGGGCAGGGCGCTGCCGGCCCCGGGCCGTGCGGCGGGGTCGGCACACGGCTCGCCGCTCACCATCCGGTCGCGCCGCGGGTCGTAGCCGATGCTGCGCCCGCAGGCCAGGCAGTTCAGGTTGTGGAAGTGCAGCGTGGCGCCGCACAGGCAGGTCCAGGTTCTCATGGCGGTGCCGGGAGCTCGTCGGAGTGGAAGGGGTGGGTGACGCGGGGCGGGCCGTCCCGGTCCGCGCTGATCAGACTGCAGCGCCGGCCGGCCGGCTGTCGGCGATGCCCGCGTGGGCCTGTCGGACGGGCGCGCGCAGGCGCTGCGCTGTAGGGCTGGTCCGACAGGCAGGCCCGCCCCGGGCTGACAGGCCCGCGGCACCGCCTGCGCACAAGATGCGCGATCCGCGCGCTGGCCGGGGTCGACTTCGGCATCGGTCTCGACCTCGGTCTCGGCGCCGGCATCGACATCGCAGGCGGCGGTGGTAGGCTCGTCCGCCCCTGGGCCGACGGGCGTGCCCGCCGCCCCTGTGTTCGCCCGTCTGCATGCGCCTCGCCCCGTCGTCTCCACCCCCGCAGGACCTGACCATGAGCCCATCCGCCACCCGCAGCAGCGACGACGACCGGTGGCGCGCCTGGGCGGCCGACGGCGTGCGCCACCGCATCCTGCTGCGCGTGCTGCCGATCCAGCGCCATGACGTGCTGGGGCCGCTGTCGGTGCTGCGCATGGGGCTGGCCGTGCTCAAGCGGCGGGCTGCCGATGCGGCCAGCGATGCGGCGGATCTGCAGCGTCGCATCGGCGAGGCCGATGTGCAGGTGGGGGAGGCCGTGCGCATGGTCGCGGCCCTGCGGCAGTGGGATGCGGCGTCGGCCCGTCCGCAGGCCTGGGCCGAGCTGGCCGCGCAGGCGCTGCGGCTGGTGCAGACGGCGGCCTCGATGGGCGGTCACCGCGTCGAGCCACTGGAGGCCGCCGATCCGGGCCCTGGCCTGCGCCTGGACGAGGTCGAGGCGGCGCGGCTGCCCTATCTGCTGCTGGGGCTGTTGATGCATCTGCAGGACACGGCGCCCGGCCCCCGGCTGTGGCGGCCGCGTCTGCTGGCCGACGGCCTGCAGCTGGGGCTGGAGCCGCTGGCCGGCGCGGGCGGTGGCGACGGTGCGGCCCTGCCGGCGCTGCCGTCGGCGCAGATGATCGACGCCCAGGCCCTGGATCTGCTGCTGGTCGACAGCGGCTGGGTGCTGGCGCGGACGGACCGCGGCGCGCTGACCGAGGTGCGGCTGCAGCGGCCGGGCTGAGCCAGCCGGCCGGCCGGCTCGCGCCGTCGTCCTACAGGGATGTCGGTGCCTTCCTACAGGAGCGGGCGCCGAGGGCCTCGCAGAATGGGTCGTGAACCGAGCCTGCCCTGCCACCCTCCGCCCACCGGCCTGACGTCCTGCATGAGTGTCCTGACACCCGCATCGCTGGCCTATCCCCGTGACCGTTGGGTGCAGGGCGGCGTGCTGGCCACGCTGGGCCTGCTGCTGGTCGTCGACGTGATGACGCCGCTGGGCGTGGCCGTCTGGGCGCTCTACGTGGCGCCGCTGGTCGCCACGTTGTGGCAGCGCCGGATCGGCTTCGTCTGGCTGACGGTGCTGCTGTCGGCGCTGCTGATCGCCCTCGGCTATCTGTGGGGGCCGGTGCGCGCCGCGGCCATGGCCGAGCTGGCCCAGCTCAACCGTCTGCTGGGCGTGCTGCTGTTCGTCGGCCTGGGCGTCGTCGTCACCCAGGTGCTGCGCCAGCGCGATGTGCTGGCCCGCGAGCTCTGGCTGCAGGAGACCGAGGCCCGGCTCGCGCCGCTGGCGGCCGACAACCCCGGTGCGCTGCAGCTGCTGGAGCGGGTGCTGCAGACGCTGGCGCTGCGGCTCGATGCGCTGGCGGCCGCCAGCTATGTCGGGCAGGCCGATGGCTGGGCGCTGGCGGCCAGCCACGGGGCCGAGCGGGCGCAGCTGGCGCCCCACGTGCATGCCGGCGACGGCCTGCTGGGCCAGTGCGCGGAGGATGGCCGGATGCGCCTGATCAGCCCCGCACCCGAAGGCCACCTGAGCCTGCGCAGCGCACTCGGCCGCAGCCGCAGCCCGCATCTGCTGCTGCTGCCCTTGCGCGAGGGCGGGCACACCATCGGTCTGCTGGAGCTGGCCATCGTGCGGCCGCAGCTGCACCGCCCGACCGTCGAGCGCCTGGCCGCGCGCCTGGATGCCCTGCTGGGCCCCGCACTCGGCGCAGCGCGGGTGCGCGAGGAGCGCCAGCGCCTGCTGGAGGAAACCCAGCGCCAGACCGAGGAACTGAGGTGCCAGCAGGAGGCCCTGCGCCGCAGCAACGACGAGCTGGCCGCACAGGGCGATGCGCTGCGCCTGTCACAGGCCGAGCTGGAGCAGCAGCAGGCCGAGCTGGAGCGCGTGCACGGTGAGCTGGCCGCCCATGCGGCGCGGCTGGAGCAGCGCCAGATCGAGCTCATGGCCCAACGCACCGCCTTGCGCGAGCAGGCGCGTGCGCTGGCCACGGCCAGCCGCTACAAGTCGGAGTTCCTGGCCAACATGTCGCATGAGCTGCGCACGCCGCTCAACAGCTCGCTGATCCTCTCGCGTCTGCTGATCGATGACCGACACGGCCGGCTGGGCGACGAGGAACGGCGTTGGGCCCAGGCCATCCACGAGGCCAACAACGACCTGCTGCTGCTGATCAACGACATCCTGGACCTGTCGCGGATCGAGGCCGGTCATGCCGATCTGCAGGCCGAGGCGGTGTCGCTGGCACCGCTGCTGGAGCGCCTGCGCGGGCAGTTCCAGCCGCAGGCCGAGCAGCGCGGCCTGCGCCTGCTGATCGATGTCGAGGACGAGGCGCCGGCGGCCGTCGTCAGCGACGGCCTGCGCCTGCAGCAGGTGCTCCGCAACCTGCTGGCCAATGCGCTGAAGTTCACGGCGCGCGGTCAGGTCCGCTTGCGGGTGGCCGCCGGCCCGGCGGGCGGGGTGTGCTTCGACGTCATCGACACCGGCATGGGCATCGCCCCCGAGCAGCAGCAGCTGATCTTCGAGGCCTTCCGCCAGGCCGACGGCAGCACCAGCCGGGAGTTCGGCGGCACCGGCCTGGGGCTGACCATCTCGCGCGAGCTGGTGCAGCGCCTGGGCGGCCAGCTGACGCTGGTCAGCGTGCCCGGCCACGGCAGCACGTTCAGCGTCCGCCTGCCGGCGGTGATGCCCGAGCCGGCGGCGGCGGCCGCTGCGCCTTCTCCTCATCCACCCCAGCCGACCGCGCCCCCGTCCGCGATGCCGGTCGCACCGGGCCCGGCCCGTGCGATGGCGCTGCCGCGGCCATCGCACGACGATCCGGCGACCGACCTGGACGCTGACCTGAGCGGCCCGTGGTCACCGCATCGGCCGGCCGCCCCTGACGGCGCCGATGCGTCGGCCGGTACCGACATCGGCTGGCCCGGCCCCGGCCGTGATGCCAGCCGCCAGGGCGCACAGCCCCTGCGCGGCGGGCCGCAGGGCGCGCCCGCGGTGCTGGTGGTCGAGGACGACGCGGCCTTCGCCCTCGGCCTGGCCGCCCTGATCGAGGACGAGGGCCTGGGCTGGACGCTGTGCGGCACCGGCGAGTCGGCGCTGCGCGAGGTGGCGCAGGCCGCGCCGGTGGGCGTGCTGCTGGATCTGGGGCTGCCCGACATCTCCGGGCTGTCGGTGCTGGAGCGGCTCAAGCGCGATCTGCGCACCCGCCATCTGCCGGTGCACATCCTGTCGGCCGCGCCGCGTCAGCCGCAGGCCGGCGCGATGGGGGCGGTCGGCCACCTGGTCAAGCCCGCCGGACGTGAGGCCCTGGTGCAGGCGCTGCGCGAGATGCGGGCCCGTGCCGCGCCCGCTCCCCGTCAGGTGCTGGTGGTCGAGGACGACCCCGGCCTGCGGCGCACCATCGAGCTGCTGCTGGAGGCCCCCGGCGTGGAGGTGCGCTCGGTCGCCCGTGTCGACCAGGCGCTGCAGGCCGTGCGTGTGCGGGTGCCCGACTGCATCGTCACCGATCTGAACCTGCCCGATGCCAGCGGCTTCGAGCTGCTGGAGCGGCTCGCCGCCCAGGCGCGTGCCGAGGACGCCCAGGCCGTGCCGCCGCCGGTCATCGTCTACACCGGCCGCGCGCTGTCGCGCGACGACGAGGCCCGGCTGCGCCGCCATTCGCACAGCATCATCGTCAAGGGGGCGCGCTCGCCCGAGCGGCTGCTCGACGAGGTCACGCTGTTCCTGCACCGCGACGAATCGCAGCTGCCCGATGCCCAGCGGCAGCTGCTGCAGCAGGCGCGCCGGCGCGATGCGGTGCTCGACGGGCGTCGGGTGCTGCTGGTCGAGGACGACGTGCGCAACATCTTCGCGATGACCAGCGTGCTGGAGCCGCTGGGCGTGGTGCTGGACGTGGCACGCGATGGCCGCCAGGCCTTGCAGCGCCTGGCGGTGGACCCGCTGCCCGACCTGGTGCTGATGGACCTGATGATGCCGGAGATGGACGGCCTGAGCGCGATGCGCGCGATCCGCCAGCGCCCCGGCATGGAGCGCCTGCCGCTGATCGCGCTGACGGCCAAGGCGATGGCCGACGACCGGGCCCAGGCGCTGGAGGCCGGCGCCAACGACTACCTGTCCAAGCCGGTGGATGTCGAGCGGCTGATCTCGCTGTGCCGTGTCTGGCTGTCGAACTGAGGCGCAGACGATGGTGTCCGGCCCTCCTTCCGGCCTCGACGCCGACGCCGGCCACACCGAAGCCGCGGCCCTCGATCGCCTGATCCACCTGCTGCTGCAGCACCGTCATGTCGACTTCCGCGGTTATGCGCGGGGCTCGCTGCTGCGGCGGGCACGGCAGGCCTGCCTCGCGCTGGACTGCGCCGATCTGGACGCGCTGTGCCAGGACCTGCTGCGGGTGCCGGGCACCTTCGAGCGCCTGATGCCGGTGATGACGGTGCAGGTGAGCGACCTGTTCCGCGATCCGGCCTACTACCGCGCCCTGCGCCGCGAGCTGCTGCCCTGGCTGGCCACCTTCCCGTCGGCCAAGCTGTGGGTGGCGGGCTGTGGCCATGGCGAGGAGGTGTGGTCGCTGGCCATCCTGTTGCGGGAGGCCGGCCTGCTCGACCGCACGCTGATCTATGCCACCGACATCTGCGGCTCGGCGCTGGAGCGGGCTCAGGCGCGCCGTTATCCGCTGGAGCGGCTGCCGCACTACACCGGCCAGTACCACGCCGCCGGTGGCACGGCGGCCCTCAGCGCCCACTACGCCATCGTCGGCGAGGCGCTGGAGTTCGATGCCGCGCTGGCCGGCAGCGTGGTGTTCGCCGAGCACAGCCTGGCCACCGACGCGGTGTTCTCGGAGGTGCAGGCCGTCTCCTGCCGCAACGTCATGATCTATTTCGACCGGCCGCTGCAGGACCGTGCGACGGGCCTGTTCGCCGATGCGCTGGTGCATGGCGGCTTTCTCGGCCTCGGCCACCGCGAGAGCCTGCGCTTCGGCCGCCACGAAGGCCGTTTCCGCGTTCTGGCCGATCCCGATCCCGCGGCGCGCTTGTACCGCCGCGCCTGCAGCCTGGAGTCCTGCGCATGAATTCGCTGTCCTCGCCATCGGTCCGCACCCCGTCGTCGAGCGGCCCGGCACTGCCGGATGCCCTGGCCCTGAGCCTGCCGCGGCCGCGCGTGCTGCTGGTCGACGATCTGGCGCAGAACCGGCTCGCGCTGCGGGCCCTGCTCGACCCGCTGGACGTGGAGGTGCTGGAGGCCGGCAGCGGTGAGCAGGCGCTGGAGCTGCTGCTGGCGCACGAGGACGTGGCGCTGGCGCTGCTGGACGTGCAGATGCCGCAGATCGACGGTTTCTCGCTGGCCGAGCTGATGCGCGGGGCGCAGCGCACCCGCCACATCCCGATCATGTTCCTGACCGCCGGCTCCGACCAGGACCGGCGCAGCTTCCGTGGCTACGAGGCGGGCGCGGTGGACTTCCTGTTCAAGCCGCTGGATCCGCAGGTGCTGCGCTCGAAGGTGCAGGTGTTCCTGGCGCTGGACCGGCAGCGGCGCGAGCTGGCCCAGCGCATGCTGCAGCTGCAGCGCATGAGCCGTCTCAACGGCCTGATGCTGTCGACGCTGACGCATGACCTGAAGGCCCCGATCGCCGCCCTGTCGATGAATGCCGAACTGCTGCAGCGCATGGCCGAGGTGCCGGCGGCCCAGCGGGCCGGCGCGCGCATCAAGTCGGCCGCCGGCCTGCTGGCCCGCCAGCTGGACCATCTGGTGGCCCTGTCCCACCTGCCCGAGCCGGGCATCGCCCTGAGCCCGGAGCGCCTGGCGCTGGACACGCTGCTGGAGGCCCGGCTGCAGGCGCTGCATGCGCGCGGCGGTCTGGCGGGCGGCTGGCAGATCGAGCGCAGTGGTGATCTGGCGCTGGAGGCCGACCGCGCCCGCCTGGAGGCGGCCCTGGACGCGCTGCTGCTGCCCGCGGCCGCGCTGGCCGACGAGCAGCCGCTGCTCCTCATGCTCGACGGCAGCGGCCGGCGCAGCCTCGGCCTGACGCTGCTGGTCGACGGCCTGCCCGGCGAGACCGCGCGCGAGCATCTGTTCGGCAGCGGGGTGGCCGTCGATGGCCTGGCCCTGCCCCAGCTCGGCGTGGGGCTGCAGGCGGTCGAACGCCTGGTGCGCAGCCTGGGGGGCTCGCTGGTCGGCCGCTGCCATCCCCGTGAGGGCACGCGCTTCGAGCTGCTGCTGCCGCGCAGCTTCAACGACTGAGGCGCCGCCGCGCGTCGTCGCCGCGCCGCCCGGTTCGAGGGCTCAAACCCCGGCCGTTCCCAGGTCCGGGCAGCCGCGTGCCCGGGTGGCGGCCACGGCCCAGGCCAGGCGGTCGATGGCGGCGCGATGGGCCAGCACGACGGCCTCGGGGGTCGGCGCGCTGACGGGCACCTGCAGCGCGCGGCTGCATTCGATGATCGTGCCCTCGTTGCTCGGGCCCAGGCGCCAGCGCGCGCTCAGGCGCAGGCTGCGGCGGTCGGGCGCGGTGTCCATCTCCAGCACCTGGATCTGCAGCGGCAGGCGGCGCCCGCTGCCGGCCACGGGCAAGGCCGCGCTGTCGACGCGACCGGGGCCACGCAGGTCCTGCAGATCGGCCAGCAACAGCCGTTCGACCGCGGCGCGCAGCGGCTCGGCCCAACGGTCGTTCTGCGGCACCGGCCACTGGCCCTGGGGGCGCGGCAGCAGCAGGCGTTCGTCGTCCAGATGGGCGGGCCAGCCCAGGGGCCGCTGCAGACGCCAGGCCGGGCGGGCCAGCGGGTCGTCCTCGGCCTGCGGCAGGCTGGGCAAGGGCTGGACGGCCTGGGGTGGCAGGCGGTAGAGCCGTGCATCGTGGCGGTCGTGGGCCGGGCCGGCGGTGCTGCAGCCGGCCAGCCACAGCGTGCCGGTGACGGTGGCCGTCACGGTGGCGGCCTGCCACGCGTGCGTGCGGGCGCGCCGGATGTGCCGGGCATGCTGGGTGCCGGGGCACGCCGGTCGGGTGGCGGCGGAAGGGCGATCGGTACGGATCATGGCGTGTGCGGCCCGACGTCGGGCAGCGACGATGTTCGCAGGTTTCGGTGACGGTGCCGCGACCCGGGCGGACGGCCTGCGCGCACCGCGTCCGGTGCTGCGGTCTCAGCCATGGCGGGGCGCTGTCGGGCCCGTGCGGCCGGCCGGGTCGACACCGCCGGCGAGGGGGGCGGCTTTGGTGTCGGCGTTGGCGTTGGTGTCGGTGTCGGTGTCGGTGTCGGTCTGCCGTGCCTGCATCTGCGGGCGGCCATCGCCGCGGGCGTCGTCGGCCGGCGGCCCGGAGGACAGGACGGCGGCCGCCACCTGGCGGGCCAGGCCGCTGCCGACGGCGGTCAGCACCCAGCCCTGCAGGCCGTTCAACGGTGCCAGGCGCTGGCCCAGCTCCTGCAGCGCCCAGTGTCCGGCCTGGCGCGGGGCCGCGGCCAGATGCGGGGCCAGGACCGGCCATTGCCAGGGGCGGGCGGCCACCACGGCCGCGCCCAGGCCGGCCGACAGCGCGACGGCCACCCACGGATGCTGGCGCACGGCCGGTGCCAGCGTGTCGTGCAGGGTGTCGGCGGCGGGCCGCCACGGGTGGTGGCGCCACAGGTGCCGCAGGCTGTCGCTCACCACGGACGTCAGGGCCGAGCGGCGCAGCTGCGCGCGCAGCCAGCGCCACCAGGCGGCCGGCTTCAGCGCGGCACGGCCCTGCGGACGGGCGGCGGCCGGCTCGGGCAGCAGCACGGCCACCAGCTGCAGCCGGCTGGCGTGCAGGCGCAGCAGGGCCGCGCGCATGGCGTCGTCGTAGTGGCGCTGGGGGTCGATGCCGGGCAGGCCGGCACACCAGAGGGGGCGGGGCGGTGTAGAGGCCTCGAGCGGCTGGCCGGTCCGAGGCGGGCTCATGGCTGGCGTTCCAGTTGCCGCAGCAAGGCCAGATCGGCCTGCCACTGCGCCCGCACCGTCGGCAGCCAACGCCCGGGCATCGGGCGGCGGGCCACCCAGGCGCACAGCACGGCGGCCAGCGCCGGCACGGCCGGCACCAGCCACAGGGCGGCCGGCAGCGGCATCTGCTGCAGCGGGATGGTGGCGGCCAGCAGCACCGCCATGCCCGCCAGGCCGACGGCCGTGCCGCCCAGCAGCACGGCCGCCGCCAGGCAGGCCAGACGGCGGCCCACGCCGCGCACATTGCCGGCCGTCTCCGCACGCGCCAGCTCGGCATAGGCGCCGGCATGCTCCACCAGCTTGCCGGGCTCGGAGGCCAACAGTCGGAACAAGGGGTGGATCATGGTCGGTGTCGGCAGGCGGGCGGGTCAGGGCTCAGCGGGTGGGCATCGCTTGCGGCGGGGTGGCGGGGAGGGCCTCAGGGCTTCGATCCCCGCGAGCGGCCCAGCCAGGAGATGACGGCCGCCAGCGTGGCACCGGCCGCGGCGGCGATCAGCACCGACTTCATCGGCTCGTCGCGGATGTAGCCGCGCGTCTGCTCGCCGGCCTGGCTGGCGCGCTCGCGCACCGCCGCCTGGGTGTCGCGGGCCTTGTCCATGCCGCGCTTGATCAGCTCGTCGACCTGGCTGGCGGCGCGGGCCAGGTTGTCGGGCACGTTCCTGCGCAGGTCGCCCACCTGGGACTTCAGGCTGTCCAGCGCATCGTCGGCCGCGCCCTTGGCGGCATCGATCGCGCCCTCGGCCTTGGCCGCCATGTTGGCGGCCATGCGGTCGGCCTTCGGCGCCATGCCGTCGACGGTCTCGGCGATGGTGCGGGGATGGATCTCGTTCATGTCAGGCTCCTGAGGCTGGGGGTTGGGAGAAAATGACGACGCGGGCGCCACGGACATCAGGTCTTCTTGATCAGGCTCACCACGAAGCTGACCACGGCCATGACCAGGAAGACCAGGAAGAGGATCTTGGCGATGCCGGCGGCACCGGCGGCGATGCCGCCGAAGCCGAACAGCGCGGCGATCAGCGCGATGACGAAGAAGATGACGGCGTAATGCAGCATGGCGGGCTCCGGAGGTGGTGTGTCGGACGACCCGGGAGACCCGGCCGTCGGGCTGTCGCGGTGCACGGCGGGTGTCGTCTCGCGATGGAATCCACTGTAGGCCGCGGCACTGGACGACGGGGCCGGTGGACGGCGCACGGCCTTGTCGGCCGTGCGCGGCGTGCGCCGTCGGTCCTGTCCTACAGGGAGGTGCCGCGGCGGGCCCCTTCGGGCCGGACGGGCCGGGGCGTGCGGTCATGCGGGGCGGCGCAGGCCGGTTTCGTTTGTAGGAATGGTCCTGCATGCCCGGCGGGCCAGCCGGTGTTCCGGACCGTCCGACCGAGGAGGCGCCGGTGGTCGGTGGGGCCTGGCCGGGCCGGATCGGCGGCGCGCGGCCGGCCGCACGCCCGCCGGGCGGCCGCGGGTCTGCCTACACTGGCACGATAACGCCTCGTCCAACAGCCCATCCCAGGAGTCCCGCCATGATCCGCATCGCCATCGTCGACGACCACAGCATCGTGCGGGCCGGTCTGCGTCAGTACCTGTCGGAGCAGGTCGACTTCCGCGTGACCGGCGAGGCGGCCAACGGCCGTGAGGCGCTGGATCTGGTGCGCGCCGGCGACCTGGACGTGATGATCATGGACCTGTCGATGCCCGACCAGAGCGGGGTGGATGCCCTGGCCGCCATCCGGGCGCGCGAGCCCGATCTGCCCATCCTCATCCTCAGCGGCTTTCCCGAATCGCACTACGCGACCCATCTCCTCAAGCAGGGCGCCAGCGGCTACCTGAACAAGGAGTGCGATCCGGAGGAGATCGTGCGTGCCGTGCGCACCATCTACCGCGGTCGCAAGTACATCACGCCGGCCGTGGCCGAGCTGCTGGCCGACGGCCTCGGGGGCAGCGCGGAGAAGCTGCCGCACGAGCTGCTGTCCGAGCGCGAGTTCCAGGTCTTCCTGCGCCTGGCCAAGGGCGAGACGATCACCGCGATGGCCGACAGCATGAACCTCAGCGTCAAGACGGTCTCCACCTACCGCACGCGGGTGATGGAGAAGATGCACCTGTCGACCAACAGCGATCTCACCTACTACGCGCTGAAGAACGGCCTGATCCAGTGAGGCCGCGGCCGGCGCCGCCCGTCGGCGAGGCCCGCTCGCAGTCGGTCGGCAACGGCGGTGCGGCCGCGGGCAGGTCGATCAGCGGCAGCAGGGCGGCCACCGGCGCCACGGCCACCGCCGCCGCCGCGGCCGCCAGCAGGCGGGCGGCCACGGGGCCGCGCTCGATGTGCACCGTCGGCGCACTGAAGGGCCCGCGCACGTGGATCGGGCTGCGCAGCGCCAGCGGGCTGGCATCGTGGGGCCGTGCGACGAGGGTCAGCGCCAGGGACTCGTCCTTCAGGCTGCCGCGGCCGGTCAGCTGCAGCCGGGTGTCGCGGGTCTCGATCAGCAGCGGCGCGGGCGTGAACACGCCGTCGCGCACCGTCAGGCGGGCGATGCCGCAGCGCACGTCCAGCATCCGGTCGGGCCGGAACAGCGCCACGCCCAGGCCTTGTGCCAGATCCAGGCCCGCGGCCTCGACCGCCAGGTGGGCGATCTGCCCGTCGCGCCAGGCCAGCGTCGCCTGACCGTCCGCCGCACCCAGTACGGTGGCCACCGAATGGCCGCGTCCGTTCAGGGTCAGGCCGGCGTCCAGGCGTCCGCTGGCCCACGGCGGGCCGTCGGCGCGCTGCAGCGGGCGGATCCACTGCGCCAGCTGCAGGCCCTGCAAGGTCAGCCGGGCGTGCCAGGCCGGGCTGTCGCCGCGGCCGTCCAGGCCCAGCTCACCCTGCAGGCGTCCCTCGGCGGCCCGGGCGTCGATGTCGCGCAGGGCCAGCACACCGGCCGTCAGGCTCAGCCGGCCGCGCAGCGGCTGGATCTGCCGCAGGCGCGGTGTGCCGGTGTCCAGCGTGCGCACGTCCAGACGCACATCGGCATCCATCCGGCGCAGGGCGGGGATGTCGAGCCGGCGCCCGGGCAGCAGGCGGCGGCCGGTGGGCGCGGCGGCCGGCTCCGCTCCTGCCGTCGCCCGCGGGTCCTGCTCGGGCCGCGGCGGTGCACGGCCGATGGCCGGGCCCAGGTCGGCCAGCAGCAAACGCTCGGCCTGCACGGTGCCGCTCAGCCGGGGGCGCTGCGGTGTCGCGGTGCCGCCGGCCTGCTCGAACAGCAGATCGGCCGCGAGCCGGCTCTGTCCGATCCGTGCCTCGCGCACCACGGTGTGCCAGCGGGTGCCGGCGCGGTCCAGATCGCCGTCCAGACGCACGGCGCCGGTGGTCGGCAGCACCACGCCCAGCGGCTGCCCGATGGCCGCCAGCGAGCTGCCCTCGACACGGTAGCGGCCTTGCAGGCCGAGCACGGCCGGGCCGCCCAGCACGCGGCCGTCGAAGTCCAGCCGGGCCCGGCCGGTGCGCGCGTCCAGCTGCAGGCTCACCGGCTGGCCCTGCTGCGCCGTGTCCCACCAGGGGCGTGTGCTGCCGGTGCGCAGCGTCATCGCCAGCGCCTGGCCCTGGTAGCGCCCGGCCAGATCGGCGTGCAGCTCGCCGGCCGCCTGCAGGCCGAAGTGTCCGCGCAGGCCGAGGGCCAGCAGCGCATCGTCGACGGTGAGGGTGCCGTCGCCCACCGCCAGGCGCCTGACCTGCACACCCGCCACCGGCGCCGGCCGGGCCGGGGCATCGGCGGCGTGTTCGGGGCCGAGCTGCCAGTTGGCTTCGGCCCCGGCTTCAGAGCCATCTCCGGATCGGACCGCGGGCCGCACGCGACGCCTGAGGTCGAGCGTCAGGCCACCGGCCTCGACCTGCTCCAGCACCAGCGCCCGGCCCGGCCGCCAGGCGAGCAGGTCTCGCCAGTGCGCCCGCACCACCAGGTCCCGCGCCTCGACCAGCGGGCCGCTGTCGGCGGGCGCCCAGCCGGCGTTGGCGATGCTCAGGCGCCGGGCCTGCAGGCGGATGCCGCGCCACAGGTGCAGGGCCACGTCGGGCCGGCCGTCGAAGCCCGTGGCCTGAGCGGGATCGCTCAGGCGGATCTCGCGCTGCAGGGCGGATGACAGCGCCCGTTCGGCCGGTGCGGCCAGCCAGGGCCAGCCGGCGTGTTCGCTCCAGACCACGGCGCCCGCCAGCAGCAGCAGCGCGACGCCGCCCACCCGGGCCACCGCACGCCCACGGCGAGGGCGGGGCGGGTGATCGGCCGCCATCGTCAGCTGCGCACGACGATGTCGTTGCGCACGGTCTTGACGCCATTGACGCCGCGGGCGATGCGTTCAGCCTCCAGGCGCTCCTCGCCGTTCTTGGCGAAGCCGGTCAGCATGACCTCGCCGTTGAGGGTCTCGACCTTGATCGCCACCGCATCGACCTTCTTGTCGGCGACGAAGCGGGACTTGATCTGGGTGCTGATGGTCGCGTCGTCGACGTACTGGCCGACGCTGGACTGGCCGCGAGAGACCGCGCAGCCGGGCAGCACCACCAGCGCCGACACGGCCATGACGGCGGCGATCAGGGGACGGGACACGGCGTGCGACAGGGCGGTGGGACGCATGGAAGACTCTCCTCAGGATGGATGCATGACGGGGGGCTGGTCGGCGGCCCCTGTCTCCAGGGGATCACCACGATCGACTCTAGGCCCGTGCCGCGGGCCGGCGGGTCGGCCGCCTCTGTTCCGACGTGTAGGACAGGCACCCGTGGGGCGGTGTGCGCGGGCCGTGCACCGTCACCACCAACGCTCGAACTGCACGGCCAGCCACTGCCGCAGGCGCTGTCCGAGCGGACGCTGGCGCCAGGCCTCGACGGTGATCTCCTGCGAGCGCTGCCGGTCGGCCTCGAACATGCGGGTCATCGCATCGCCGAAGTCCTGGCCCAGCACCACCGCGTTGACCTCCTGGTTGGCGGTGAAGCTGCGCCAGTCCATGTTGCTGGAGCCGACGGTGGAGACGACGCCGTCGATCACCGCGGTCTTGGCGTGCAGCACGGCCGACTGCAGCTCGTGGATGCGCACGCCGGCGTCCAGCAGCGTGTCGTAGTGGTGGCGCCCAGCGGCCAGCACGGGCGGGAAATCGCTGTGCGACGGCAGGATCAGTTGCACGTCCACGCCGCGGCGGGCGGCGTCGCTCAGCGCCTCGACCATCTCGCGGCCCGGCGCGAAGTAGGCCATCGTCAGGTGCACGCTGCGGCGCGCGGTGTCGATGGCCAGCAGCAGCAGGTCATGGATCGGGTTCTCGCCGTCGGCCGGACGGGCCGGCACGATGCGCAGCACATCGTCGCCGGCGTTGTCCGCGGGAGCCGGCGCCGGCGCATCGGTGCCGGCTGCGGCCAGCGGCGCCGTGATGGCGCCGCCCGGTGCCTCGTCCTGGCAGCGCTGCTGCTGCCAGGTCTCGCGCACCAGGCGGCCCAGCACGCGGGCGGCCGGCCCTTCGATGCGGATCTGGGTGTCGCGCCAGCCGGCCTCCTCGACGCTCAGGCGCCGCGTGCGGCCGAAGGAGCCGGACGCGTAGACGCCGCTGATGTTGATGCCCCCGGTGAAGGCCACGCGGTCATCGACGACGAGGATCTTGCGATGGTCCCGCTCGGTGATGTCGCCGTAGCGGCCCCGCCGCAGCGGGTTCAGCGGGTTGAACATGCAGGTGGCCACGCCGGCCGCGTGCAGGCCCTCGAAATAGGCCTCGTCGGTGCCGAAGGAGCCCACGGCGTCGTAGATCACCCGCACCGTCACGCCGTGCGCGCGCTTGCGCTGCAGCAGCGCGGCCAGGCGCTGGGCCAGCGCGCCATCCTCGATGATGTAGCTCTCCAGCCACACGCTGTGGCGTGCCGATGCGATGGCCTGCTCCATCGCGGCGAAGGCCGCGGGGCCGTCGATCAGCAGGCGGGCCTGGTTGCCGGCGATCAGCTGCAGGCCGTCGCGGGCGTCCAGCGCCGCCATCGCCGCCAGATGGCGGTTGAGCAGCGAGGCATCGCCTTCGCGGCCCAGGCGTTCGATCAGGGCCTGGCGGCGCGGGCGGGTCAGCGGCCCGCGGGCGTCATGGGCCCGCAGCCCCGCGGCCAGCGCGGCCGGCGCCGGCCGGGCGTCGCTGCCGGGCACCGGCAGCACGGCGCGGGGTGTGCCCGGCAGTGCCGCGCAGGCCGTCAGCCAGGGCAGCACGACCGGCAGGGCCAGCCACAGCCATGCCGCGCCCGTGCGTGGCCTCGGTCGGTCGATTCGCATCCAGGTGGCGGGCTGAGGGCTGGAGGATGGCGGGGGTTCAGGTCGTGGCCATGGCCTGCAATGGCCCGACGTGGCCGTGCATCAGCGGCGCAAGGCCTTCCAGCCGGCCACGGCCAGGCCCACCATCAGCACCAGGCCGATGACGGCCAGGACCAGCAGCACCTTGGCCACCGTGGCCGATCCGGCCGCCAGACCGCTGAGCCCCAGGCCGCCGAAGACCAGCGACAGGATGGCGAAGACGATGGCCCACTTGATCATGGTGCGGTACTCCTCGGGGGTGACGGCAGGCGGTGACGGGGGGATGCGGGATGGGGCCGTCCTGCGACGGCGCGGCCCATCCTCGCGCCGGCATCACGCACCGGATGTCGGTGATGGACGCCTCCGGTTGTAGGAAGCCGGCCTGTAGGACGGTTCCTTCAACAGGCCGAGCCGCCGGACGATGGCCGCGGAGGCCGAGGCCGTGGAAGATCGACGTCAGGCATGTCCATCGCCCGTGGTCTGTCCCTGCTTCCCTGTCTCCCCGTCTCCCTGTCTCCTCGTTTCGCGTGCCTTGCCGGAGCCGTCGTCCATGTCCACCGCCCGCTGCGTTCCACGCGTCGCCGTCCTGCGCACGGCCGGTCCACCGCAGGCCGATGACCGGCCCGCGCCGGTCCTGTCCGGTGCCGGTGCCGGTGAGCGCAGCGGCCCTGCCGCGGGCGTGCCGGCGCCGGCGCCGGCACTGGTCTCGCGCCTGGACGCGCACACGCCGCTGCACGTGGTGGCCAATGCGGGCTCCGGATCGCAGGGGCTGCAGGAGGTCGAGCGCCTGCGCGCCCACCCGCTGTGCAGCAGCCATGTCCTGCGGTTGCATCCCTTGCAGCCGGGGGCCGATGTCGAGGGCGTGGTGCGGCAGGCCGCATGGTGCGCGCGTGCCGATGGCGGCGTGCTCTTGGCCCTCGGCGGCGATGGCACGGCCAACGCCGTGGCCCAGCGCGCGGTGGCCGAGGGCCTGGCCTTCGGCCTGCTGCCCCGCGGCACGTTCAATTTCTTCGCCCGTGACCAGGGCCTGTCCCAGGACCCGGAGCAGGCCATGGCCGCGCTGCTGCAGGCGCTGCGCGAGGGCGCGGTGCGCCGCCTGCCGGTGGCCGAGGTCAACGGCCGCGTGTTCCTGGTCAATGCCAGCGTCGGCCTCTATCCCCGTCTGCTGGCCGAGCGCGAGCGGGTCACGCGGCGCTGGGGCCGGCATCGTCTGGTGGCGCTCGCCGCGGCGGTGGCCACGTTGATGCGGCCCGGCCGCCTGCGCCATCACCGGCTGCGCCTGCATCTGGCCGATGGCCGCCAGACCCGGCAGGAGGTGGCGGTGTCGACCTTCTTCGTCGGCGCCAGCGGCCTGCAGTTCAGCCAGCTCGGCCTGCCCGGGGCCGAGGCGCTGGACCGTGGGCATCTCGGCGTGGTGACGCTGGCCGCGCAATCGCGCTGGGAGACGGTGCGCCTGCTGGGCCGCGCGCTGCTGCGGCAGCTGGATGCCGATCCGGCCGTGCAGACCCGCGTGTGCGAGGCGGTCGAGCTCGACGAGGTCGGCAGCAGCCGGCGGCCCATCGTCGTGGCCTTCGACGGGGAGCGGCAGCTGATGACGCTGCCCTTGCGCTTCGGCCTCGCCGCCCGGCCGCTGTACCTGATCGCCGCGCCCGTCGTGCCTGGCGATCCGCCACGCCCCGACACCGCGGCGCCTTCCGCGTGAGCGAGCCGCTGCGCCTGCTGCAGTTCTCGGACCTGCACATCGGGGCGGAGGAGCCGCGCGCCGTCGAGGCGCTGCAGGCCCTGGTGCGTGAGCTGCGCCCGGACGTTCTGCTGTGCACCGGTGATCTCACCCAGCGGGCGCGGCCCGGGCAGTTCGGCCGGGTCGCCCTGCTGTTGCAGGGGCTGCAGGCGCCGGTGCGCGTGCTGCTGCCCGGCAACCACGATCTGCCGCCGCTGTGGCAGCCCTGGCACCGCTGGAGGGGTGGCCGTGGCCGCTGGCAGGCGCTGTTGCGCGCACTGGCCGCCCGCCCGCACGAGACGCCTCATCCGGCCGGTCCGGCGCCGTCGGGCCGCTGGATCGACGCGGCTCCCGGGGGCCCCGTCGGCGCCTCATCGATGACGTTGGGTTCCGTGGCGGGTCCCTGGCAGGCGCCGGCCGCGGCCGGCGTGCTGGCGCTGCACATCCGCCTGCCGGGCCGCCCCGCGCTGCAGCTGTGTGCGGTCGACACCTGCCGTGCGTGGCTGCAGGCCCGCGGCGCGGTCAGCGGTGCCCAGCGGCGCATGGTGACGCGTGTCCTGCAGGCGACGCCGGCCGCCTGGCGCCTGGTGGCCACCCACCATCCGCTGCAGCCGGGCGCTCTGGCGCCGGCCGATGACCGCGCGCTGTGCGCCGAAGCGGCCTGGACCGCCTGGGCGGCCGCAGGCGCGGATCTGGTGCTCTCCGGCCACAGCCATGTCAGTGCGGTGGTCGGGCTGACGGAGCCGGACCGGGAGCCGGACCCGGGCCTGGCGTCGGCGTCGGCGGGGGCGGGGGCGGGAGCGGCGGCGGCGGCGGCGGCGGGTGTGCCGCCGGTGCCGGCCGGCGTGGCCCGCCAGGTGCTGTGTGCCAGCGCCACGTCCTGGCGGCGCCGGGCCGGCGTGCCCAACAGCGTGCTGCTGCTCAGCCTGGGCGCGGCCGATGCGCCGACGGGCGGCCCTTCGGCCGGGCGTACCGCCCGCTGGCAGCGCTGGGTCTGGACCCCGGCGCGCCCCGATTTCGTGGCCGGGCCGGTCCAGGTGCTGCCGCCCGTTCCGGGCTGAAGCCGGGTGTGGCATGCCGTATCGCCTTTCTTCGTCGCGCCGGTTCCTGCCGGGCCACCCGAGGCCCACCCGATGGCCAGCGCCGGACATCCCGCGGGCCGGCCGCACGGCGTGGGCGGGCCACGCGCTGGGCAGACCGGCGCGCCGTCCGCCACGCCGCGGGGCGCAGAATCCCGTGCGCAGGCCTGCGCTGTCCGTGTGCCGGATGGCGAGCCGATGCCGCCGCTGCTGCTGCTGCTGCTGCCGCCGCCGCGTGCCGGTGCTCACCCCCGGCGTCACGGCGGGCATCGACCGGCCCGTCCCCCAGGCCGTCTCCTTGGCCGTATCCTCGTCCGCGGTCCTTGTCCGACCCTGTAGCCCGACCCGTCCGCATGGCCCTCCGTCCTGAACCATCGCCGAACCTGCCGGCACCCGCGTCCGGGCCTGCGCCCGCGTCCGCGTCCGCGCCCGAGGCGCACGCCGGTCCCCCGGCCGACGCGCTGCGCCCCAGCGGTCCGCAGTCGCCCTGGCCGTGGTCGGACGCGGCGCTCGACGCCGTGGTGGCCGATGCACGACGGCTGGCTGCCACCGAGGCCAGCGGCCTGCTGCGGCCCGGGCCGGACGACGCGCTCGATCACGCGGTGGCGACCGCGCGCGAGCTGCTGGGGGCCACGGTCAGCTTCCTCGGGGTGGTCGGGCCGGACGGCGATGTCTACCCGTCGATGTCAGGGCCCGTGCCCGAGCCGCTGGCCTCGCAGCGCCAGCTGCGCTCGCGCACCTTCTGCCACCACGTGCTGGCGGCCGGGCGCACGCTGGCCATCGACGACACCCGGGCCGGCCCGCCCTGGTGCGATGTGCCCACCGTGCACAGCCTGGGCGTGCGGGCCTACCTGGGCGCGCCGCTGCGCCTGCACGGCCACATCGTCGGCACGCTGTGCGGGGTCGATGTCCGGCCGCGGGTCTGGAGCCCGCGGGACGTGGCCACGCTGGAGGCGCTGGCCCAGTCGCTGGCGCGCGAGTTGCAGCTGCGCGGCGCGCTGGCCCAGGCCGATGCCGCCGTGCGGGCCCGCACCGAGGCCCGGGCCGAGCGCGACCGCCTGGTCGCCAGCCTGGTGCACGATCTGGCCACGCCGGTGATGGCGCTGCAGATCGAGATCAGCCTGCTGCGCCGCGCGCTGGATCCGGCACGCCAGCCCAGCGTCGACCGCCTGCAGGCCGCGCTCGACGCGCTCAAGCACCTCAAGAGCCAGCTGCGCGAGGGGGTGGACCTGCAGTCACCGGTGGCCCGCCAGGCCCTGCGCCCGCCGATGCCGGTGGGCAGCCTGCTGGCCCAGCTGAGCGGCATGATGACGCCGCTGGCGCACAGCCAGGGCATCGTGCTGGCCGTCGACGTGAGGGTGCGCGCGCCGGTGGCCGTCGATCTCGGGCCGATGCTGCGGGTGCTGACCAACCTGGTGGGCAATGCGCTGAAGTTCAGCCCCGCCGGCTCGACCATCCGCGTGGCCGGGCTGGCGCCGGAGGCCGGCTGGGTCGGCATCGAGGTGGCCGATGAAGGCTGCGGCATGTCGCCCGACGAGGTCGCGCGCTGCCTGGAGCGCGGCTACATCGGCGAGGCCAGCCGGCGCCGCGGCGATGGCAGTGGCCTGGGCCTGGCCATCGTGCGCGAGATCGTCGAGCAGCACGGCGGCACGGTGACGGTGCGCAGCACCGAGGGCCGCGGCAGCGTGTTCACGGTGCGGCTGCCGCTGGCCGAGTGAGGCCGCTCATCGCCCGGCCCGGCCCGGGCGCGCCAGGTCCGCGTCCGCTCCCGTGCCCGTGTCGACTCCGATGCCGATCCCGACCCCGACATCGCCCGGCCGTGCCGGCAGCCGGGTGTGCCGGTGCGAGCCATGGCGGTAGGCCCAGACCCAGGTGAACTCCGCGCCCAGCAGGAAGATCTGCGCCGACCAGTACACCCACACCAGCACGGCCACCAGCGTGCCCGCCGCACCGAAGCCGGAGGCCACGCCGGCCAGCTCGATGTAGCGGCCGATGCCCAGCTTGCCCAGCTGCATCAGCGTGGCGGTGACCAGCGCGCCGATCCAGACGTCCGACCAGGCGACCCGCCGCCGTGGCAGTCCCTTGTAGATCATCGCTACCAGCGCGACCATCAGCCCGAAGCCGATGGCGTGGTTGACGACGCCGGCCCAGGCCAGCGTGTCGCCCAGGCCCGCAAGGCGGGGTCCCCAACCGACCTGCAGCGCGGCCAGCGCCGCGTCGGCCATCAGCGAGACGATCAGCAGGAAGCCCAGGCCCAGCAGCAGGCCGAGCGACCACAGCCGCACGCGCAGCCACTGCCACCAGCCGGCCGCACGCGATGGCGGCGCGCGCCAGATCACGTCCAGCGCGCCCTGCAGCTCGGCCAGCACGGTGGTGGCGCCGATGCACACGGCCAGCAGGCCCAGCCCCGAGGCCAGCAGGCCGTGGCCCGGCCGGCCCACGCTGTCCAGCAGGGCCTGCACCGCCCGTGCGCCCTCGGCGCCCAGCACCCCCGACAGTTGCGCGGCCACGGCGCCGCGCGCCGCATCCGGGCCCCAGATCGTGCCGGCCACCGACAGCACGACCAGCAGCAGCGGCGCCAGCGAGAACAGCGTGTAGTAGGCGATGGCGGCCCCCATGCTGGCGGCCCGGTCGTCCAGCCAGGCCTGCACGGTGTCGCCCAGCAGGCGGCCCAGGCTGCGCCAGCTCAGGGCGGCGTTGCGGGCGGCGGCGGGGGCGTCGAGCGCGGGCATGACCGGGGCGGCTCAGCCCGAGGCGACGCAGGCCGGGAAGGGCGGTGCCGGCGGGGCCACGGGCGGCGTGGCCGCTGCGCACGGGCCTTGGATGGCCGGTGGGGCGGTGGGTGCGGCGGCGGGCTTCGTGGCGGGCGTGGCGGGTGCGGCAGGCGTGGTGGGCGCGGCAGGTGCGGCAGGTGCGGCAGGCGTCGCTGCCGCTTCCGGGGGGAGGCCGATCCCCGCGAGGCTCACCGCCTGCAGGCGCGTCAGCTGTCCCATCAGTTCGTCGGCCAGGGACTGCAGCAGCGCCCGTTCTGCCTCGCGCAGGGTGCGTGGCCGCGGATCGCTCAGCCACAACACCCCGACCGGGGGCGCTTCGGCGGTGGGCCGCAGCGGCACGGCGGTGCAGCTGCGCGGCGCCCGTGCCAGGCCGGCGGCCAGGGCCGCGTGGCGGGCGTCACGGGCCACGTCGTCGATGTGCACCGGCGCGCGCAGCGTGCGCACCGTTTCGGCCACGTCGCGGGCCAGTGCATCGGCGGCGGCCGGCGGGGTGGCGGGCTCCGGCGGGGTGCCGTCACGCGGCTCGGGCTCGATGCGGCCCAGGACGTCGTCCTGGTCGGCCGCGCACAGCAGGCGGCCGTCATCGGCCCACAGCAGCACGGCGCTGTGGGCGACATCGAACAGGTCGGCGCTGCGTTGGGCCGTCAGTGCCAGCAGCGGGCGCAGGGCCGTGTCCAGCAGGGTGGCCGTGGCGGGGGGGCCGCCGGCATCGGCGGGGGCGTCGTGGCCGGGCGGCGCGGCGGCCGGCGTGTCCGGCTCCGCCCGCGGGTTCAGGGAGCCCATGGCGTGCACCTGCAGCACGGCCTCGTCCAGCGTCCTCACCACGACATCCGCGCCCAGCGTGCGGGCCGTCGGTGCGGCCGGATCGTCGGGGTCATCGGGCTCGTTCGCGGGGGGCATGCCGGCCGGCCAGGGGCGGCTGAAGGCCGCCACCGGCGTCGGGCCGGGCCGGCCTTCAACCGGTCCTGGCCGGTCGTCGGCATCCCAGCACGCCAGGATGATGCGCAGCTGGGGCCAGCGGCGCCGCAGCCGCCGGCACACGTAGCGGGCATGGGTGGTGCTGTCGCGGTCGACATAGCCCAGCACCACCAGCCGCACCCGGGCCAGCGGGGCCTGCTCCAGCCGCGCGGCCAGCAGCGCCGACGGGGGCAGGGCGCGTGCGGTCACCCCCTGCAGCGCCAGCGCATGGGCGCACATGCGCGCGGCCAGTGCATCGGCCTGCCAGCGTCCGCCGATGCACACCACGTCGGCCTCGGCCGGGTGGGGCGGCGGGCCGTCGGCCCGCATGCCGGGGCCCGGGGCGGGGCTGTCCTCGGCCAGTTCGTCGAGCATCTGCGCCACGCCCTGGAGCAGGCGGTGGCGTTGCTCGGCGCCGCTGGCCTGATGGGCCGCCGCGGCGGCCAGGCGCAGCACCGGCATGCCGGTGCTGCCGTAGAAGGCCTGCGGCCCTTGCTGGCGGGCCTGCTCGATGGCCAGCTGCGTGGCCTCCTCGACGTCGCCGGCCAGCAGGCGCTGGTACAGCCGGGTGGCCGGGTCGAAGGCCGGCGTGCTGCCCAGCAGCAGGTCCAGCCACTGCAGGCCCGGGATGTGGCGGCCGATGACGACGATCAGCACCGTCACCGGCGTGGCCAGCACCAGCCCGACCGGGCCCCACAGCCCGGTCCAGAACGCGGCCGAGACCAGCAGCGCGGTCGGCGACAGCCCGGTGCTGCTGCCGTAGAGCCAGGGCTCGATGGCGTTGTTGATCAGCACTTCGAGCGTCAGCACCAGCAGGGCCGCCGACAGCAGCAGCTGCCAGCCCGGGTCGATGGCGAAGGCCAGCAGCAGCGGTCCGACGCTGGCCACCAGTGGCCCGATGTAGGGCACGAAGCGCAGCACGCCGCCGAGGGCGCCCCACAGCAGCGCGCCGGGCACGCCGATCAGGGCCAGGCCGCTGGCCAGCGCCAGGCCGTAGCCGCTGTTGACCAGCACCTGCATCGTCAGGTAGCGGGAGACGCGGTCGGAGGCCTCCTTCAGCGCGGCCGTGCTGCGGTGCAGATCACCGCCGAACAGGCGCAGCGCACGGTCGCGCAGGTCGTTGCGGTCCAGCAGGATGAACAGCAGGAACAGCAGCACCAGCCCGGCCGAGGCGGCTGGCGCCAGCACCGGCTCGATCAGCGTGCCCAGCGCCTGCAGCACCGATGGCCGGCTGGGGGCGATCTCGACCCGCAGGGCCTGGCGCTCCGGGGCCGCACCGGCATGGGCCACCAGCGCCCGCCGCGTGGCGTCGAGCTCGCCGCTGACGACCTCGATCATGCGGCCCAGGTCATCGAGCACGCCGCGGCCCGACATCTGCTGGCGCAGCGTGCGCAGCTTGGTCTGCATCGTGGCCTGGTAGGTGGGCATGTCGCGGCCCAGCGCCACCGCCTGGCCGCCGACGAAGACCGAGGACGCGCCGATGGCCAGCACGGTGCCCGTCACCACCAGGCCCACCGCCAGCCCGCGCGGCACCTGACGCCGGGCCAGACGGTCGACCAACGGATCCAGCACGAAGGCCAGCAGCGCACCGAGCGCCAGCGGCACCAGGATCTCGCGCCCGCTCCACAGCATCAGCACCACCAGCGCGGCCGAGATCAGCAGCAGCGCGGGCTGCAGCAGCGGGGGCAGTGCGGCGGATGTGCCGGCGGCCGCGGGCGGGGCCTCGTCCGCCGGGGCGCTGGCGCGGGGTGGATCGCGGGCCGGATCGCTGGACGGGGCGTGCATGCCCGATGCTCGCCGCGGGCCGGCGGCGCGGCTGTCGGCCTCCGGCGCTCCGGCGTGTCGGAGTCCGCCGATGGTGCGCGGTGCCGGCCCGGTCGCGGCCTTGGCCTCGGCCTCGGCCTCGGCCGCGTGGTCAGCCGCGGGTGCGCAGGCGGTCGTGGGTGGCGAAGGCCGGTGCGTCGCGGCCCAGCGTGTGCCAGTCCTGGTGGCGCAGCGTGTCGCGGATGTCGTCCAGGCCGGCCTGCCAGTGGTCGCGCATGGTGCGCGGGCTGAACTCGTAGTCCTTGCTGTAGCCCTCCCAGGCCTTGTCCTGGTAGATCAGGTGGATGACCGACACCCGCTGGGCGCAGGCCTCGGCCCGGGCGGCCTGGGCCAGCGGGCTGTCCTGCAGGCTGGCCGGCAGCTGCTGCAGCAGCGCGTGCAGCAGGTGGCGCAGCTGGCGGTCGCCGGCCCGGCCGTCGGTGGCCGCGCGGGTGCGGCTCGAATACTGGATGTCCTTGAGCCGCTCCTGCGCGTCGTAGACATGGCGGGGCAGCGGCCCGCGCGCGCTCCACAGATCGACCTGGAAGGCCACCAGATCGTGGCGCAGGGTTTCCTGCAGCACATGGTCCAGCGGGGTGTTGGAGACGATGCCGCCGTCCCAGTAGTGCTCGCCGTCGATCTCCACCGCCGCGAAGGCCGGCGGCAGCGCGCCCGAGGCCATGATGTGCGCGGCCCCGATGCGGGTGTGGCCGATGGCCTCGTCCGCGGTCCGGCGGTGCCCGTCGACGGTGGCGCCGGGCGGTGGCAGGCGGCGCGGTCCGCGGGCGGCCCGCGGCCCGTTGTCGAACCAGCGCAGATTGCCGCTGCGCACGTTGACCGCGCCCACCGACAGCCGCACCGGGCCGTCGTTGACGAGGTCGAAGTCGACCAGACGCTCCAGCGTGCGGCGCAGTGCGGTGGTGTCGTAGAAACTGGCTTCCTCAGGGGCCTGCTCCAGGCCCAGCCAGGGCCAGGGGCCGCGTGGGGTGAAGAAGGCGCTCTGTCCCTCGGCCACCGCGCGCGTGGCCGCTCCCGCGTTGAACCAGCGTCGCAGCGAGGGCGCGGCCTGCAGCATCAGGTCCTGCCAGGCATCGAGCGCGGGCAGGGGCACGGCCGGGCGGCAGACCGTCTCCCAGAACTCGCGCAGGCGCTCCACCCGGCGGGCCGGCGGATTGCCGGCGATCAGGGCCGCGTTGATGGCCCCGATCGAGATGCCGGCCACCCAGTCGGGCGCGATGCCGGCCTCGCTCAGTCCCTCGAACACGCCGGCCTGGTAGGCGCCGAGGGCACCACCGCCCTGCAGCACCAGGGCACAGGCCGGCGCACGGCCGGGCGGGTCGGTATCACGGCTGGATTCCGGATGCATCGCGGGCGCCTCGCGTCGGTGATCGGGTGTCCAGTGTGCATGTTGCAGTGCAATAAGTCGATGACCGGCGGCGCCCGGCGGCGCCCGGCGGTGGCGGCCGCGGGTGCGTCACCGCGGACTTCGTGTGTGGGGGGGCGCCCCTGCACTTGAGCGGCGCGCTGAAGTGTATTGTTACAAATACGGGCACACTGCCGCCATGTCCCGCCGGAGTTCCCGTTCCTCGTCGCCGCGCCCGCCCGCCCCGCCACCGTCCGCCTGGCGTTGGGTGCTGGCCGTGCCCCTGATCCTGGCCCTGATGCTGAGCATGACGGCCATGGGCTATCCGATGGTCTACCTGACGCGCGTGCTGCGCCATTGGCACGAGGGCCAGGCCGCCACCGACGCCACGCTGCCGCGGCGCGCGGTGGCCGCCCGCGCCGGTGTCACCGAGCTGCAGCCGGTGCGCGACCCGCTGCGCGCCGAGCCCGCGCTGCGCCAGGCCTTCGACGGCCGTGCGCCGGCCGGCTGGCTGGCCGAGCGCGGCACCCGGGCGCTGCTGGTGCTGCAGCACGGCCGCATCGTGGCCGAGCACTATGCCGACGGCGCACAGGCCGACAGCCTGCAGCCGGTGCGCCAGATCGGCGACGCGGTGCTGCCGATGCTGCTGCTGGCCGCCATCGAGGACGGCCTGGTGCAGGGCCTGGACGATCCGCTGACCCGGTTGCTGCCCGAACTGGCCGATCGGGATCTGCGTTATGAGCTCTACACGCTGCGCCATCTGGCCCGGCAGCAGGG
Source organism: Pseudaquabacterium rugosum (assembly GCF_038066575.1). Classification (NCBI taxonomy): domain Bacteria; kingdom Pseudomonadati; phylum Pseudomonadota; class Betaproteobacteria; order Burkholderiales; family Sphaerotilaceae; genus Pseudaquabacterium; species Pseudaquabacterium rugosum. The sequence continues at coordinate 167,235 of NZ_JBBUTF010000009.1, read as the reverse complement.
CGGCCTGCGCTGGTCGGCACGCGCCGGGCTGGCCGATGACCGCCTGCGCAGCCTCTACTGGCCCGACCGGCGGGCCTGGCTGCTGCGCGGCCTGTCGCTCGACGGCAAGCCCCGTGACGAGCACGTGCCCCACGCGTGGCAGGCCGATCTGCTGGCGCTGAGCCTGGAGCGCGCCACCGGCCGCCCGCTCAGCGACTACCTGTCGCAGCGCCTGTGGCAGCCGCTGGGCATGGCCCGGCCGGCGGCCTGGCTGCTCGATGTCGAGGACGGCCTGGAGCGGGCCGACAGCGGCCTGCTGGCCCGCGCCCGCGATCTCGCCCGACTGGGCATCCTGATGAGCGCGCTGGGCGTCGGCCCCGACGGCCGCGCGGTGCTGACGTCCGGCGCGGTGCAGCAGCTGATCACGCCCGACGGCGCCCACCGCCTGAACGGCGGCACCTGGGTCCAGCTGGGCTGGCATGCCCGGCCCGATCCGCAGCAGGGCCTGCTGTGGTGGGCCGAGGGCAGCGACGGCCAGCTGCTGCTGGTCTGGCCACGCCAGCAGATCGTGATGGTGCGCCTGGGCACCCGCGAGGGCGAGCCGGTGCCCGCCTGGCTGGACCGCCTGGGCGGCCTGGCGCGCGCGCTGGCCGCGAGCGATCCCTGCGGCGCATCCGGCACCCCGCCCCCCGCGGCCGAGCCGCACGAGGGCGCGGATGCGGCCATCGCGCAGGCCGGCGCGCCGCTGCAGCGGGTGAACCTGACGGTGGGCACGGCGGAGGCGGCCGGTCCGGCCCGCACGGCCGCGCCCGAGGCCGGCGCCCATGCCGGTGTCAGTGCCAGTGCCACCCCCGTGGCCGGCGCGGCCAGCACCGCGGGCGTGCGCCCCGCCCCGTCACCGGTGCCCGCCTGGGCCCGGCTGCCGTTGAAGGTCGATCCGGCGCTGGCCTGGGGCGGTTGTCCGGCCCTGTGAGGCGGGCGGGCGGGCCGGCCGTCTCCGGCTCGGCCTGATAATGAAACTCGATTATCATGAAAGCCTGTGCACCGTCGGTGCGACGGGCCGGCGCCGTGCCGGTGCCGCGCCTGGACCGTCGGGCCAGGCCCGATGGAACGTTCGACCCGACAACGCCAGGCGATCCGCGACGCGATCGCCGCCGCCGGCCGGCCGCTGCTGCCGCAGGAAGTGCTGGCCGAGGCCCAGCGCGGTGCGCCCGGCCTGGGCCAGGCCACCGTCTACCGCACGCTGAAGGCGCTCGTCGAGGACGGTGCGCTGCATGTCGTCAGCCTGCCCGGCGAGAACCCGCGCTACGAGCCCGCCGGCCACCACCATCACCACCATTTCCAGTGCACCGCCTGCCAGCGGGTGTTCGATGTCCACGCCTGTCCGGGCGATCTGGCCCGTCTGGCGCCGGCGGGCTTCGAGGTCTCGGACCATGAGCTGACGCTCTACGGCCGTTGCAGCGACTGCCGCCAGGCAGCCCCGGCCCGATGAGCCGCCCCGCACCGCAGGTCGTCCGCCGGCCACCCGACCCCGCCGGACGGCTGACGCTGCTGATGATGGGCGTCGGCCCGCGGCTGGCCGGCGCGACGGTGCTGGCCGTGCTGATCTGGGCCGCCGTGGCCTGGGCGCTGGCGGAGGTCGCATGAGCGCCGCCTCCCGCCTGGGCATCGGCCACGGGCCGGCCGACATCCTGGCCCAGGGCCATCCGCAGGCCCACGGTCATGCCCACGACCACGGCCCCGACCACCCCCATGGCCACCCCCATGGCCACGCGCATGACCCCGGTCACCGCCACGCGCACGGCGCGGCCGATGCCGCCCCGGCTGACGGCCCGTGGCCGGCCGAGGTCGCGCTGCGCGTGCGCGACCTGACCATCGCCTGGCGCGGCCATCCGGCCGTCCACCACCTCAACGGCCGCTTCGCCCGCGGCCAGCTGACGGCCGTCGTCGGCCCCAACGGCGCCGGCAAGAGCACGCTGCTGGGCGCGCTCGCCGGCCAGCATCCGGGCCATGAGGGCCATGTCGAGCGCGCCGCGGACCTGCGCCTGGCCTGGCTGCCCCAGCTCTCGGCCATCGACCGCAGCTTTCCGGTGCGGGTCGACGAGCTGGTCGCCATGGGCCTGTGGGCCGAGATCGGCGCCTTCGGCCGCGTCAGCGCCGCGCAGCGCCAGCGCATCGCCGCGGCGCTGTCGGCGGTCGGCCTGGCCGGCTTCGAGCGCCGCTGGCTGGGCGAGCTGTCGGTGGGCCAGGCCCAGCGCGTGCTGTTCGCCCGCCTGGTGGTGCAGGACGCCGGCCTGATCCTGCTCGACGAGCCCTTCAGCGCGATCGACGCGCGCACCCGCGACGACCTGCTGCGCCTGCTCGGCCAGTGGCGCGACGAGGGCCGCACCGTGATCGCCGTGCTGCACGAGATGGAGCCGGTGCGCCTGCATTTCGACGAGACGCTGCTGCTGGCGCGCGAGGCCATCGCCTGGGGCCCGACGGCCGAGGTGCTGACCGACGCGCACCTGCGCCGGGCCCGCCACATGGCCGAGGCCTGGGACGAGCAGGCCTCGACCTGCACGCTGCCACCGGCCGCCGGAGACGCCTCATGATGTCCGACTGGTTCGGCCCCCTGGTCGAGTTCGCCTTCATGCGCCGTGCGCTGGTCGCCACGCTGGTGCTGGCCCTCGGCGCCGCGCCGGTGGGCGTGCTGCTGGTGCTGCGCCGCATGAGCCTGGTCGGCGACGCGATGTCGCACGCGGTGCTGCCCGGCGCGGCCGTGGGCTTCCTGCTGGCCGGCCTGTCGCTGCCGGCGATGAGCCTGGGCGGCTTCGTCGCCGCGCTGGTGGTGGCCCTCGGCGCCGGCCTGGTCTCGCGCCACACGCCACTGCGCGAGGACGCGAGCTTCGCCGCCTTCTACCTGATCGCGCTGGCGCTCGGCGTGCTGCTGGTGTCGTGGAAGGGCAGCCAGGTCGACCTGATGCACCTGCTGTTCGGCAGCGTGCTGGCGGTCGATGACGCGGCGCTGCTGCAGATCGCCGCCGTCAGCAGCGGCACGCTGCTGGCGCTGGCGCTGATCTGGCGCCCGCTGGTGCTCGACAGCTGCGACGCGGCCTTCCTGCGCGGCGTGGGCGGCGGCGGCGGGCGCTCGCACGCGGTGCTGCTGCTGCTGCTGGTGGCCAATCTGGTCAGCGCCTTCCAGGCCATGGGCACGCTGATGGCCGTCGGCCTGATGATGCTGCCGGCCGCGGCCGCCCGCTTCTGGGTGGCCAGCCTGGGCGGCATGGCGGCCGTGGCCGCGGTGATGGCCATGGCCAGCGGCCTGGCCGGTCTGCTGTGGAGCTACCACGCCGAGCTGCCGTCGGGCCCCTGCATCGTGCTGGCCTGCGGCATCGCCTATGGCCTGTCGCTGCTGCTGGGGCCGCGCGACGGCATGCTCAGCCGCCACTGGCAGAACCGCCACCACCGCACGGCCTGAGCACTCCGCCCGACCGCCCGCCCACCGTTTCCCCCAGCGGAAGGCGCCGGCCCCCGGCCGTGCCGCCTTCCGTCATCGGGCCGCCCGCCGGTGGCCGCAACCGCATCGACCGTGGCGCGTCATCGTCATCGACCTGACGCCCATGGCGAGGACACTGGAAGTCCGCCATGCCAGACCGCACCCCGAGCGCTCCCCTGAAGACATCCTGGAACACCTCCCGCCGCCAATGGCTGCTGGCGGCCTGTGGCGGCCTGGCCGGTGCCATGCAGGCCCCGCAGGTCCGGGCCCAGGCCCAGGCCCAGACCCAGACCCCGTCGGCTCCGGCTCCGGCCGCGTCCCGCCCGCCGCGCATCGTCGTGAGCTTCTCGATCCTGGCCGACATCGTCAGGAGCGTGGCCCCTGCCGACGCGCAGGTCGACAGCCTCGTCGGCCCCGATGCCGATGCCCACGTGTTCGAGCCCAGCCCGGTCCACGGCAAGCGCTTGGCCGCGGCCGATCTGGTCGTCGTCAACGGCCTGGGCTTCGAGGGCTGGATCACCCGCCTGGTCAAGGTCTCGGGCTACAAGGGGCCGCTGGTGGAGGCCGCCCGTGGCGTCCAGACCCTGCGGGCGACCGAGGCCGATGGCCATGATCACGCCCACGCCCACGCCCACGACCCTGCGCACGGCGCCGGCGGCGCGGTCGATCCCCATGCCTGGCAGGATCCGCGTCAGGTGGTCCGTTATGTCGCGAACCTGGGCGAGGCCTTCATCCAGCGCTGGCCCGAGCGGCGGGCCGAGATCGAGCAGCGTGTCCGGCAGCAGACCGCGGCGCTGCAGGCGCTCGATGCCGCGCTGCGCCAGCGCCTGGCCGCCATCGCGCCCGGGCAGCGCCGCGTGATCACCTCGCACGATGCCTTCGGCTATCTCGGTCGGGCCTACCAGATCCAGTTCCTGGCGCCGCAGGGCTGGGCCACGCACAGCGAGCCGTCGGCCGCGGCCGTCGCGCGCCTGATCCGCCAGATCAAGGCACGCCAGGCGCGCGCGCTGTTCGTCGAGAACATCAGCGACCGCCGCATGATCGACCGCATCGCGCAGGAGGCTAAGGTGGGCGTCGGCGGCGCGCTGTACTCCGACGCGCTGTCCGCACCCGGCGGCCCGGCCGACAGCTATGAGCGGTTGATGCGCCACAACGTCGAATCGATCGCCCGCGCGCTGGAGCAAGCCCGATGAGCCGCCTGCCTTTCTTCTTCAGCGGCCTGCGGCCGTCGTGCCTCTCGTCACGCGCCCGGGCGCGAGGCCTGCTGGCGCGTGGGCTCGCCCTGGCCGCCGTCTCGGCGCTGTGCGGGCTGGCGCCGGTGGCCTCCGCGCTGGCGGCCGGCACCTCTGCGCCTGCGGTGGACCCTGGCCATCGCCCCGCCGCCGCCGGATCGCCGGCCGCCCACCATCACGGCGTGGGCCAGCTCGACATCGGCCTGGACGGCGACCGGCTGCAGGTCACGCTCACGCTGCCGCTGGACAGCCTGCTGGGCCACGAGCGTGCACCCCGCACCACGGCCGAGCGTGAGGCCGCACGGCGCGCCGTGCAGCGCCTGCGGGCGACCGCTGACTGGTTGCGGCCCGACGCGGCCGCGGCCTGCCGCCTGGTCGATCTCGCGATCGAGGCCCCGGTGCTGCGGGCCGTGCTGGAGGGGGGGACCGTCCCGCCTGCCCAGGCTGCGCCGGCACCGGCCCGCGCCACGGCCCGGCCCGGTCCGGCGGCAGCGTCGTCCGTGCTCGCGCCTGCCGTTCAGGATGAAGGGCATGCCGATCTGGACCTGGACGCCACCTGGCAGTGCGCTGCCCCCGGGCAGCTGCGCACGATCGAGCAGCGCCTGTTCGCCCAGCATCCGCGTCTGCAGACGCTGGAGGTGCGCATCGCCGGCCCGCGCGGCCAGCGCCAGCGCACGCTGTCCCGGCCGCAGGCCCGCATCGACGGGCTCTGATCGACGGGCTCTGATCCGGCCGCGCGGGGCGGATCCAGCCGCCGGCCACCGTCGCCACCCGGTGCGGCCTGCCCCGCACCTTCGCTGCCGATCTTCCGGCCCGATCGCCATGGACCGACTTTCCGAGCCTTCCACCGCCACCCCGTCCCAGGGCCGTCCGGCCGGTGATGCCGCTGAAGCCGCCGACGCCGTGATGGCCACCGCGGCCCCGCCGGTGCTGGCCATGCAGGCGGCCCGTCACCGCTGGCCGGGCCGGGCGGCGGCCGAGCTGATGCTGCCGGCCATCGCCCTGCCGGCCGGCCGCTCGCTGCTGCTGCGCGGGCCCAGCGGCAGCGGCAAGTCCACGCTGCTGTCGCTGGCCGCCGGCGTGCGCGTCGGCGCACCGGGCCAGGTGCGGGTGGCCGGGCAGGACTGGGCCGCGCTGCCCGCCGCCCGCCGCGACGCCTGGCGCGGCGAGGTCATCGGCTACATCTTCCAGCAGTTCAACCTGCTGCCCTGGCTGGACCTGATCGACAACGTGCTGCTGCCCTGCCGCTTCTCGGCCCGGCGGCGCGCGGCCTGCGGCGCCAGCGGTCCGCGGCGCGAGGCCGAACGCCTGCTGGACGCGCTCGGCCTGCCGCGCGACGCCTGGCGGCGGCCGGCGGCCACGCTGTCGGTCGGCCAGCAGCAGCGCGTGGCCGCGGCCCGCGCGCTGATCGGTGCGCCCGCCCTGGTGCTGGCCGACGAGCCCACCTCGGCGCTGGACGAGCCGCGCACCGCGGCCTTCATGGCGCTGCTGCAGGCCGAATGCCGCGCCGCCGGCAGTGCGCTGCTGATGGTCAGCCACGACAGCCGCCTGGCCCCTCATTTCGACGCCACGCTGAGCCTGGACGCCCCCGCCGGAGCCGAGCATGACTGAACGCCTGAGGGCCCTGCTGCGCCTGGCCGCGGCCAGCGCCTGGTACCGCCGCGGCACGCTGGCGCTGGTGACGCTGGCCATCGCGCTGGCGACGCTGCTGCAGCTGGGCATCGAGCAGCTGCGGCGCGACGTGCGGCTGCACTTCTCCAGCGCCGTCTCGGGCACCGACCTGATCGTCGGCGCGCGCACCGGGGCCACCCAGCTGATGCTCTACAGCGTGTTCCGCATCGGTCAGGCCACGCAGAACATGCGTTGGGCCTCGGTGCAGGCCATCGCCCAGGACCGGGCGGTGGCCTGGGTGGTGCCGATCGTCCTCGGCGACAGCCTGCGCGGCCATCCGGTGGTCGGCACCACGGCCGACTACTTCCGTCACTTCCGCTACGGCGACGACCAGGCGCTGGCGCTGCGCGAAGGCCGCGTCTTCGCGCACTGGTCGGAGGCGGTGCTGGGCGCCGACGTGGCCGAGGCCCTCGGCCTGCGCGTGGGCGCGCCGCTGGTGCTCAGCCACGGCATGGCCGCGGGGCTGCCCGGGGCCGAGCATGCGGACCGGCCCTTCACCGTCGTCGGTGTGCTGGCGCGCACCGGCACGCCGGTCGACCGCTCGGTGCACATCGGGCTCGACGGCATGGCCGCGCTGCACGTGGACTGGATGGCCGGCGTGCCGCTGCCCGGGCAGTCGACCCCGGCCGCTGACCTCCAGGCCGAGGATCTGGCGCCGACCCAGGTGACAGCGGTGCTGGTGGGGCTGAAGTCGCGCGCGGCCGTGTTCTCGGCCCAGCGCCGCATCCAGGCCCTGCGCGAGGAGCCGCTGGTGGCCGTGTTGCCGGGGGTCACGCTCGACGAGCTGTGGGCGGTGGTCGGCGTCGGCGAGCGCCTGTTGCAGGCGGTGGCCGCCCTGGTCGGCGTGGTCAGCCTGGCCGGGCTGAGCGCCACCGTGCTGACCGGCCTGGAGCAGCGCCGCCGCGAGCTGGCCGTGCTGCGCGCCGTCGGCGCCAGCCCGCGCACCCTGGCCGCGCTGCTGCTGTGCGAGGGCCTGTGGCTGGCCACGGTCGGCGTGGCGGTGGGCGCGGCCGCCGGCTGGGTGCTGCTGCAGGGGCTCGGGCCCTGGCTGGCGCGCCACCACGGCCTGGTGCTGGGCCGTGCCGAGCTGGCCGACGGTGCGCTGCCGGCGTTGGCCGCCGTCTGGCTGGCGGCCCTGCTGGCCTCGCTGCTGCCGGCCTGGCGGGCCTGGCGGCTGTCACTGGCCGACGGGCTGGCGCCGCCGCCCTGAGCGCTGAACCCTGAGCCCGAACGTGTCATCGCGATGCGCGACACTGTCAGGCCGGCGATGTCGCCCGTGCTGTTCGCTGCCACCATGTCCACTGACCTGAACCGAAGCCGCCGCCGTGCGCTCCTCTGCCTGCTGGTGCTGACGGGCACGGCCGGGCCGATCCGGGCCCAGACGGCGGCCCGCGGCGCCGTGCCGGCGGGCAAGCCCGCCGCCGGCGTGCGCACGCTGAACTGGGACGAGCTGATCCCCGCCGGCTGGGATCCGCGCAAGGAGCTCAAGCTGGACCCGAAGGCGATGCGCAGCGCGCTCGAGGGCGGCGAGGCCGAGCAGCAGATGATGCGGCAGCTGCGCGAGGTCTGGGACACCGCGCCCACCCGGCCCGAGCTGGATGGGCTGACCGTGCGCATGCCCGGTTATGTGGTGCCACTCGACGGCCATGACGGCCGCATCCGGGAGTTCCTGCTGGTGCCGTACTTCGGCGCCTGCATCCACAGCCCGCCACCGCCGGCCAACCAGATCGTCCACGTGCACCTGCCGCAGCCGCAGGCCTTGCGCACGATGGACACCGTCTGGGTCACCGGCCGCCTGCTGCGCCAGCGGGCCGACAACGAGATGGGGGTCAGCGGCTATGCGCTGACCGGGGCCGCGGTGGCCCCGTACCAGCCGGCGCAGGCCGCGCCGGCCCGTTGAAGCCCCGGGAGCCGGCGCTCGCCGGCCCCCGCGAGGCCCCTCAGACCGACAGCTTGACCTGGTAGCCGGCCGCGTTCTTCGGGTGGTTGGCGGCGGTGAAGACGCTGCGGTCGTTCTTCAGCACGATCACCTCGAAGAACGGGCGGAAGCGCTCCTCGCTGACGCCGAAGGCCTGCAGGAACTTGCCGATCATCTCCTGTTCCTCGCGCTCGGGCTGGCCGTCGGCCAACGAGGAGTCGATCAGGTTGGTCAGGATGCACATCTTCTGCGCGTCGCTCAGCAGCGGTGCGGCCTCGGTCAGGAAGGTCTCGACCGAGTTCTTGCGGCGGTACTTGACGGCCGAGTCCAGCAGCGCCTGGTTCTGCGCGCCGACACCGATGCTGCCGTTGCCGTCGTCCTTGCCGCCGAGCACGGACAGCAGGTGGCCGACCTCCTCGGCATCCATCTCGCCGTCGGCGCTCATGATGTAGATCAGCGAGGTGGCGAAGGCCAGATGCGGCGTCATCTTGTCGCCGGCATCGCTCTTGAACATGTCGAACAGACCCATGGTGTCAGGCTCCTGGTGTGATGGTGGTGGATGGCGCACAAGCGCCTCGTGCGCCGCTCCGATGCCCGCCGCAGATGTGAAGTTCCCCGTATTTTTTCAAGACCCCACGGCGCGTCGGATTTGTTTTCAGTCGGCAGAATCCGTCCCGTCGAAAGGGGAGTAGCCGGCCGCACCAGCGGTCGCGGCCCCCCGTCAATACGGAGGCTGGCAAGGCCGCCTCCCGGGACCGCAAGGGCACCCTCGCCCTCGCAAGACCTTTCGGCGCGACCCCAACCTTTCACTCAAGGAGTGTCCGTGGACACGATCGCGCCGGCCTGGCTGTGGGCCTTTTTCATCGGCACCGTTGTGGTGGCCCTGTTCGTCGACTTCGTCGTGCTGCGCAAGCAGGGCGCCCATGTGGTCACCGTCAAGGAGGCGATCAACTGGTCGCTGGTCTGGGTGGCCGCGAGCTTCGCCTTCAACGGCCTGTTCTGGTGGGCCGTGCAGATCGACCACGGCACCGCCGTGGCCAACACCAAGGCCCTCGAGTTCCTGACCGGCTACCTGATCGAGAAGAGCCTCGCGGTCGACAACATCTTCGTCTTCCTGATGATCTTCACCTACTTCGCGGTGCCGCCGGCATTCCAGAAGCGGGTGCTGATGATCGGCATCATCGGCGCCATCGTGCTGCGCACGGTGATGATCCTGGTCGGCTCGATGCTGATCGCGCAGTTCCACTGGTTGCTCTACGTCTTCGGCGCCTTCCTGCTGATCACCGGCATCAAGATGTGGTGGGCGGCCGGCCAGGAGCCCAGCCTGGACGACAACCCGGCGCTCAAGCTGCTCAAGCGCGTGATCCCGGTCAGCCCGTCCTTCGACGGCGAGAAGCTGTTCACCGTGCAGAACGGTAAGCGCATCGCCACGCCGCTGCTGCTGGTGGTGGCGCTGGTCGGCGTCATCGACGTGATCTTCGCCGTCGACTCGATCCCCGCCATCTTCGCCATCACGACCGATCCGTTCATCGTGCTGACGTCGAACATCTTCGCCATCCTGGGTCTGCGCGCGATGTACTTCCTGCTGCAGGCCATGGCCTCGAAGTTCCATCTGCTGAGCTACGGGCTGGCGGTCATCCTGGCCTTCATCGGCACCAAGATGCTGTTGATCGACCTCTACAAGATCCCGGTGATGGCGTCGCTGGGTGTGGTGATCGGCATCCTGGCGCTCACGATGTGGCTGTCGGTGCGCACCGCGCCGAAGCTGCCGCAGAACGCGCCGCAGCGTCAGCAGGGTTGATCGCCGGGCCGCCCGCCTGACGGGCGGCCTGATGGGCGGGCGACCTGATGGGCGACCTGATGGGTCTGCCACAGGGCCCGCAGCGTGCGGGCCCAATCGTCCGCATGGCGTGCACCGTCGAAGAGGGCGGTGCCCGGCAGGTGGTCGCGCAGGCCGGCCCGCAGCTCGGCCAGTCCGGCGCGCACGCCGGGCCGCGGTGAGGCGCAGCGCACGGCCTTGGCCACGTAGTCGTCCGCGTCACGCGCCACCCAACGCGGCAACTGCGCTGCCTTCATCAGGCCTTCGCCCTGGCGGCCCAGCATGCCGGGGGTGGCCAGGGTCAGCGTCGGCACCCCCATCCACAGGGCCTCGCAGGTGGTGGTGCCGCCCGGGTAGGGGAAGGTGTCGAGCAGCACGTCGACCTCCGCATGGCTGGCCAGGTAGGCGGCGCGGTCCATCGGGCCGTGCAGCTCCAGCCGGGCCGCCGGCAGGCCGGCGCGCAGCGCACGGGCGATGAAGGCCTCGCGCACGTCGGCCTGGGCCAGGCGCGCGCTCTGGAGGCGCAGGCGCGCATGGGGCACGGCCTGCAGCACGCGGGCCCACAGTGCCAGCACCTCGTCGTTGATCTTGGCCAGCTCCTGATAGCTGCCGAAGGTGAAGTGTGGCCGCGTCAGGCAGGGCAGCGGGCTGGGCGGCGGTGCGTCGTCCGGCGCGCTGAAGCACAGCCGGCTGCCGGCCAGGCGCACCACGCGCTCGCTGAACCAGCGCTCCTCGCCGGGCGGTACGCACTGCGCATCGGCCAGCACGGCATCCATCTGCGGCAGGCCGGTGGTGGCGAACCAGCCCAGCCAGCCGATCTGCAGCGGCGCCGCCCGGCGCGCGAACACGCCCAGGCGGTTGAGCGCGCTGTGGCCGGCGAGGTCGATCAGGATGTCGATGCGGTCCTCGGCGATGCGCCGCGCCAGTGCGGCATCGCTCCAGGTGTCGACCGTCTGCCAGCCGGCACAGCGTGCGCGCAGGCGCTGGGTGACGGCGTCGGGCGGGCCGCCGTGGTTGGCATAGGCGTACAGCGGCAGGTCGGGCGCCGCCAGGTGCTCGAACAGCGACAGCAGGAAGAAGCCGACCGGATGGGCGCGCAGGTCGCCCGAGACGAAACCGATGCGCAGCGGGCCGTCGGGGCTGATGGCCGGTGCCGGTGCCGGTGCCGTTGTTGCCGTCGTCGTCGTGCCCGCCGGCCGTGCCACGGCGGGGGCGGCCGCGCGGCCGGGGGCCTCGGCGGCCATCGCCCGTGCCGTGGCCGCGGCCAGCGCCTGTCCGGCGCCGCGGGCCTCCTTCAGCCGGGTGTCCGCATCGGTGCGCGGCAGGTACTGCAGGCAGAACACCAGGTTGTTGTGGGCGCCGGGATGGCCCGGATCGCGTGCCAGGGCCTGGCGGTAGGCGTCGACGGCGCGGTCGAAGTCCAGCCGCTTCTGCCACAGCACGCCGCGGGCGAAGACCGGCTGCGGATCGCCGGCCTGCAGGCGCGCCGCCGTGTCGTGGGCCTGCAGGGCCTCGTCGAAACGCTGCAGATCGGCCAGCGCCAGCCCCAGGTTGTGCCAGGCGCCGGCATGCTCCGGGGCCCGCCGCAGCGCCTGCCGCAGACAGGCCTCGGCCTGGGCCGGGCGCTGCAGGCCGCGGTAGAGCAAGCCGAGGTTGACCTGGCCTTCGACCCAGTCGGGCGCGCGGCGCAGCAGCCCCAGCCAGATCGCCTCGGCCTCGGCCTCGCGGTGGGTGCGGGCGGCCAGCACGGCCGCCAGGCTCAGCCCGGTCCAGCTGTCGACATGGCGGGCCAGATGAGGGGCCAGCGCGGCCTGGGCCGCCGCCAGTTCACCCGCGTGGAAGGCGGCGATCGCCTGTTGCAGGGCCGGGTCGGCCGTGGCGGGATCGTGGCGGGGGGCGGGCGCAGCGGTCGGCGGGGGCATCGGTGGCACAGGCCGCCGGGCGGCCGGCAAAGGCAGGATCGGCCCAGTATAGGAAGGCCCTGTGCGGCGCCGGGTGGCGCTGGCGCATCCAGTTGCGTCCGGGTGTGTCGGGGCGCAACGGCGCCGGGATCAGGCGGCCGTCGCGTCGACGCGGGCCGGATCCACCTGGCGCACCCGCTCGTCCTGATAGTAGCCACCGTACTCGGTGTAACGCAGGTACAGCCGCGCGCAATGCCGGCAGCGCCAGACCGTGCAGCGGTTGTACGGGTGGAAGGCCGGCGCGATCGGCGCGTCGGGGCTCCAGCCGTGGGTGCCGGCCGGATGCCATTCGTCCAGCGTGGGCTCGATGTCGGGATCGGCGGTGCGCAGCGTGCCCACGCCTTCGAGCACGCCGGTGTCGAAGGTCGAGGGCAGGGATTCCCAGCCCGGGCAGCGCAGGCTGTCACAGGCCGGGCAGGGCTGTCGGGTGTCGGCGCGGGCGGCGAGCGCGCGCAGTGCCTCGGCGTCGAGGGGAGTTCCGGAAGCGGGGGTGGGGGTCATCGGGGCGGTTGACCGCGGCAGGGCGGCAGGGCGGTGTCGGGTGCAGTGTGCCGTCTTCAGGGCGGGGGCAGCCGCTGCTGCACGGCCTGCAGGCCCTGCAGCAGGGCGCGCAGGCGCGGCTCGATGCGGTCGGCCGCGAGCGGCCGGGGCGCCGTGCCGGTGTCGCCAGGAGGGCCGGCTTCGGCGGGGCGCGCGCTGCGGCCCGCTTCGGTCAGGGCCAGCTCCAGCGCCCGCGCGCGGGCCTGCAGGGCCGGCAGCAGCAGGTGGGCGGCCATGCCGACGATGCCATGGGCCAGGCCGCGCAAGCCCTCCAGATCCCCGTCGTCCCAGGCCGCCTGCAGGCGCGCGGGCTCCTGCGCCAGGCTGTCGCGCACCCGCGCCAGCAGCCGCGGCAGGAAATCCGGGCCGACCCGGTAGTGCGCGAGCAGCGTGTCACCGTCGATGCGCCAGGGGTCGTCGTCGGCCTGCGGATCGGCGGCGGCGCGGGACAAGGGGCGGGGATCGGGGGCCGTGATCGCCGTCGGCGCCGGCACGCTGCGCCGCCGGGCCGGCAGCTGCTGCACGATCGCCTGCACCAGCACGTCCACCAGATAGGGCTTGGTGACGTAGTCGGCCATGCCGGCCTCGCGGCCGCGGTGGCGGGCGGCATCGAAGGCATGGGCGGTCAGGCCGATCACCGGCAGGCTGGCGTTCAGGCCGTGGATGCGCCGCGTGGTCTCGTAGCCGTCGAGCCCCGGCATCTCGATGTCGCACAGCACGATGTCGAAGGCGGCGGGTGTGCGTCGCACGGCCTCCACGGCGGCCAGGCCGTTGTCGACGGCCACCATCCGCGCGCCCTCCTGTTCGAGCACGTGGGCCAGCACCATCCGGTTGACCGGATGGTCCTCGGCCACCAGCACCCGCACCCCGGGCAGACGCGCCGGCTCCTCGGGCGTGGCACGGGCCTGACCGTCAGTCTCAGGGGTCTGCAGCCAGGTCGGCCAGCGTGCATCCAGGTCGGCCGGCAGCTGCTCGGCGCAGACTGCCGTCAGCGGCAGCGAGACCTCGAAGCGGCTGCCCTGGCCGGGCGTGCTGTGCACGCGGATCACGCCGCCCATCATGCCGATCAGGCGGCGCGTGATCGACAGCCCCAGCCCCGTGCCGCCGACCCGTCGCGTGATGCTGCCGTCGCCGCGCTCGAAGGGCTCGAACAGCCGCGCGACGATCTCCGGCGCCATGCCCACGCCGGTGTCGGTGACCGACATCACCAGCCCGCCACCGTCGCGTGCGCTCAGCCGCAGATCGACGCGGCCGTGGGTGGTGAACTTCACCGCGTTGGTCAGCAGATTGATCAGGATCTGCGTCAGCCGCACCGGATCGCCCAGATAGGCCGGCGCCAGCGCCGGATCGCGCGTGACGTTCAGCCGCAGGCCCTGCGCCGTGGCCAGCGGCCGCACGACGGTCAGCGCGCGTTCGACCAGCAGGTCCAGCGCCACCGGCACCTGCTGCAGCTCGACCTTGCCGGCCTCGATCTTGGAGAAGTCCAGGATGTGGTCGATCAGGCTCAGCAGGTGCTGGCCGGACTGCATGATCTGCGCGAAGACCGGTGCCGGTGCCTGACCCGCGCAGCGCCGCGCGCCGACCTGGGCCAGACCCAGCACCGCGTTCAGCGGCGTGCGGATCTCGTGGCTCATGCTGGCCAGGAAATCGCTCTTGGCGCGGCTGGCGTCGGCGGCGGCCGTCTGGGCCTGCTTGACCTCGGTGATGTCGAAACCCATGGCGATGAAGCCGACCACCGTGCCCTCGCGCAGGTCCGGCACGTAGTGCACCATGAACCAGCTGTCGCCGGTGCGCCCGGGCGCGGTCACCGGGCCGACCTCATAACGCGTCGGATGGCCGGACAGCACACGGTCGACATGCGGCCGCACGAAGGCCATGCGCTCCGGGCCGATCATGGCCTCCATCGCCATGCCGATGCCGCCGTTCTCACCCTCGTGGACCAGCCGTGTGCGGTGCTGGTGGTTCGCATAACGCAGAACCAGATCGGCATCCCAGTAGGCGACCAGACCGGGCATCCCTTCGAGGATGGTCTGCAGCTGGCGCTCCTTGTCGGCCAGCGCGTGGGTGCGCTCGGCCACCAGCTCCTCCAGCCGGGCCAGGTCGGCGCGGTGCTGCAGGCGTGGCGGGTCATCGGCCGGTGATGTGGGCGGTGATGTGGGCGGTGAGGCGGCCTGTGGTGTGGCCTGCCGTGCGGCCTGTCGTGCGGCCTGTCGTGCGGCCGGCGCCTCGTCGCGGCCTGCGGATCCCGCCGGCTGGCGCCGGTGGAGCGGCCACGGGCCCGGCTCGGCGGCGAAGCCGGCCGCCGGCGCGTTCACGGCATCGGACGGGGCCAGCAGCAGCCGGCCACCGTCGTCCAGGGCCTGGTGCAGACGCCTCAGGATGCCGGTCTGCACCGGGGGCGGCAGGTGGCTCAGCGCGTGGCGGCAGCTGACCAGATCCAGGTGCAGGAACGGCGGCGGGCTCAGCAGGTCGTGGACGACGAACACGCACAGCTGGCGCAGCGCCGGCACCACCTGCACCTTGTCGCCGTCGCCGATGACGTAGCGCGCGCGCAGCGCTGCCGGCACGGCATCGAACGCGGCGCGCGGATAGCGACCCTGGCGGGCCAGGCGCAGCGCGCCGGCATCGGGATCGGTGACGATGATGCGCAGCGGCGTGGTCGCCGTCAGGCCGCCGAGGGCCTCGCAGGCCAGGATCGCGAGCGACCAGACCTGCGCGCCGGTTCCGCAGCCGGCCACCCACAGGCGCAGCGGCCGATCGTCCCGCCGTTGTGCGGCCAGCGTGGCGATCAGCGGCAGCCAGGCGTCCAGTGCGGCAGGCGGGTCGACGGCGGAGAGCGGGTCCATCGGTGTCAGGGCCGATCCCCGCCCGTTGCCGCGGCCGGTGCCGACCCCTGCACCGCAGGCCGGCACGCGCGGGCCGGTTCACGGCGCGGCGAGGATCGTGTCTTGGTCCAGTCACCGACGATACCCGATGCGGTGTGGCGGGCCGGCCACAGGCCACAGGCCACAGGCCACAGGCCACAGGCCGCCTACCGCCTACCGCCGACCGCCGACCGCCGACCGTCGACCGTCGACCGTCGACCACCCGCCATCTCGCCATCTCGCCATCTCGCCGGACAGCCGGACAGCCGGACAGCCGGACAGCCGGACAGCGGGCCGGCCGCCCGGTTGGCCGCCGCGCACCGACCGTGCCAGACTCCAGCCCGCACCGCACCGCACCGCACCGCACCGCACCGCCCGGCCCGGCCCAGCCCAGCCCAGCCCAGCCCCTTCGCCCCCCACTCCCACCATGTCCCCCGCCGCCCCCCGAGCCACCGATCCGGCGCTGACGCCCGAATTCAGCCTGCGCCGCTACGGGCCGCAGCAGCAGGCCCATGCCCACGGCCATGCCCAGCTGCTGTGGGCGCTCGACGGCACGCTGGACCTCGAGATCGACGGCCACGCCTGGCGGCTGGCCGCCGGCCAGGGCCTGGTGATCGCAGCCGGCGAATGGCATGCCTACGGTGCCGAGGCCGTCAGCCGCTGCCTGGTGCTGGACACGCCCGACGGCGGCTGGCCGGCGCGTGGCACCCGGCCGATGGCCGCCGGCCCGCTGCGCCAGCTGCTCGGCCATGTCGCGGACCGTCTGCAGGCCGGGCGGCCGCTGGCCCATGGCGCGGCGGCGCTGCTGCTGCGCGAGGCCTGTGCCGATGCCGGTCCGGGGCCGGCCGGGGCGGTGGCCACCGTCGGCGGCGCCGTCGGTCTGGCGCCGCGGGCGGCGCGCCCGGTGGACTGGGACGGGCTGGGGCAGTGGCTGAGCCAGCGCCTGGCCGCGCCGCTGCAGGCGCAGGATCTGGCCCGGCGCGCCGGCCTGGGCACCAGCCAGCTGCGCGCGCGCTGTCTGGCCGAGCGGGGCTGTACGCCGATGCAGTGGGTGCGCGCGCTGCGCCTGCAGCAGGCGCGGCGGTGGCGGGCCGACGGCCTGTCGGTGGCCGAGACCGCCCGCCGCGTCGGCTACGAGTCGCCCGCGGCGCTGACGGCCGCGCTGCGCCGCGAGGCCGCGCTGCATCGCGAGACCGCGGGGAGCGCAGGGATCGCCATGGCCGCCGTGGGCGACATCGCCCCCCTCGCCCCCTTCGCCGCCGCCGCCGCCCTCGACGCCCACGCACCCGCGAACCGCGGGCGCTGAGCCCCCCGGCCGGCGTCGCGCGATCACCGCACCGGCGTCGCGCGATGGTCGGCCGCGCCGGTGCGCCAGCGCCGGGCCTATGCTCGGGCCCATGTCCCGTTCCGATCTGCTGGCGCTGTCCGCCATCGTGATGTGGGGAGGTCTGGCCGCGCTCGGTGTCAGCCTGTCCCATGTGCCCCCGTTCCTGCTGACCGGCCTCGGCCTGCTGGTGGGCAGCCTGATCGCCTTGCCCCTGTCGCGCTTCAGGCCCGCGGCCTGGAAGGTGCCGCTGCCGACGCTGGCGCTCGGCCTCTACGGCCTGTTCGGCTTCCACCTGCTGCTGTTCATCGCGCTGCGCACGGCGCCGCCGGTGCAGGCCAATCTGGTCAATTACCTGTGGCCCCTGGGCATGGTGGTGCTGGCGCCGCTGCTGCTGCCGGGATCGACGCTGCGCCTGCGGCAGGTGGTGGCGGCCGTGCTGGGCTTCGCCGGCGCGGCGCTGGCCATCCTGGGCCGCAGCGGCGACGCGGCGCCGGCCGGTGCGGCCGCGGGCGCGCTCGATGCCGCCTGGCATCCGGGTTATGCCTTCGCGCTGGCCTCGGCCTTCGTCTGGGCCAGCTACTCGCTGCTGACGCGCCGCGTGCCCCCGTTCCCGACGGCGGCGGTCGGCAGCTTCGCGCTGGCCTCGGGCCTGCTGTCGCTGGCCTGCCACGCCGTGTTCGAGCCGCCGGCCGCGCTGTCGGCCCGCGATGTGGCCTTGATCGTCGCGCTCGGCCTGGGGCCGTTGGGCGGCGCCTTCTTCCTCTGGGATGCGGCGCTCAAGCAGGGCCAGCCGCAGCGCATCGGTCTGCTCGCCTTCCTGACGCCGCTGCTGTCGACGCTGGTGGTGGTGTGGACCACCGGCCAGTCGCTGAGCGCCTCGGTGGTGCTGGCGGCCGCGCTGATCGTCGGTGCGGCCTGGTGGGGCAGCCGCGGCTGAGCGGGCGCAGCGGCGGCGTCAGCGCCAGCCCGGCCCGCCCCGCCCCCCGGCGCGCCCAGGCCCGGGCCCGTCAGCGCAGCGGCCGGGCGGCCAGACCGTAGGGCGCCACCAGGGCCGCATAGTCGGCCAGCTGGCGCGTGACCTCGGCCTGCAGCGCGTGGCCGGTCAGCGCCAGCGGCTGCAGGCCGGCGGCGCGCACCCGCTCGGCATGGGCGGCGCCGGCCAGCCCGCGTTCGAGCCGGGCCTGCACGGCGGCCCGCCGGGCCGGCGCCATGTCGGCGCTGGCATAGACGCCGCGCAGGATCGGCCACTGCAGGTCCAGCCCCTGCTCGATGGCCGTGGGCACGGCCTGCAGGCGGCCGTCCAGGCGCCGCGGCGCCAGCACCGCCAGCAGGCGCAGCGGCGCGCCGTCGCGCAGCGCCGGCAGCAGCTCGGCCACATCCCCGCACAGCACGCCCGCGTGGCCGTTGAGCAGCGCGCGCTGCGCGTCGCCGCCGCCCTCGAAGGCCAGCACCCGCAGCGCGCGGTGGCTGACCCCCGCGCCGCGCGCCAGCAGGGTGGTCTTCAGCCAGTCCTGGCTGCCGATGGTGCCGCCGGTGGCGAAGGTGATCGCGGCCGGATCGGCCCGCAGCGCCTGCAACAGCGCGCCCAGCCGCGGCCAGGGGGCGTCGCGGTGGACGGCGACGGCGCCGTGGTCCCGCGCCAGGCCGGCCATCCAGCACACGCGCTCGGGCGACCAGGCGCCGAAGCGGCCCTGGGCCAGGTTCAGCAGCGTGCCGCTGGAGAAGGCGACCAGCGCGTCGTCGTCGGGCCGCAGGCCCTGGACCAGCGCCTGCCAGGTCAGTGCGCCGATGCCGCCGGGCTGGTAGCGCCGCTGGGGCGTGCCGTCGCCACCATCGAGCAGCGGCTGCAGCAGCGTGCAGGTCAGGTCGAAGCCGCCGCCGGCCTTGGCCGGCACGATGCAGCGTGCGACGCGCGCCGCGCCCGGGCCCACCGCTGACGCCGCCGTGGCCGTTGACGCCGCCGCGGCCTTCGGCGGCGATGCGGCCGGTGCCGCGACCGCGCGGCCCGGCCCGGTGCCGGGGCCGGCGAGCAGGGCGGCGGCGGTCGTCGGCCCGCACAGGGCCCGGCGGATCAGGTGGCGGCGGTGGGCGTCCATGGGGTGTCCGGCAGGGGCCAGAGCAGGCACACGCGCAGGCCGGGCGCGGCGGTGGCGGCCGCGGCCGCCAGGGTGAGCTGGCCGCCGTGGCGTTCGGCCACCGCGCGGGCCATCGCCAGGCCCAGCCCGGCCCCGCGGCTGCCGCGGCCCTTGGCGAAGCGCTGGCCGGCCCGTGCCTGCAGATCCTCGGGCAGGCCCGGTCCGGCATCGATGACCGACAGCCGGGCCCAGGTCGTGGCCTCCGCCACGCCCGCGGGCGCCGGCCCGGCCGGCCGTACGGCGGCCTCGATCGTCACCGGCCCCGCGCCGTGCACCAGTGCGTTGTGGGCGAGGTTGGTCAGCGCCTCGCGCCACAGCAGGCGGTCGCCGTGCACCGGCAGCGGACCGTCCGGCGCCTCGACGCCGAAATCGATGCCGGCCGTCCGGGCCTGCGGCAGCAGCGCCAGCGCCACCTCGCGCGCCAGATCGCCGAGATCGAAGGCCTCGGGCTGCAGCTCGGCCGCATCGGCGCGGGCCAGGCGCAGCAGCTGGTCGGTGGCGCGGCTGGCGTGGGCCAGCTCGCCCGACAGCGCCTCCAGCGCGGCACGGCGTTCGGCCGGATCGGCGGTGCGCCGCGCGTAGTCGAGCTGCGCCCGCAGCGTGGTCAGCGGCGTGCGCAGCTGGTGCGAGGCGTCATCGACGAACTGCCGGCGCTGGGCCAGCAGCGCCGCGGTGCGGGCCAGCTGGGCGTTGATCGCCGCCAGCAGCGGCTGCAGGTCGGCGCTCAGGCCGTCGTCGGGCAGCGGGTCCAGCGCCTGGGGCGGGCGATCGCGGGTGGCCTGCACCAGCGCGCGCACCGGCCGCAGCGCCAGCGTGGCCGCCACCGCCACCAGCAGCGCCAGCAGCGCCAGCAGCAGCAGATCGCGCACCAGCGCCTGCCGCACGAAGGTGGCGGCGAAGCGCTGGCGCGAGCCGGTGGCCTCGGCCACCTGGATCACCACGCCGCGCGCCTGGCCCACCGGCGGGCGCAGCGGCCGCCACAGCGCGCCCACGCGCACCGGCTGGTCGAAGTACACCGCGTCGTAGAACTGCGGCGTGCCCTCGCGCAGCGGCCGGGGCGGTGCGGGCAGATCGGGCGCGCCGATCTCGACCAGGCCGTCGTCGGTGGCCACGCGGTAGTGGACGGGGCCGTCGGCGCTGAGGGCGAAGAACTCGAACAGCGTCCACGGCTGCTCGACCGACAGCCCGCCCGAGGCGGTCGAGATGCCCTGGTCCAGGCCCTTGATCGCACCCATCAGCGAGCGGTCGAAGGCCGCGTCGGCCGCGCGCAGCGCGTCCACCCGCGTCGCCCACAGGCTCAGGCCCAGCACCAGGGCGAGCGCCGGCAGCACCAGCGCCAGCAGGCGCTGCCTAAGCGTGGCCTGACGGATCGGCTTCCAGCGCATAGCCCAGGCCGCGGTAGGTCCGGATGTGCACGCCGCGCCCTTCGAGGCGGCGCCGCAGGCGGTGCATCAGCACGTCGAGGGCGGCCGGCTGCACGTCGGTCTCGTCGTCGAAGACGCGGTCGAACAGCGCCTGGCGGGCCATCGGCTCGCCGCTGCGCACGATCAGCGCGCGCAGCAGGCGCTGCTCGCGCGGGGTCAGGGCCAGCACCTCGTCGGCCAGCGTGAAGTGGCGGGCCACGGTGTCGAACTGCAGCGGGCCGCAGGCCAGGCGCGGATGGGCGTTGCCGCGCGCGCGGCGCACCAGCGCCGTCAGCCGCGCCTCCAGCTCCTCCAGCGCGAAGGGCTTGGGCAGGAAGTCGTCCGCGCCCAGGTTCAGCAGCGCCACCCGCTCGGCCAGCGTGTCGCGCGCGGTCAGCACCAGCACGGGCAGCGGGCTGGCGCGCTCGCGCAGGCGGCGCAGCAGGCTGGCGCCGTCGAGCCCGGGCAGGCCGAGATCGAGCACCAGCGCGTCGTGGTCGCCGTCGATCAGCGCGCGTTCGGCCAGACGGCCGTCGTCGAGCCAGTCGACGCGGAAGCCGGACTGGGCCAGGGCCTTGCTCAGCCATTCGCCCAGCGCGTGTTCGTCTTCGGCCAGCAGGATGTGCATGCGGCGGATTGTGGCGGCAGCCCGCACGGCCGCCCGGCCGACGCGCTGAGAGAAGACTGAAAGGTGGCCTGCGGCACAGTGCGCGCCACGCTGCGGCCGCCGGCAGGTGCCGGTGCAGCCGCAGGGATCCCGATCCAGGAGACAGACCGATGACCGCACCGACCCACGGCGAGCGCCGTGCATTCCTCCAGCGCCTGGCTGCCCTCGGCAGCGTGGGCGCCGGCAGCCTGGGCCTGGCCGACGCCGCCCACGCCAGCGAGGCCTGGCCCTCGCGCTCGATCCGC
The DNA here is from genome assembly GCF_038066575.1 of Pseudaquabacterium rugosum. Classification (NCBI taxonomy): domain Bacteria; kingdom Pseudomonadati; phylum Pseudomonadota; class Betaproteobacteria; order Burkholderiales; family Sphaerotilaceae; genus Pseudaquabacterium; species Pseudaquabacterium rugosum. The sequence continues at coordinate 145,996 of NZ_JBBUTF010000009.1, read as the reverse complement.
CTGGTGGTGCCCTTCGCCCCCGGCGGCAGCTCGGAGATCATCGCCCGCCTGACCGCGGCCGAGATGGCCAAGACGCTGGGCCAGTCGGTCTACGTCGACAACAAGCCGGGCGGTGCCGGCAACGTGGCGATGCAGGAGGTGGCGCGCGCCGACGACGGCCACACGCTGATCCTGGGCCACATCGGCACGCTGGCGGTCAACCCGTACATCTTCCCCAAGCTGCCCTACGACGCCGAGCGCGACTTCAAGCCCGTCTCGCTGCTGGCCAAGGTGCCCAGCCTGTATCTGGTGCGCCCGGACTGCCCGGCGCGCAACCTCAAGGAGTTCGTCGAGCTGATGCGCAAGAACCCGGGCCGGCTGAGCTATGGCTCGGCCGGCAACGGCAGCGCCGGCCATCTGGCGATGGAGTACCTGAAGATGGCCAGCAGCACCTTCATGCTGCACGTGCCCTACCGCGGCACCGGTCCGATGATGACCGACCTGCTGGCCGGCCGCCTCGATGCCGCGTCCGTCGGCGCGCCGGCGGTCATGGGCTTCATCAAGGCCGGCAAGCTGCGCTGCATCGCCACCGGCACCACCGAGCGCCTGGCCGCGCTGCCCGATGTGCCGACCGTGGCCGAGCAGGGCTTCCCGGGCTTCGAGATGACGCAGTGGTACGGCCTGATGGCACCGGCGAAGCAGCCGGCCGATCAGGTCGCCCGTCTGGCCGAGGCCGCCGGCACCGCGCTGCGCCAGGCGAGCTCGCGCGAGAAGCTGGCGCAGGAGGCGGCCCAGGGCATCGGCGGCAGCCCGGCCGACTTCGCCCGCTTCATCGCCGCCGAGCAGAAGCGCTGGAAGGCGGTGGTGGCGCGGGCGCAGATCAAGCCGGACTGACCGGACTGACCGGACTGACAGGCCTGATCGGACCGACCGGTCCGGGGCCGGATGCCGGCCCCCGTGCCGCTCACTTCGGGTCGTATTCCAGCGACGAGTGGTGCAGCACGATGCGCAGGCGGCCGGCGTCGTCCTTCACGTAGCCCCAGGTCTTGTCGACCGTGGTCACCTTGCCGTCCTTGCCGGTGAAGTGCACCTTGCCCAGGGTGGTGGCGCTGTCGCCGGCGATGAACACGCCGGCGTTGGCCACCTCGCACTTCGTCCAGCCCTTGAGGGCGAAGCCGGTGTCCTTCGGGTAGGTCGGATCGTCGCCGACGAAGTACGACAGCGCGCCGGCCCGTGTGGTGCGGAAGGTCTGCGGGTTGACCGTCAGCGTGGGCTTGAACAGCACGGCGCCCATCTGGTAGCCGTAGGCCGCGTCGATCACCTGGCCGGCCAGCGCCTTGGCGGCCGCCTTGCCGCTGCGGGCGTAGGTGGCGCTGATGTCGGTCAGGGCCGCACACCAGGCCTGTTGGGCGGCCAGCACCTCGGTCTCGGTGATGGCCTGGTTGACGAGGGTGGTGGTCTGGGCACCGGCGGTGGCCGGGGCCAGGGCGGCCGCCAGGGCCAGCGCGCAGGTGGCGGCGGTGGCGGCGGTGGTCGCGGTGGTGGAGGCCGTGGCCGAGGCGGTGCGGGAGAACTGCAGGGTCTTCATGATCGGGGGACGGTTCGTCGCAGGGGCCGGGCGCGGGCCCGGCCGTGTCGGGGTGGGGGCCCGGCGGGGGCGGAGGGTGGCCGGCATGCCGGCCTCTCCGTCCGGGCTCTGCGGCATTGGATGCAGGCGGCTTGACGCCGCGCTGAAGCCGGCATGAGCTGCCGCTGACAGCCAGATGAACGGCCGATGACAGCGCCGCCACGGCTGCGCACAGGCCGACCCGGCCCCGCACAATCGGGGTCATGTTCCGCCGTCGCCTGACCGTCGCCCTGATCAGCTTCGCCTCGGTGCTGCTGCTGACCGCCGTGCTGGCCGTCGCCACGCTCGCCGTCACCGAACGCCAGGTCGTGCGGGGCCGGGTGGCCGGCGACATCGCTACCGGCTACGTGCAGCTGTCCGCACAGAAACAGCGTTTGCGCACCTGGGTCGCGCAGCTGCAGCAGGGTCTGCAGCCCGATCCCGGCGTGCGCACCGAGCTGCAGGCCGCGCTGGCAGGCACCGTGCAGCGGCTCAAGGGCCTGGTCGGCCAGGCCCGTGCGCTCGACGACAGCGAGGCCGCCGGTGCCGAGCACCAGCGCCGCAGCGAGACGCTGCAGCAGCTGCAGACCGGCCTGGTCGCGCTGCTGCAGGCGGTCGATCAGGTGCGCCCGCTGGGCGATGATCCGCACCCGGCCCAGGCCTGGCAGGCGCTGGCGCAGATGTTCGACATGCCGCAGGGCCTCGACATCCGCATGCTGATCGCCGAGAACATCGCGATCGAGGCGGCCTCGGTGCAGCGCGAGCGGGCGGCGGCCGATGCCACGCTGGCCGGCGTGCGCTGGCTGTGGCTGGCCGCCGCGCTGCTGCTGGCCAGTGCCGCGCTGGCCGTGGCCTGGCACTTCGACCGCGCGCTGCGCGACCCGCTGCAGCAGCTCAACGAAGGCGCCCAGGCGCTGCAGGCCGGCCGCCTGGGCCACCGCATCGCCTACCGTGGCGAGGACGAGTTCGGCGCCGTCGCGCGCAGCGTCAACGCGCTGGCCGCCGAGCTGGAACAGCACCGCGAGCGCGAATCCGCCGACCGCCAGCGCCTGGAGGACCTGGTCGCCGTGCGCACCCGTGAGCTGGCCGATGCGCTGGCCTCGCTGCGCCAGGCCGACGGCCAGCGCCGCCGCCTGTTCGCCGACATCAGCCACGAGCTGCGCACCCCCACCACCGTCATCCGTGGCGAGGCCGAGATCACGCTGCGCGGCACCGACAAGCCGCCGGCCGAGTACCGCGAGGCGCTGCGCCGCATCGCCGAGACGGCCCGCCAGCTCGGCACCGTGATCGACGATCTGCTGGCGATGGCGCGCAGCGACATCGATGCGCTGTCGCTGACGCGCGAGACGGTGGACCTGGACGAGCTGGCCGCCCAGGCGCTGGAGCCCGCGGCCGCGCTGGCCAGCCGGCGCGGCGTGCAGCTGGAACTGCCGCCGCCGCGCAGCGGCGCCCATCTGGTGGCCGGCGATCCGCAGCGCCTGCGCCAGCTGCTGCTGGTGCTGCTGGACAACGCCACGCGCTACTCGCACGCCGGCGGCCGGGTCGAGCTGCGGCTGTGGCGCGCCGCTGCGCCGGGGCCGGGGCCGGGGCCCGGCCACGCGGCCGACGGGGTGTGCCTGGCCGTGCGCGACCACGGCATCGGCATCGATCCGGTCGAGCTGCCGCAGGTCTTCGAACGCCATTTCCGCGGTGCCCGGGCGCGCCGCCACAGCCCCGACGGCAGCGGCCTGGGCCTGTCGATCGCGCGCGTGCTGGCCCAGGCCCACGGCGGCCGTCTGCAGCTGGAGCCGGCCATCGGCGGCGGCACGCAGGCCACGCTGTGGCTGCCGCTGCAGCCCGCCACCGACGAGCTGCTGGCCGAGGCGGCGGGGCCGCCGCCGCAGGGCCTGCCATCGCCCGTCCACCGCCCGTCCACGCCGCCGCCCGCATGAACATCCTGATCATCGAGGACGATGCCCGCATCGCCGATTTCCTCGGCCGCGGCCTGCGCGCCGAGGGCCACCGCGTCGACATCGCCAGCGACGGCCGCCAGGGCCTGGAGGCCGCGCGCCAGGCCGCACGCGACGCCGCCACCGACGGCCGGCCCACGGTGCTGGTGCTCGACCTGATGCTGCCCGGCCTCGGCGGCCTGGAGATCTGCCAGACCCTGCGCGCCGAGGGCGTGGCGCTGCCGATCCTGATGCTGTCGGCGCTGGGCCGCGTCGAGGACCGCGTGGCCGGCCTGCGCCTGGGCGCCGACGACTACCTGCCCAAGCCCTTCGACTTCGAGGAGCTGCTGGCGCGGCTGGAATCGCTGTCCCGCCGCGGCCGGGAGCGGGCCCAGGCCAGCCCGGCACGCCTGGTCGTCGGCGATCTGACCTTCGACCGCGAGCGCATGCAGGCCCACCGTGGTGGCCGGCTGCTGGCGCTGACGGCGCGCGAACTGGCGCTGCTGGAGCTGATGATGAGCGCCCCCGGCCGCCTGTTCAGCCGCGAGCGCATCCTGGCCAACGTCTGGGGCGCCAGCGAGGACCCGCTGACCAACGTGGTCGATGTCTACATCCGCCGCCTGAGGGGCAAGATCGAGGCCGATGGCGAGCCGCCCCTGATCCACACCGTGCGCGGCCTGGGCTACCGGCTGGAGACCGTGGCCCCGGCGGACAACGGACGCACCGCCCCCTGAGCGCGGCGGCGGGCCGGCTCAGCGCGCGGCCGGGGCGATCCGGGTCACGGTCAGGCCGGTGGTGCGGCGTTCGACCGTGAAGCGCACCGCGTCGCCGATCTGGAGCCCGTCCAGCAGCGCCGGGTCGGCGACGCGGAAGACCATCGTCATCGGCGGCATCGACAGCTGCGGCAGCGGGCCGTGGCGCAGCGTGAGCCGGCCCTGCGCGGCATCGACCTTGCGTACCTCGCCGTCGACCCAGTCGGCCTCGACTGCGGCCGCGGCCGCGGTGGCGGAGGCCGACGGGTCGGCGGGCGCGGACTGTGCACGGGCCGCGCCGGTGGCCGCCAGGGCCAGGGTGAGCGCGAGCAGCAGGGGGGTCAGGTACCGGTTCCGGTTCATCGGGAGCTCCTCAGGTCAGTGGCCATGGTGGGTGCCGCCGGGCGTGGTGCCGGACGTGGTGCCGGGCTTGCGCACCGGCAGCGTGCGGGCGTCGGCCGCGGGCGCCGTGGCGCGGGCCGGCGCGGGCGGCTCGGCCGTGTACTCGCTGGCCAGCGTGCCCGCAGGATGGGCGTAAGGTCCGGGGTCCTTCCAGTCGCCGGGCTGCAGGTCGTCGCGCACCTTGACGACGCTGAACATGCCGCCCATGCCCACCGGGCCGAAGGGCCCGCTGCCGGTCATCATCGGCAGCGTGTTGTCGGGCAGCGGCATCTCCATCTCGGCCATCTCGTGCATGCCGTGCTCGCCCATGGCCATGTAGTCGGGCACCAGGCGGCTGAGGCGTTCGGCCAGGTCGGCCTGCTTCACGCCGATCATGTTGGGCACGCCGTGGCCCATGGCGTTCATCGTGTGGTGGCTCTTGTGGCAGTGGATGGCCCAGTCGCCGGCCATCGCGTCGAACTCGAAGGCGCGCATCTGGCCCACCGCCACGTCGGTCGTCACCTCGGGCCAGCGGGCCGATTTCGGCACCCAGCCGCCATCGGTGCCGGTCACCTCGAAGTGCGGGCCGTGCATGTGGATCGGGTGGTTGGTCATCGTCAGGTTGCCGACCCGGATGCGCACCCGCTCACCCGTGCGGGCCACGAAGGGGTCGATGCCGGGAAAGGCGCGGCTGTTCCAGGTCCAGAGGTTGAAGTCCAGCATGGTGTTGACGCGCGGCGTCGCGGCCCCCGGCGTGATGTCGTAGGCGTTGAGCAGGAAGCCGTAGTCGCGGTCGACCCGGTGCTGGCGCGGGTCCTTCGGGTGGACGATGAACAGGCCCATCATGCCCATGGCCATCTGCACCATCTCGTCGGCATGCGGGTGGTACATGAAGGTGCCGGCGCGCTGCAGCGTGAACTCGTAGACCCAGGTCTTGCCCGGGGCGATCGGCGGCTGGGTCAGCCCCGCGACGCCGTCCATGCCGCTGGGCAGCAGGATGCCGTGCCAGTGCACCGTCGTCACCTCGGGTAGCTTGTTGGTGACGAAGATGCGGATGCGGTCGCCCTCGACGGCCTGGATGGTGGGGCCGGGGCTGCTGCCGTTGTAGCCCCACAGGCGCGCCGTCATGCCGGGGGCGATCTCGCGCACCACCGGCTCGGCCACGAGGTGGAATTCCTTGACCCCGTCCTTCATGCGCCACGGCGCGGACCAGCCGTTGAGCGTGACCAGCGGCTGGTAGGGCCGGCCGTCGGGCGGTGGCGGCGGGGGCAGGGTGGCGGCGGAGGTCTCGACCGCGGCCTCGGGCAGCAGGGCGGCACCGGCGCGGCTGACGGCGCCGGCCCCGATCAGGGTGGCACCGGCACTGCGGAAGAACTGTCGACGTGAGGAGCTCATGGGCGTCGTGCCTGCGGGCATCAATGGGCATCGCCGCGGCTGGCCGCGGCAGGGGAGGTGGCGGGGCCGGGCGCACCCAGCGCGCCGGGCGAGCGGCCCTGCAGCGCCAGCTGCAGATCGGCCGCGGCCAGCCAGTGCGCGCGCAGCGCTTCGATGGCGCCGCTGACGGCCTGGGCCTGCTCGCGCGCATCGGCCAGCAGATCGAACACGCTGGCCAGCATGCCGTTGTAGAGCAGCAGCTGCTGCTCGGAGATCTGCTGGCGCAGCGGCACCACCTCGTCGCGGTAGAGCCGTGCCAGCTCCCAGGCGGCGCGGTAGGCCGAGCCGGCCTCGCGCGCCTCGGATTGCGCCTGCACCTCCAGCGCGGCCAGCTGCTGCAGCTGCTGCGCGTGGCGGGCGGCGGCCTCGGCCCGCGTGCTGCTGCCGGCCAGTGCATCCAGCGGCAGGCCGGCCTCCAGCTCCCAGCCGCGGGCGCTGCCGTCGGCTGTGCTCTGGCGCACCAGGCCGGCGTGCAGGCCGTCGAGCCAGCGCGTCTGGCCGCTCAGCCCGAGCGTGCGGGCGCTGGCCTCGGCGCCCTGGCGGGCGGCCTGCAGGTCCAGCCGGCGCGCCAGCGCGGTCTGCTCCAGCGTGGGCTCGTCCGGCGCACGGGCCGGCAGCTCGGGCAGGCGGTCGGGCAGTTGCAGCCTGCCGTGCTGCGCCTGCAGGCCCAACGCGCGCACCAGCGCCTCACGCGTGGCCTGCGCCTGGTGGCGGGCCCGCGTCAGGGCGGCGCTGGCATCGGCGCGGAAGGCCTGCTCGCGCAGGCGCTCCAGCGGGCTGAAGTGGCCGGCCTCGGCCATGCGGCCGGCCAAGGTGTGGGCGGTGTCGGCGGCCTCGTGCACGCGTTCGGCCTGGCGCAGCAGCTGGCGCGCGGCCACGGCCTGGATCCAGGCCTTGCGGGCCTCGGCGGCCAGCGCCACGGTGTCGGCCGCCAGCTGCCACTGGGCCTGCTCGAAGCGCTGCTGGCCGATGCGCGAGGTCTGCGGCAGCGTCAACAGGCCCAGCAGGTTGACGCCCAGGGCCCGCTCGATCTCCAGCCCGTCATGGCCGCTCATGCGGCTGAAGCCGAAGGTCAGGCCCGGCAGGCGGCCGGCGCGCACGCGCTCGGCCTCGGCGATGCCCAGCCCGGCCTGGGCGGCCTGCAGCGCCGGGTTGTTCAGCAGCGCGATCTCGGCCGCCGCCTCGGCCGACAGCGGGCTGCCCAGCAGCTGATCGACCCGCTCGCGGGCGGCGGCGCGCGTGGGCTCGTCATGCGGCGTGCGCACGTCCAGGCCGGTGCGCTCGCGCGCCAGGGCCTGCACGCGGTCGCGGCCGCCGTCGGGGCTGAAGCCGGCGCAGCCGGCCAGCACCAGCGTGGCCAGCAGCGTCGTCAGGCCGAGGCCCGCGCGTCGGGGTGCCGGCCGGCGGGCCGATCGGCTGCGCTCCGCCGCAGCGCGCGCGGCGGGGACGGTGGGCGAAGGGGTCCGGGCATGGGCCACCGTGTGGGGCGGTGTGTCGGCCGGTGACGGGGCCGATGGAGGTGCTGATGAAGGTGCCGATGAAGGGGCCGATGAAGGGGCCGATGGATGGGCCGACGGGCCGCCCCGTGCAGGGGCGCGCGCAGCGAGATCAGGAATGGGCATGGCCGTAGGGCCGGCGCACAGGCCGGCAGAACGTGTCGGGGCGCCCCCGGTCGGCCAACAGGCCGATCGAGGGGCTCAAAAAGGGCAGGACGGCAGGACGGCAGGAGACCGTGCCGCGGCGCGGCCACGGCAGCACCGGGGCAGACCATCCGCGCGCGCTTGCCAGCGTGCGGGCGCGATGCCGCCGCCGGGGCCGTGGTGCGTCAGCCCTTGGGCGGACGTTCCAGACCGTCCGGCACCCAGGCCAGGACGGGCAGCGCAGGCGCCGGGAAGCGTGCGCCGCTGGCCACCGGTTCGGGGCGCCAGTCGTGCGCGTCGGTCGGCAGCGGGAGCCACAGGCAGCCGGCCACGCACAGCTGGCAGCTGGCGTGGTGCGGACTTCCGTCGTGGGGCAGCCCGGCCGCCGCCACGCCGGCGTCACCGGCATCACCCGCATCACCCGCATCACCCGCCTGCGCGGCCGCGCCGAGGCCGCTGGCCGTGGGCGGCAGCACCGCGCCGTGCGGGCAGTCGTCGTGCGGCGATGGCGGGGCCGATGCGCGGGCCTCGCTGTGCTCCGGCGCCGTCATCGGGTGCCCGGCCGCCTCAATGACCGCCTCGACGGCCGGCAGCGGTGCTGCCAGCGTCGCGCAGGCCATCGCCGCCGCGAGTGCGCCGCGCAGCGGCAGCAGCACGCACAGCAGCAGCACCCAGACGAGACGCCCGCGACCTTTCATGGCGCCGCAGCATAGCAGGCAGGCCGGCCCAGGCCACGCCGGCGCGGGCCGGCCGCTGATGCCGCTCAATCCACCGGCGGCACGCGGCGCGGACCACCGGCGGCCGCGGTCGCGTCCGGGCCGAAGGGCAGGGCCAGCGTGAAGCAGGCGCCCTCGCCCGGGCGGGAGCGCAGCGTCAGCGTGCCGCCCAGCACCCCGGCCACCGCCCGCGCCAGCGCCAGGCCCAGACCGGTGCCGCCGTGCTGCACCGCGATGTCGCCGCTGCCCTGGCGGAAGCGCTCGAAGACCAGCTCCTGCAGGCCCTCGCCGATGCCCGGGCCGGTGTCCTCGACCTCGAACAGCAGCCGCCCGTCCTCGCAGCGCAGGCGCAGCAGCACGCCGCCGTCCGGGGTGAACTTCAGCGCGTTCGACATCAGGTTGTTGAGCACCTGCCGGATGCGCAGCGGATCGCTGACGATCTGCGCCGGCAGATCCGGCCCCAGCGACAGCTGCAGCTGCAGGCCCTTGGCCTCGGCCGCCAGCGTGTAGAAATCGACCGTGCCGCGCACCAGGGCCACCGGGTCCACCGGCTGCGGGTGCATCACCATCGCCCCGGCCTCGACCTTGGCCAGATCCAGGATCTCGTTGAGCAGGCCGTTCAGGTGCTCGGCGCCCTTGCGGATCAGGCCGGCCTGCTCGCGCAGCTGGGGCTGATCCAGCCGCAGCTGCAGCAGCTCGGCGAAGCCGCGGATCGAGGTCAGCGGCGTGCGCAGCTCGTGCGAGACCGCGGCCAGGAACTCGCTCTTGGCCTGGTTGGCCGCCTGGGCCCGGGATTCGCTCAGGCGCAGCGCGCGGTTGGTGCGCTCCAGCCGGCGCAGGCCGATGACGAACACCAGTGCCGTCGTCACCACCACCGCGCTCAGCAGCAGGGCCAGCAGCAGCAGCAGGTGGCGCGTCTGGCGCCATTCCCCCAGCGCCTCGTCGTGGCCGCTGAAGACCAGCACGTGCAGCGGATAGTCCGCCACCCGCTGGCTGGAGACCAGCAGCGCCGTCGCATCGCCGTGCAGGTTCAGCTCGGTCTGGCGCAGCGGGCTGGCCAGCAGCTCCGCCAGGCCCGCGGCCGGCAGCAGCGTGCTGCCCATGCCCTCGGCCCGGCCACCGACGGCCTGCGCGCGCAGCGTGCGGTCGGCGCCCAGCAGCGCCACGCCGCCGGTGCGCCCCAGCGCCACCTGCTGGTAGAGCTGCTCGAAATAGGCCGGATCCAGCGAGGCCACCACCACGCCCGCCGTCCGGCCATCCGGCCCGTTGACCCGGCGCGAGAGCTGGATCGTCCAGCGCCCGGACACCTTGCCCAGCACCGGCCGGCCGATGAAGAGCCCGCCGGCCGCCGGCCTGGGCGCCACCCGCGGCGAGGGCCCGGCCAGCGGCTGCAGATGCACCCGCACGTGTTCACGGGCCGACAGATCGACCGCGCCCGTCTTGCGCCCGTCCGGATCCAGGTTGCTGCCGACGAAGCGCCCCTGCGCATCGACCAGCGACAGCTGCACCAGGATGTGCGGTGCCAGCCCCGTCTCGGCCGCCAGCCGCGGCAGATCGGCCGGCGTCACCGCGCGCTGCTGCCACAGATCCGCCAGCCGGATCAGCGACTGATCGGCGCCCTGCACCACGCGCAAGGTCTGCTCCGCCAGCACACCGGCCAGGTTGCCGTTCTGCCGCCACTCGGCCCGCAGCGCGTCCTGACGCTTGATCTGCAGCGCGGCGGCCACCGCCAGCCACACCACCAGCAGCAGCAGCAAGGCCAGCAGCAGCGCGATGCGGCTCAGCGGGGCCTGGCCGCGCAGCGCACGCCACACATGGCCGCCGACGCCGGGCGCCGCCGCGGCACGGCCGCCGGCCGCGGTTTCCGGGCTCAGACCGGCCGGCTGCGAGGAAGAAGGGCTGTCATTCACGCCCGCAAATGTAACCAGCCGATCGCCCGGGCCTCAGCCCGCCGGATCGAGCCCCGCCGCCGGGCTGTCCGGCCGATCGGGCAAGGCCCGCAGCGCGGCGTGGCGCTGCGCGATCTCCTGACGCATCTGACGGCGCACCAGCGCGGCCGCGTGGCGACGCCGCTGCTCGGGCGTGCGCAGCTGCAGCGCCGGCACGGCCACCGGCTTGCGCTCGTCATCGACCGCCACCATCGTGAAGAAGCAGCTGTTGGCGTGGCGCACCACCTGGGTGCGGATGTTCTCGGCCACCACCTTGATGCCGATCTCCATCGACGACTTGCCGGTGTGGTTGACCGAGGCCAGGAAGGTGACCAGCTCACCCACGTGGATGGGCTGCAGGAACATCACCTGATCGACCGACAGCGTCACCACATAACGCCCCGCATAGCGGCTGGCGCAGGCATACGCCACCTGGTCGAGAAACTTCAGGATCGTGCCGCCGTGGACATTGCCCGAGAAGTTGGCCATGTCCGGCGTCATCAGCACGGTCATCGAGAGTTGGTGGGTGGGCAGGTCCATGGGGGTGGCAGATGGCTGGAGGGACAGGCCGAGTATCCCTGCATCGGGCTGAGCGTCAGCCCGGCGTCAGCCTGCGGGGATGTCGCAGGCAAACTATGGGCCAGGTGTGTTCGCCGCGTCATCCGGATGGCCGTGGTCGGACCGGGCTGCAGCTTGCGGCGCTGGTGGGTTCTCGGCCTCCAACCCGTGGCGGATGAAGGGCCTGTTCGAGACCTACTGCGGCGCCGAAAAACTCGCACCACTGGCGCGAGAAATCGGCTGGAGCCACAACCTGCTGATCCTCGAACGCTGCAAGGATGCGCAACTGTTCCACCGGCAGCGACAGGCTCAATCGTCCTCGTCCTCGTCCTCGTCGTCGTCTTCCGGCGGCCAGGGCTGGACCGGCACGAAGGCCTCGGCGCCCTTGGCCTTCTCGAACGCGCAGCCGACCGGCTGCTGCAGCAGCGGGATCACGCTGGGATCGAGGTTGGCGATGGTGTTGACCGGGTACAGGCCGTGGTTGGTCGGGTCCTCCATCTCGTCGTCGCTCTCGTTGCCGGACAGGAAGCGCCAGCCGCTGTCGTCGGCGTTCCAGGGCTCCTCGCGGTACATGAAGCGCACGGGCTTGCCCTTGACCGTCACGTGATCGGTGGCGAGGCAGTTGCCCATGTCGGTGACCAGGGGCTGGATCTGGTCTTCGGGCAGGTGGAGTTTCTTGGCCATGGGCGTCGGGGGAGGGGGGATGAACGGTGAATGACCCGTCAGGGTACACGGCCGATCGGTGATCGGCCGTGGCGGGGCGTCGCCATCGCGGCATCGGTGTTGGACCGCCACGATGGCGGACTGAAGTGTCATCCCCTTGTTTCGGGATGGTCTGCGCAGATGTCTGACCCACAAAATGGGGGGCCGCAGGGCCCTGTTTCAGGGGCCTCCGATGCACGGCCTCTTGCGGGCCGGCTCGCGCCTGATGCTGCGGATGGACCTGCGCCCAGCGCATCTCCAGCATGTTCTGTCATCTTTCCGGCATCTGCGGGCCGCGACCGCACCGGGTCACGCTGCACGCCTGGCCCACCCCGATGCCGATTCCGGCGGTGCCCATGCCGCCCGTCCCACCCCATCCGAACGAACGTCTCCGGGCCACGGCGCCGCTGATCCGGCGGCTGGCGCGACTCATCTCGCCGATGGCCCATGTCGTCGATCCCGGTGGCCCGCCTGCCCGCGGCACGGGCTGTTGGCACAGTTCGCCACATCCACCTTGAGAACGACATGATCATGCGCACGTACCAAACCGCCACCACGCTGGCCCTGCTGCTGCTGAGCGCCGTGGGCGCCAGCGCGGCCACCGGCCCCACGGCACAGCTCGTCAGCCAGAGCCTGACGCCGAGCTCACTCTCGATCCCCGGCAGCGGCTTCTCGTCAGCCCAGACCTTTCTGGCCAACCTCACCGTCAGTGCCCCTGTGGTTGCCGGTGAGGCCGTGACCCTCACCCAGGTCATCGTGAGCCTGTACGAGGACGACGTCTCCTTCGACGACCTGATCGGCCAGTACGTGTTCTCCAGCGGTTTGCCGACGCTCACCGCGACGCAGAGCACGCAGTCCTTCAGCCTGCCGATCACGGTCTCTGCCTCGGCACTGAACAGCCAGTGCGGCGGGGGATGCAGCAGCTTCTTCGGCAGCCTGGCCGAGGGCGGCGGCCTGGAGTTCTATGCCCAGACCACCCTGCAATCCACGGTGACGGCCATCAGCAGCGTGCCGGAGCCCGATGCCGGCTGGATGCTGGCCAGCGGCGTGTCACTGCTGGCCCTGGCGCTGCGCCGCCAACGGGGGGCCACTTCCCGGGCCAACGGCCATCCTGAGGCTTGATCAGGCCGGCACGCCGCGCAGGCCATCGGCCCAGCGGCGTTTGACCTGCACGGCCGCGGCCAGCAGCACGAGCAGACCCAGCGTGGCCTCCGACCCGATGGTGATGTTGGTGGCGAGCGTGTGCTCCGAGCACAGCGCCAGCGTGTAGTGCGCCAGGCCGGCCAGCCCCAGGCCGCCATACACGCCGATGGCCGACAGACCGAAGGTCTTGAGCCGGGCGATGACGGCGACGATGCCCACCGCACCGACACCCGTCACCGCCAGCCAGGCCAGATACACCTGACCGCGCGTCAGCCAGGCGGGCATGCCGGGATAGAACGCGATGTACTCGGCGTTGTGCGCGAAATGGGCGAGGCTGGCGACGAAGTACGCGAGAACCAGCCACCAGAACGGCGCCGGCAGGGACGGTGAACGGGGCATGGTGCTGTCGCGGGCGATGCCCGGCCGGCAAGGCTGGCCTTCCGGCCCAGGTGACGCCGATCCGGCGGATGGCTTACTTGCGGGCGCCATCCGCCTCCTTGCGATAGACGTCATGCGACATGCCGGCATCCTGCATGCAGCGGTCACGGGCCGCGGCATCGGCCTGCTTCATGCACGTGTTGCGCTGGGCATTGCGGCCGCTGGCATAGAGCTGATCCGACGAACAGCCGGCCAGCAGCAGGACGAGGACGGTGGCGAGACAGGTGTGGCGCATGGGCGTGGACCGGGCGGGCTAAGGGAATCACCGGAGTGTGCCGCAGGCGGACCCGACGCAGCGCATGAAACGGGCCGCCAGGCTAGCTTGTGGATCGGCGGGCGGGCGGACGGTGGTCGGGCGCCTGCTTCGAGGGAGCCGGAACATCGGTCCGCCACGAGCCGCGTACGGCAGCGCAGGCACGGGCCGCTAACGTCCTGATTCCCTACAGCCGGTCACCAGTGACCAGCCGACGGCCCTGCTCACCGATGCCGAATCAGCAAGACTAGCTCCGGCGGTAGAGCTAGCCAGAAGCGCGAGACCGGCTTTAGCCCGCCCCCGCCCCCGCCGACCAGCACCGGAGCTATCAGCGCCTCGCCCAGCGAGGGCAACTTCGACGTCCTCGATGCTGAAGCCTTCAACGCCACCATCCGGACGCACGGGTCGATCGAGAACACCTGCCACTGGGTGCTGTACGTGAACTACCGGAAAGATGAGTGTCTGATCCTGCGCGCCTACGGCCCACACAACATGGTCAGGCTGCGGCGCACCGCGCAGAACCATATCGAGCTGGACATCGAAAGGGTAGCCGGAAGACCGGGCGCATGGGCCGGTGTAGGGCTTCTTCGACTTGGCGCCGTGCTCAGAGTGGCAACCGCATGATCCTGTTGCGGGCTAATGCAATTGCCCTTCACGCCAAGCCCAGTGGAAGGCAATCTGCAGCATTCACCACTGTGGTGTAAAATGGTGAATTCGCTCTTCAGTTCGGGGAATAGCCATGCGGACTCAATCAAAACGCCATGACAGCGGCGCGCATGAGCGCACGGTTCGCGCCTCCATCAGCTTCCCGGAGGATCAGTACCACGTCCTGGAAAGGATCGCGGCAGAGAACAAAGTCTCTCTTGCTTGGGTCGTACGGGATGCGATCGATGGCTACTTGAAGGCCAAATGGCCCCTTCTCCCGCAAGGCACCGATGCCGAAGATGCGCAGCAGAGAAGTGACACAGCGTGAAAAAAACATTTGAACAAGCCGGTACAGAGATCAGAGTGCTTTCTCTGTTCTCGGGCTGCGGCGGCATGGACTTCGGCGTGGAAGCAGCTGGCGGCCACGTTGTCTTTTCGAACGACATCCTGGCAGACGCCTGCAAGACGCTGGAGAAGTATTTCCCTGGGGCGGACATCCGCCATGCGGACATCTCAGGAATTCAGGCGTTCCCAGGTGCCGATGTCGTCGTTGGTGGCTATCCGTGCCAATCCTTTTCCATGGCTGGCAACCGAGATCCTGAAAAGGATGCGAGGACCAACCTATACAAGCAGTTCCTTCGCGTCGTCAACATCGTTCGGCCCAAATACTTCGTCGCGGAGAATGTGTCTGGCCTCAAAGCCTTGAGCAGCGGGACTTTCCTGAAGGAACAGCTCGAAGCCTACGGCAAGGCCGGCTACAACGTCACATATAAGCTGCTGAACGCTAAGGACTACGGCGTGCCGCAGTCGCGCAAACGGCTATTCATCGTCGGCGTGCGCAAAGACCTGAACCAGGTTTTTGAGTTCCCAAAGGAAACCCATGGCAAAACGACCAAGGCGTCGGGCCCTCTCCTGCCGTACGCCTCACATGGCGATGCCATCAAGGGTCTTCCGCTGTGGCCGGAAGGCGAGTTCTACGAGCGCCCGCATGATCCCGATGGTCACTTCTCCTGGTACTACATGTCCAGGAACCGCAAGGCTAAATGGGCTGACCCGGCTTTCACGGTCGTAGCCAACTGGAGGCACATCACACTGCATCCCGCCAGTCCGGTAATGACCCTGACCTGGTCGAACCTCGCCGATGGGTGGAAACAACGCTGGGACTTTTCCGATCAGTACGAGCACCTGGAAGCTGACCCGAAGCGCAAGAAGCTTGAAACACCGCGCCGACTGTCCTGGCGCGAATGCGCGCGCATCCAAACCTTTGACGCCAAATTCATACCAGTTGGCGAAACCGATTCGAAGTTCACCCAGATCGGAAATGCCGTTCCGCCCAAGCTTGCGCAGGCCATATTCACCCACCTGTTCTCTGGTGCAGGCCTGGTCTCTCTTGACTCTCAAGCTACCCGCAAGGTGGTATAGACCGATATGCACCTGCCCGGTGAGTCTGCCCAAGGAATGCTGTGAGCACCGCGACTACAACCTCACTCGTTAACGCTGTCATTTCTGCGGCGGAGATTTCCAAGAACGAAGCGCAGCTCCGACACGAGCTGGAGAATGCGCTTGAGCAGGCTTGCGCGGAGTTGTCTATTCCTTGGACGCCATTCCAGCTTGAACGGGCCCTCAAAGCCAAGGGTAAGCCTACGAAATTTGCCGACGTGGCGCACGGCGCCGTTGTCATCGAGTACGAACCACCAAAGTCGTTTCGCGGACTTGCTGGCGCAAAAGCAGCCCACGCGCGCCAGCAAGCTGAAGAATACGCAGAACTGATCTCAGCCGAAGAAGGACGTGCACTACAAGAATACGTTCTGATCGCATGGGATGGTTCGCACATCACTTTCGGAAATTTCAATGGCACTTCAGCCAATTGGGAAGATGTCGTTGCATTCGACAGGATTTCGGCTGACCGCCTACTATCCGCACTGGAAAGCAACGGCCGCCCGCTCGTCCACCCTCAGCTCCTGCAAGCATTGGTAGGCCCGGACTCCGAGTACGGCACAGCGCTGATCCCGGAGCTCTACACCAGTATCTGCAAGGCGGACTCGTCGGCCGTCACAACGAAAACCAAGATGTTGTTTGCGGAGTGGCGCAGGCTTTTCAGTCAAGTCGTGGGGTTTCAACCCTCGCACATGAAAAAGCTGCTCGCACGGCAAGAAATATCACACGACCAGCCGTACCAGGAAAACCCTGCGGCCTACCTGTTCGCTCTCAACACATACATTGCGATTATCGCAAAGGTGGTCGCTGCCTGCGCGCTTCCCAGGGCCAGCCAGGACGTGCTGCAACCGGACGTGCCGGTGGCGGAGCGGCTACGTGCGGTGGAGACAGGCGAACTGTTCGAGCATGCTGGCATACTAAACATGCTGAGCGGTGACTTTTTCTCTTGGTACCTCGATGACAGCGACTGGCCCCGCTACCAAGGTGCACTTGGCGCCATGCTTGGTAGGCTGAGCGGTGTCGACTTCGCCGTATCCAAGAAGCACGCAGACACGACACGTGACCTATTTAAGGGCATCTATGAGCGGTTCATTCCTCGGGAAGTTAGACATGCCCTTGGCGAGTTCTACACGCCGGACTGGCTGGCTGAACACGGCATGGACTTGCTCGAATGGCAGCCTTCTGACTCGCTGACCGATCCCACGTGTGGGTCGGGCACCTTCTTGCTGGAAGCGATCCGCCGCCGGCGTAAGGCCAACAGCGGCGCTACAGCTCAAGCGCTGCTAGCTGGCATCCATGGCATCGACCTCAACCCACTCGCAGTGCTTGCGGCGAAAGGGTCTCTTGCCGTTTTCCTATCACCACACCTGGATCCAGCACACCCCATTCGGCTTCCGGTGTATTTGGCGGATGCGGTACACCCGGCAGCCGTCGATCTTTTCTCCAACTACAGCCACGTCCTGCACACAGAAGTCGGCCCCAAGGAGTTTTCCGTTCCTGAACGGATGATTGAGCACCCGGACTTCTTCCGCATCTTCGCGAAAGTACGGATGCTGATCGATGCGAACTATCCTGCGGCGAAGATCTGCGGCGCAATCCTCGCCGACTTGAAAAGCATGGGACTTGATCCATCCGATGTCTCCATCGTCAGCACGACGGTTAGCAACTTGGTCGAACTCCATGACCAAGGATGGAATGGCATCTGGTGCTCGATCCTGGCCGACCGTTTTGCGGCTGGCGCGATCCCACCGTCCTCCCACATCTGCGGCAACCCACCATGGGTCAAATGGAGCAACCTTCCGAAGGACTATGCCCAGTCAATCCAAACTCATTGCCGGGGGCTCGGTGTATTTAGCACCGACAAATGGGTAGGTGGCATCGAGTCTGACATCTCGACTGTGATCACCTACCAAGCTGTAAAGCACTACCTCGGGAGGGACGGGCGCTTGGGCTTCTTCCTACCTGGATCCGTGTTTACAACCGAATCTAGTGCGGGCTTCAGGCGCTTCTCGATTGACAGCGGCAGCTTGCAGTGCCGGGTACTGTTGGTTGAGGACTACCAAGACATCAAGCCGTTCGACGGCGTCAGCAACCACCCGACGTTCCTGATGCTCCAGCGAGACGCTGCAACTGCTTTCCCTGTTCCGTACCGCTCATGGACCGCAGACCCGGACAGCGGGGCCAACCAGCGGACATACGCTTCGGCTGAGCAGTTTCGCCATACCTCGAAACGTAATGATGGAACTGCAGTTCCAGTACCAGGCGGAGATGGAGCGCGTCCCTGGCTGGTCGGATCGGCGCAAGACCAAGCTGTATTCTCGAAAGTTTTTGCGGCAGGCGCAAAGCCTGAGTACAAGGCCCGCAAAGGCATCACAACCGACCGAAATGGCATCTTCTGGGTCCATGCCACTGGCGCAGTGGGAGCCGACCTAGTGGCAATACGGAACGCTTCAGACATTGGCAAGACGAAAGGAATTCCCCAGATCACGGCAACGGTTGAGTCGGAACACCTTTTCCCTCTCTTGCGCGGGCGTGGTGTCGCGCCGTTTAATGCTGTGCCTGAGACAGATCTCCGCATTCTCGTGCCGCAGCGAGGCATGCACGGCAACCCTGACCTGCCGACAGCAAGCCCCCACACGTTCAAGTTTCTGAACCGCTTCAAGAGCCACCTCGAACAGCGTTCTAGCCTGAAAAGATTTCAGAAGGGGCAGGAGTTTTACTCGCTCTGGAGCACCGGCCCTTATACGTTCGCTCCATTTAAGGTGCTTTGGCGCGAGATGGGCAACACCTTCGCCGCGGCGTACATCGGCAGCGCGCCAATCGAATACGCTGGCGAGAAGATCGTTGTGCCCGACCACAAGCTCTACTTCATTCCGGTCGAGTCAGAGCCCGAGGCGGCTTACCTGACAGGCTTCCTGAACGCCCCAACAATTGCAAAGGCAGTGTCTGCATACGCGGCACAGCTTAGCCTGGGCGCCAGCGTTGCGGAATACCTGAACATTCCAAAGTTCGACGAGACTAACGGGCAGATGGCTGCTATTGGCAACATCGCGCGGGATCTCACGAAGCGAGGAGGTGACGTCCAGCCGGCGGAATTTGAGCAGTTGGATGCGCGCGTCCGGGAACTGTTGTCGATCTAACAGAGCCGTGTATTCGAGCCTGCCCAAAGGCTGTCTCTCCCGTACAGCCAACTGGCTCAGGAAGTGAGCTCTGTTGTTGGAGGACGACCCGTTCGCTGCGTGTACCACTGAAGCGCCTCTTCCGAAGCCGCCATGATGACAAGGCGGCCGGTTGCCCTCGTACAAGCGACGTATAGGTCATCGGGGCTGAGTGCTGGGATCCGCGCAGGAACATCGGCATGCAGTAGCACTACGTTTTTTCCTTCCAGCCCTTTGAAAGATCGAATGGTGGAGAAGTAGACAAAGCCGGGCTTTCCTAGCAAGGCGATGTCTTCAGTCACCTCAAGGTTGTAGGCTCGCCTGACCAAGTCCAAGCAGGAGTTCTCCAGTTTGAACGGCGACAGGAAGATCGCCCCCCCCTCTGGGCTCAACTCATGCGCAGCGGACCACGCAGCGCCTGCGGCTGTTGTTCCCCATCCCTTCTTCACAAGCGGGGCAGCACCCAACGGGACGCCGGGCATATGCACGACGGAAAGCTCGCAGCAGCCATTGGTTGCTGCGTTCACAAGCTGGGTATTGCGGCAATTGTGATAGAGCCGAAATGTGACTTCAGCACCGATTGGCTCATGTTTGGTCGACTTGTAGACGTTCTGCTCCCAGTCGGCAAAAAATAGCCATTGGCCTGCCGGAGTGAGCATGTCCAGCAAAGCAAGTAAGCGAAGTTCTCCGAAGTCTTGGCCCTCGTCCACGATGATCGCTTCGTACTTGGACAGCAGCGGCAGTTCTGCCGCCACGTCTTGAACAAGCGAAGGAAGCTCTTCCGTGAAGAAACTCTCCCCGATCTTGCGGCCGTCAGGTACTTCGGCAAGTTGGTAGAAAAGTCGATCAACTGAAGTAATCGCTGTCGAAATCTCAGGATTGGTCAGCCTCAGGTGTTCGGCCAGGGCCTTGTTAAAGCAGACATACAGGGCCCGCTTTCCCTCTTCGAGTAGCGCATCCAGCTTCCATAGCGCGAGCAACGTCTTGCCAGATCCAGCAGGACCAACGATAGCGACCCGAGGCAGCTCAAAAGCTCCACGCAGAGCTGCAAACTGTTGCCTAGTCAGCTCATCGAGATCGACTGCATCCTCTTCGGCGTCAAGGGGCGCGTCGCGCGGCGCAATGCGGAAGGATGCATTCGAGAGGATCGCGGCTACTCTGCCCGCCATATCCGCCGTGAACTCGCTTGACTGCGCCTGGTGGAAACGCGCCTCAAGGGCGCCCCGTATCCTCCGTTCCAAGCGGTGCATGTCTTGCGAGGGCACTATCGTGCTGGGGTCGTAGAGCGCGGAAGGCCCCTCAACCCGGCCGTTCGGATATGCAACAAGGAAAGCAAACGCGCCAGGGAAGCGTTGCCGAGGCAAGCGGTCGCAAACGGCCTTTGCTAGCGTATGCATATTCCTGCAAGCCTGCTCGGGCGGAGGTTCATCGATCGCTACTTCGGCCTTTACATGCCCCGTACGCCGATCGGTTTCTTGTCGGTACCAAATTCCGTTGTCGCCGACCCGGACCGAGCGGGAACCCTTCACTTCAAGCACGGCCATTCCAAGTCCAGGTGCCAGCACGACGAAGTCGCACTGCCCGTCCCGCACCAGGCCTTGTTCGTTTTGCAATGCCCAAGCTACATTGCACACCACCATCCAGTCCAGGGGCAGTTGGTCCGCCAGCTGACGGCGCACCTCTCGCTCCCAACGGTCCATACTGTTCTGTCCAAGAATCTTCGGCATGTCAGGAGCTCCCATCGCCCGAGCGAAATGCAATCAGCGGGAGGGTGGGGCAAGATCGGCGGTCGAGGTAAGTAGCCCCAATCACTTTGACCCGCAAGCCAGCTCCTGCGAAGTTAGAAATGTTCACCTTGGCCAGCTGGCCGTTGACGTGTGCGAGCCACACTCCCGGCTGAGCAGCCCAACCATCGCCGCCGGCTACTTTTGTCCAGTTCCACCCTTCGTGAGCTAAGACGCCGCCTTCTTGTAACCCGATCAACTCCTGCATCCACGATTCTTTTGGTATCGGTGGCGACCCACCGCTCGCTCCCAAACCATCCGTACTAATATCGAGTTTTGGGAAGAGATCCAGGTTGCCGCGTACCCATGCCATCCTGCGCGATAAGTTGAATGAATCGACTAAGCAGATCGCCGTTGCACCGATGTTTTGGGCCCATTCAGTGAGGTCCGGACCGACCGGTCCTGAGCTAGTCACAGAAGCGGCCCAAAGCGGATGACTCACCAAATAAAAGACCATTGATTCCCGACCAGCTATGCCTCTCTGCGCTAACCAACCGTGTGCGCCCATAGGGCCACGCTGTCGGGCTAGGGGCTCCTTCTCATAAGCCGCGCAATAGGTGTCAGCCAGTTCCGATGCAACGGCCTCCCAACTGCGCAAGCCTACGCTCCATTCCTCGAAGAACTGATCCCGTCCAGGCAGAAATGCAGAGTCATGCATGACGCGCAAGAGCTCAAGCCCCAGTCGCCAATCGATTAGCCCATGAAGCTGACGGTTTCGAAAACCGCGCAGTAGTAGGTCGGGCGAACGCCAAACCTGTTCGCCCTGCGTTGCGCGCCGACACTCTTCCCGGATCATTGAGCCGAGTCGTGCGTACTTGCCGGAACCTTCTATACAACCGGCCAGCAAGTCCACCCAGTTGCGGCTGGCCCAGTCGACAAGTCCAGCACCATTGGGGTGATCGTCCGCAAGGTATAGCTCGGCACCAGACACGTTGCTGTCCTCCAAGTACCTGTGGACAGACGCAATCTCTATATCAAGCGAATCAACATCAAGTTCTAGTGCTATCGCGCGCTGCAAGATGGTCGCGGCGGAATACCAAGCCGCCCGCCTTGCACAAACCTCTTTGGAGTGGTCAAAGAAAGTTAAGCCGCTGCCATCGAGAAGCCTGACGCTCAAAACATCCGTCGTCTTCGGAGACGCGATGCATGCGGAGATTTCCGCCTCATCGGGCGATGCCTTCCAGATTTCGCCGTCCAACCATTGTTGCCCCCTCTGCTGGCGAAGCGAAATAGCCCGGTTGAAACCGAACGGTTTCCCACTCGGAGCCTGGGCGATCCGGTAGACCTGCCCTTGATGATCCAAGGCCAGGAAAGCCCGCCCCAGCTGCCGTTGCGCCATAGCGCGCAGCGAAGGCGATGCAACAAAAGACCTTGGTCCGCCATTGCGTGTCGATTCTGTCGATATCACTGGCTTCTCGATATTGAGATCAGTCAAAAAGCCATTCGGAACAACCGCCAAGGACAGGTCGGCAACAGCACCGCATCGAGGGCAAAGTTGAGACGGCGGATTCCTGATCCAGGACTCGTCCCATCCATCAATAGCCTGAGTGGGCCGCAATGTACGGGGATCGGCACGGTAAATGGTGAAGTTCCTGCAGCTCTGGCAGAAAAGCTGCCAAGTCGCACTCCCGATTGGCCGATCAATGGCTTCCCACTTGTAGCTACGGTGATGGGAAATCGATCCCACGAGGCCTATTGGCGAAAGCAGCCGCTTGTCCCAGACACGTTCCGAGCCTGGCGCAAAGTCAGTGATGGCATGGTCCAGTGTCCGGTCAAGCACTTTCGGCTCCCTCGATTGGCCCGATGGCTCTGGAGGAAGGTGGAAGTACAGATTTCGCACGGACGTCGGCATCCCATACATCGGCAGTACACCCGCTTCAGCAAGGGCCGTAGCAAGCCCTTGGCTCGGATCAGACGCTGAACTTGCAACTTTCTCTAGACGCACCGCCAGACCCTGGACGTCGATGGCAAGCCGTTTAGGGTCGATTTCCGTGCCTCTTGAGACTACATCGGCTACACCTTCAATCTCTGCGCTCTTCTCCAGGAACCACTGCTCGACCGCTGCCCTGCGCGGACCGAAATACTCCCGGACGAGGCCCATCTCGCCATGCGTATCTACCGGCCTGCCCGAGTCGTGCCACATACAGCCGGCAGACCGGAATGCCCTACGAAGAACTTCTTTGGCTACCAGACGTTCAGCGAGTAGCCGTTGGTCCTCAGTTGCCGACACCGTTGGCTGCGGGGGAATACCGCCTGTCATCTCATCAGGATGGTCGAAGTGGATACGGTCGTGTGTCTGACCGCGACAGTAGGTCAGGACTACTGAAAACGCCTGCCCCTTACGGCCGGCCCGACCTGCGCGCTGCTGGTAGTTGAAGCGCTCGGGAGGCATGTTGGCTTGGAACACGGACTGAAGCGCACCGATGTCCACACCGACCTCCATCGTTGTTGTGACAGACAGCAGGTCGATCGTGTCTACTTTGGGCACTACATCCCGTCGCACGACATCCTCGAGACATTCGTCAGGAAAGAAAACGTCGCGAAAATGCCGTTGGCGCTGAGCCTGGTCGCTTGTCTGCCCCGTAAGCTCCTCAGCGTGGATACGAAATCCCGACCCCCCATCGGCCGCAAGGTAGGCGTAGTAGTGGTCTTGCTCGATCTCTGCCGCCGAGCGCAGACCATTCGGAGACAAAGGCAAATGCCCCGTACAACGGGAGCAAATGCCACCCGATGGCTGCCAATGGACTTGCCCGCAACGCTCGCACACCCACGGTCGGGAATCGCGCGCGGCGACTTTTACCCAAAGGGAAGAAAGTTCCACAACCCCCCAAGCGTCTTCGGTTCCGTGCCCAACTCGGGCCAAAGCACCACGCACGCTGTCCCGAAGGCCTTCCCAGCCAATGCCGAGCCGAGTGGCACAAGCATGCAAATAGTTTCCGATACGCGCCTTGTCGGCACCCTCTCTGCGGTCCCGCCGTGGGTGATCTCGAGACCACGCCTCTGGCGGCCAATCCCTTTGTGATGGATTCGTTCGCCTCTGTTCAGTAAGTATGCGGATAACGCTCTCGCAGATCCCTCGGAAGACCGGTTCGTCAATGTTCGAGGGTTGAAGCGTCCCCGCAGACGGCGGCAAGCAAAGGTGACCGACGCCCTGCGCTTCGAGGTCATAAAGCAATCGCCCAGAAATAGCACGCCAAGACTGCCGGCGCAGTGCGTCGCCAAACTGCTCCAGCCTGTCGGCCTTCTCTTGCGGAAACCCAGTCGACGAAAGCCTAGGTCCACCTGGATACTCGAAATCGAAGAAAGAGGTCCAATCCTCCCTCTCACCGACGCGCTTTGAATCGATTCCCGGGCCCGCAGGATTGACCCCAAGACCCGCAAAGTAACTCCAAAGAGGAGGAAGCGCCAACTTGGCTGGATTGGGCCGAGAAAGAAACTCGTCGAAGCGAACAAACCCAGGCACCCAGTTCATCAGGCGGCCAACGTTCGATTTTGCTTCTTCGCTAGCGAACTCAGGCTCATCTCGCACGGACTTGGCGTCTCGCCAGAATTCAGCCAAAGCTTGGAACTGGGCCGGAGGCAACAATTCTTTACGCTCGCGCAAGATGGCTTGCCCTTGGGCCACATTGCCAGCCTCCAAGCAATCGAGGAGCTGCCGCTTGATTGGTTCGACGCCTCCGGTGGCCCTCTCACGGATCTCGCGCAGCACAGCGACTCGCAGCAGATGTTCCCACTGTTCGGCCTCGACCCCGTTTGCCAACCTGGCGGCAGACTGCCGGCTGTCAGAAAACGCGACGAGCTTTCGGCCGGCACCTTCCGGCATGACTCCCATGAGGTGCTTCGTCAGCAACAGGGATGTCTGGGTCAGGCCAGTTGCGAATGACCGGATCGGGGCTGGCCGCCCGCCCTTGCGTGCTGAGTAATCGATCTTGCACGAGGGGCAGCGTTGCGGCATCGCGGGCAACAGATCGCCAAATGCTTCCAGACAGAACCAAAGGCACGGTATGCCATCGCCTACAGGTTCCTTGCCCACCTCGACAATGCCTGTCACAGGGTCGATAGAGGCACGCTGCCACTCCGCCTGCGCGTCGTACACGGGCTTCCGATCGTTCTCACGACGCTCCTCTGATCCTTGTGTCCACTTGAGCTCTGATGCGTCAGAAACCCCCTCCCAATCGCCCGGCAACAAGTGGACCACGCCTAGCTTGTCATAGCGCTGTGCATCGGTCCTGGTCTGGGGCGTTGCTTCCGGCAAGCCTTCGATTGCCGGAGGCATGGGAGCCAATTCGTACCGGTCGACACTTCCGGGGATCGACGCAGAAGTTTTGTAGCCAGCAAGCAACTGCGTTCCGCAGCATTCACAGTACAACACCTCAAGCGCTCGGTTTCCGTCAACGTCCATGAGGGGCTCGGCAAGCAAGCGTCCAACCCTACGGCGACGGTCCTGACCGACATGCTTAGCAGTGGCCCATAGTCCGTCGATGTTCTTGACCATCCAATGGAACCGTACCCGAGGCAAAGGATGGGCGGGACTGATCGCCCTCACCGCTGCCAGCTGCGCTGCCTTACCCGCCGCTAGGAACAGCCCGCGGGCTGCATCGCCGGCATCGCTTGCCGCCATGTAGGGGAATAGGCCTTCCAGATGCCTGGAAAGCGATACTGCGCGATGGCGGCCACCTTCCTTGTTCCAGAAAGAGTCTGCAAGACGTTTCGCAGGAATAGCACCGCCTACGCTGGAGGAAAATTCCCGAGCTAGTAGATCAAGGAGCTTGGCACCATCAGCTTGCCTTGCAACGTCCAAGCAATCCTGCGCAAACGAAGCCGGTATTTCTACCGGGCCGTTGGGAGCGCCATTCACACTGGCACCTCCCTCCACATGGAATCTATCGCGCGCGTTCTCCTGGCCCATCCCGAAGAACTCGCCCAGAAACTTGTACGTGCTCTCGGCCTCGCCGTCCAACGAAGCACTGGAAGCGAGGATTTGAAGCTGGTTGCTACCCGGCTCCAAGCCAAGGCGTTCCAACAGCAACCGTAGCAAGTACCCGACTTCTGTGCCTGACGCGCCGCGGTAAAGATGGAGTTCGTCGAGGACGAGCTGGAAAACGTGGTTGTCCCGGTCTTCTGCGAGCCACTCGCGCGTGGTCTCGAAAACCTCAGCATCGGCGCGATCCCCTTCTATTTCAGGGCTAGCCTGGCGCATAAGCATGATGGAGAGCATGCTCACGTTGGTAATCAAAAGATCAGGGGGCGCCGCCTGCATCTCCCAGCGATGGAACATCTCGGCCGCGCTAGGCGACATCCGCGGCACAAACGACAACTGCGCCCTAAGGTCAGCAAGTTGTTGCTTGGTATCGCGGGTGTCGCCACAGGTAGCATCTAAGGACCGAAGGCGGTCCTGAGCAGCCCGTATCGCCATCGCCAGCTGTTGGTACTGGTCGATCGCTTGCTTCAACTCGGCCTTCAGCTCGTCGTGTTTAGGCCTATTCAGTTCTCGCTTGCCTTGGTCATCAAGCCGCCATGGATGTCCTGGCACGGGGGTAGTCCCGTTATAGCGGCCAAACCGGACGCGGTTAGCTCCCCAATGCCGATCGAGCGCAGCGTGCGCCTCATCGGAGTCCAAGGCGCGGCGCAAGCGGGACATCTGGTCCTCTACCAGAGCGTTCATTGGGTACAGAAGCAAGGCCCTGACAGCGGGCTTTCGCCGCTCGCCGCGCGCGGTCGCCCGACCGAAGTTCCACTGCGGAGCGCTCTTCCACTCGGAGGGCAACGCCGCCGGCGGCGCTGCTGCAGCCCAACCTCTAGACGGCCGGAGCGCTTCCCTCGCGATTGACGCGAACACCGGCAGTAGGAAGGACTCCGTCTTGCCAGAGCCCGTTCCTGTCACCACCACGCAATGCTTTCGTTGCATTGCAGCCTGGAGCATCCGTTGCTGGTGCACGTACAAATCCGCGCCAGTGGGCATGAGCCCAGCTTCTGCCAATGCGATGAATCCCTGCCGAGCCGCTTCATCCAAGCCGGGCAGGTCCCCTGCATCTAGGGCGCTGAGCGCCTTGGCATTTACGTATGACGGCAGTAGCTCAAGGTACGGCTCCTGGAATAGCACCCCCGAAGTGTTGAGAAGCTCTTTGCGATCGTCCTCAAACGAGGGTGAATCGGTGCGAAATGCAGATTGGATGTACCGCTTCAGATGACCCTTCAGCTGTTCCCACGAACCGATCGGATCTTCGCCTATAGTTTCTTGCACTCTTACCGTCCCTTTTAAGCATTTAATGTTTCTGGGCCACGGGCTGCGCTTACGCACGTGAATGGCTCCAACACGCATCCCAGCAGCGCAGCGACTTGCTGCGCAACCTCTGTAGGAACCCAGCAGTAGCGGAGCCAATGCCCCGGAACAAACTCCCGGTACACATGGCTGATAGCGCCCACGACGCGTCCGGCGTAGCTGTCGAAAACAGGCGCCCTGCCGTCGGCATCCCCGGCGGAAGAAAGGAAATGGATTACGGGGCCGTCACCCGAGCAAAGCGCGAGAGCCCTCTCAAGCACAGCAGGAGGACGCAGCCGCGCAGGCACCCACAAATCGCGTGTTACTGCGTCATAGTGGAGCGGCCACGGAAATGCGTCGTCTCGGCCATGCTTCTCCCTGAGCATTTCCGCAAAGGCCAACTGTGAGATCCAAACTCCCCAGCGCGAGTCGGGCACATGCGAATACCTCGAAGTTCCATCTGCTCGGCGCACGCCCAAGACGTAAAGCTGCATGGCTGTGGCCTGAGGATCATCGAAACGGAAAAGCTGAGCGCCGCACTCCCGATCGATAGACATGCGTGGCTCGGCAACCGGTATGAACCGAGCCGAATCCGCCTTCAGGCGATGTAGGTGCCCCAGCTCAGCGGAAACTGTGTCCGTACCCAGAGATTCCGCAGCCTCCCTGGCCTGCCTGAGCGTGCCCGCCCAAAGAACTACATCTCGTGCCGGACTCGGCGCAAACTGGAAGTCCATCGAGGAGCACTCAGCCTGGACGGAATACGCGTCAATTGCAGCCACGCGCAAGGCTGGTAGATGCCCTGCGATGGGATCCTCAGAAGTCACCATGAAATTTTCATTGGATTGCAACAATGCCCAATGGGCAAGCCGCAGGGTCCCCGCTACACCAAACAGCGGCAGGCCGTCTCGCATTGCAGGCAGCCCATAGATTGCGGGAGCAACGCCATGGATGCGAATGAAGTGCCCCTTACCATCAGTCTCGATTTCTAGGCAGCCTCGCGCTCGCAAGCTAGTCAGCAAGGAAATGGGATTGATATCTCCGGAGAGTTGTGAAATCTGGTCCCTCGCAGCGCCGTAATACATAGAGCCTCGCGCCGCCAACGTATCTAAAAACTGAGCTGCGCCCGACTCCGCAAAGGATCCTCCTGCCCACTCGGTTGTAGCTGGAACCTCTTGCATTTCTCCGCGGCTCCAACCATGACCGGCCTGGTCTTTGCACGCGTCGCCAATGCAAGCGCCAAGCAACCCCGCGAAGGTAGGCCTAGGGAAACCCAAGGGACTGAGTGAAAAGCTCCGAACCACTCCACGCCCCTCCCCATCCGGATCGGCCACTCGCAGACGGATGTTCGCCAATTCGGTCCTGCCCGCTACGAGCCTGATGGTGAAGCTGCTGCGATTCACGTCCAACACCTTGACCAAAAACCGCCGGGCTCCCGATTGCACTTCTTTGACAGGACGTGAAGGCACCTCCAAAAGCTGCAGTCCAGGAGCGTCAAGTTGCGCTTCAGGAGGGCCCTCGAATTCAACAGCCGGCAGGCCGTAGGAAGCAAACAAGCGTGTACCGCCACGCAGCAGCCGGCTGCCTCCAACAAACTGCAACCTGGCTGGCGGTACGTCAGCGACTTCGTGAGCATCAGCCAAATACTGCCGTTGCTCGGCAGTAAGCTTCTCTGCTCTATGGATGCAGGCCATCCGCCATCCACTTGGCAAGCCGCACACATCCATTGGCTCGAAAAAGATATGCTCCCGTTTAAGCCAGGAGTCGGTTCTGGTCCAATCGGACGGAGCGCAAACTAGATAGAAAGCGCCGTAAAGCGGAACATCGCGCTCGATGAGCTGCTGTCCGAAGCGCGGGTCAATCGAGTTCCATGCCATTACTCTACGGGGAGTCTGGCGGATTAGTTCGTTGCGGCACTGGTCGCCGTATGCGCAAGCGCTATCGTCGTCAAGCTTGACTTGCACGTCGAGCTGCTGCGACGCCGAAGCAAAAAGGGCTGCAAGCGATTGGCGGACGGAATTCTCCGAAACGTCCGTTATAAAGCTTGCACTAGCACGATGCAGGGAAGCAGCCAATCGCTGGCCTCCGATCTGGAAACTACAGCGGATGGCATCGACCACTGCCGGAAAGCTCCAACACACATCCCATCCGTTTGGCACTTCTTCAGAAGGAACAAGAACAAGTCTGACTGCAGCCTGAGTTTCGGTGGGCTCCTGAAAAAATGGCTCTGTACTGGGGTGATGTGTATCGGCGCGACTATCCTTCGGCCGGCTACCCCCCCACGATGCGAAGAGCTTCCGTACCAGCGCAGCAAGCGGCAGTTGGTACTCGGGCTTTGCCATAGCCGACCGCAGCGCCCTGGTCAGGAAAGGCAACTCGCAACCACGCTCGAGTATGGATACGAGCGTCGCATCTGTCAGGGTTTGGCCTGGCCGTAGCCTGGCATCCCAGAAAAGCCTTGACAGATTCCGTTCATCTTGGCGGCTGATCAGGCCCTGCGAACGCGGCATTCCGACAAACCGGTGTCCTCCCAGTACGCGGCAGTGGAAGTTGCCAAAGCGTCCATCACACTCCTTGGATGACCACGCTTCGAGGTCCTCCCACGTCCGGGACATCGCTTCAGTGACCTTGACCTCATTTTTGAAGGAGGGTCCCAGCATCCGCTGCACTGAAGCATAGAACCCGCCCTCAGTTGTCTCGTCCGACGCGGCTAGTACCCAGAGCGCAAGTATGGGAAGGTATGTTGGCGCACGAGCACCAGCGTATCTAGGACTTGAAGTTCCAGGGTCTCGGTAAAATTGGGTTTGCAGAGGACTCTTGCGCTGCTCGACCAATTTTTGTGCCGCTACCGAACAGTTGGAAAGGCTCGGCAGCCAAGGAGCACCGGATCCGACTGCACTGATCAGCCCTTCGGCGCCTCCGAGGTGCAAACCGAAAGAGTCCAGCTCCGCGCGCGTGGCACGGATCCACACTTCCTCGTGGGCGGAGGCCGGAGAAAAAAACT
Source organism: Pseudaquabacterium rugosum (assembly GCF_038066575.1). Lineage (NCBI taxonomy): Bacteria > Pseudomonadati > Pseudomonadota > Betaproteobacteria > Burkholderiales > Sphaerotilaceae > Pseudaquabacterium > Pseudaquabacterium rugosum. The sequence goes on along the minus strand of NZ_JBBUTF010000009.1, from coordinate 116,251 downwards.
CTGCCAACAGCAGATCGTTCCAAGCAACGAATCGGGACATCAGGCAGTCGATTAATTTATAAAAATCAAAATTGGGTGATGGCTTGACCGCACGTCCCCTAGACTCCTGGCAATTTCCGCCCTAGCTCCCGACACCCAGCTTAGTGACATGTACGCTCCCGTTGTTGTTGCTTGGCTGTTTAGATAATTTTGCAGCATTGGGGCACTTCTCGAAACCCGTCCCAACGCGCTGAGACAGTCCAGCCCCGGTCATGACGGTCCCTACGCGCTCGCCGCAGCCGCCTGCGGCACCTCACCTGCCCGTCCACAACCCGCGAACCAGCCCTGCCGACCTTCACACCGCCCTCGCAGGCGGACTTCCGCTCTTGACTAGCCACGCCAGCCGCCGCGCTGTGTACGCCACGCACGCCAGCGTGATACTCAGTGCGTTGCGTGCCAGGTTCATCGCTTGCACGCACTTGCCGTCCTGCTTATGCGGCGCTGCAAAGACGTGCTCAACCCACGCCCGTGTCCGACTGACCGTCTTGTTGCGCTGTTTGAGCCTCACCTTGGCCGTTTGGCCCGGCCGGGCCCGCCGCGCGATGCCCTCGCACAGCCCATGCTGGAGCAGCACTTGGCGATAGGCTTCGCTGTCATAGCCCCGGTCTGCCAGCAGGCGGTCACGCGTGTTGGCCTTCTGCAGCATCTTCGACAACTGATGACCATCATCAGGGTTGGCTGTCGTGACCGCGATGCGTCGGATCAGCTCGTAGCGCGCGTCCACGTCGCCGTGCATCTTGTAGCCATAGTATGACTTGCAGTGCGTTTGCGTCCAACGTGCATCTTGTTCGGTGTGCGCTAGCCGCTTCTTGTTCTAGCCTGCAGGCTCTTCGCCCTTCTTCATCGTCTTGCGTTCCTGCGTGGTGGCATGTGTGATCGGCGCCTGCACGTTGCTAGCGTCGACGATCTGCCCACCTTGCGTTATGGAGGCGATGTAGCGTAGATCGGTGTGGGGCGTCGGCGTCAGGCGGGCGGCTTCAAGAAGTGCCCAGGCCGAAGAGCGCGTGACCTTAGCGGTGCTGCGTCACGTGGCAGCGTCTGTGGCAGATCGGGCAGGTTCTCGGGGGTCGCGCAACCCCAGCTCACACCTTCCTAGCATCCCCCAGCCTCCGGATGTCATGACACCCAAAGTAGTAATCCAGATCCGGATCCACCCCCCACGGCAGCTCCAGCCCCCACGGGTTGAACCCACCCGCCCCGAACCGCAGCCAGCCGCCCTCCTGCTGGAACAGCTCCCTCCCGCGCTTGTAGCGGCCGGTGTCGATCGGGGGGCCGGCCTCGTAGCGGGTCAGGCCCATGGCGCTGCCGGCGTAGTACATGCGGCCTTCGCCCACGGCCACGGCGGCTGAGTAGGTCTGGGGGTCGTTCCAGGGGGCCTGGCCGGCGTGCTTGGTCCACTTGCTGCCGTCGGGCAGCACGCCGTAGTGGGCGGCGCAGGACTGCTGGGCCCAGCTGCAGTAGAAGATCGTGCCGGCGGGGGCGAAGCTGTCGTCGCGGGCGATGTCGAAGTTGACGAACCAGGATTGGCGGTCCATCTCCACGCGCTGGATGAACTGCACTTCGCCGGTCTTCAGGTGCACGCGGTGGATGGCCTGGGCGGCGTAGCTGCCGTAGTACAGCCAGTCGCCCCACAGGCGCAGCATTTCGGGCGCCAGGCAGGGCTGGGCCTGGCGCTCGGCCAGGGTGGCGCCGTCGGGGTCCATCGCGCGGCGCCAGGATGACATGGTGGCGTTGCCGGGGCGCTTGGGGTCGCGCTCGACGATGACGCGGCTGATGCGCCGGGTGGCCGGGTCGATCTCGATGATGCGGTGGGCGGTGCGCTCGGAGACGATGACGCGGTCGTTCCACACCACCAGGCCGAAGGGGTCGTGCAGGCCGGTCATCCATTCGCTGACGACGGCCTGCGGGCCGTGCATGCGTGGGTGGAAGCGGTGGGCCAGGATGCGGCCGTGGCCGGAGTCGGCCACCAGGCCGATCGGGGGCAGGCGGTGGGGTTTGAGGTCGCCTTCGCTGGGGATGGGGGCGGCGGCCTCGTCGGTCTCCACCTGCAGCCAGGCGCTGCCCCAGGGGTCGTGGTAGCCGCGGCGCTCGGGCGGCACGGCGCTCCAGTCGCCGGCCAGGCGCAGGGTGCGGCCGTTGGCGCCGTCCTTCCAATGTGAGGGGGCGTCGTCGTGGATCCAGCCGGCCAGGGTCTGGATCGAGCCGTCGCGCATCAGCTTGCGCCAGGCGTGGGCCGTCATCAGATAGGCCTCGACGTCGCGCTCGGGGTCGCCGGGCCGGGTGGGCGTGGCGATGTGGATGTCCACGATCATGCCGGCGGTGGCCTTGCCGCGCGGGCCGTCCACATGGGGCACGGGGGGCGGGCCGCCGGCCATCACGTCGGAGAAGAAGTAGGCCTGCTTGCCGTGGGTGTTCCAGATCCCCTCACGGCTGAGGTTGGGCGTGACGATGTCCTGGCCCATGTCGGTGGGCACCACCAGCCGCCCGCAGACGAAGCGCGACACCGGCTCGAAGCGTTGCGGCCGCAGCGGGTGCAGCGTGGGCGTGTAGCGCGCGGGCATCATCGCCCAGCGGTGGATGGGCGCGCGGCTCCAGCCGAGGGCGTGCGAGCCCTGGATCACCGGCATGGTCTGCGGCGGCGGGGCGCCGGGCACGTGGTGGTAGCCGGCCCAGTGGATGAAGCTCTCGCCGTCCTGCGTGCCGTCGACGTCGATCGTCAGCCAGCCGGGGGGCAGGCCGGCCAGCGGGAAGCTCACCGGCAGATCGGTCTGGCCGGCGGCGAAGCGGGCCTCGGCCACGCGTCGGCCGCCGATCAGCAGGCCGTAGCTGCGGGCCGGCGTGTGGTCGGGCAGGGGCTGGGCGGCCTGCTTCAGGCACTTGCGGCGCAGGCGCACCTGGCCGGTGCTGCCGCGCCACACCAGCAGGCCCTGCCAGCGGTTGTAGAGGCCGTCGCCGTCGTACCACTCGGGCACGCACAGCACGCGGGCCAGGTCGGGGATCGTCCGCTCCTGCAGGGCGGGGGCGGGGCTGCCGATGGCCGGGGCGGTGGGCTCGGCCGCCGTGGGCCGGGTCGCCGCCAGGGCGGGGCTGCCGAGTGTCGTCAGCAGCAGGGCGCGGCGTTGTCTGTCCATGTCCACTTCTCCGGGCCGGCGCGCCAGGACACCCCGGCGTCGGGGTGCATTCTGGCGCGCCGGGCGGCGGCCCGTCGGGCGGAGAAGCGCACCGGCCCGTGCAGGACGCCCGGACGGGGTGGGTCGGTGGGAGAGTGGATGGCCTGGGCGCGGGCCGTCAGCCCTGGCGCTCGCGCCAGGCGCGCAGCCAGCCCAGGCCGTCGGACGTGCCGCCGGCCACGGCGCCGCGCCGCGGCTTGTACTCGCAGCCGACGAAGCCGTCCCAGCCCAGTTCGTCCAGCAGGGCGAACAGGGCGGGGTAGTTCAGCTCGCCGGTGTCGGGCTCGTGGCGCTGCGGCACGCCGGCGATCTGGATGTGGCCGACGCGGCCGGTGGGCAGGTACTGGCGCAGCTTCATCGACAGATCGCCCTCCATCACCTGCGCGTGGTACAGGTCGAACTGCACCTGCACGTTGGGCGCGCCGATCTCCTCGACCAGCGCGTGCGCCTGATCCTGGCGGTTGAGGAAGTAGCCGGGCATGTCGCGCAGGTTGATCGGCTCGATCTGGATCGCCACGCCGACGGCCGCCGCGCGCAGCGCCGCACGTTGCAGGTTGGCGACGTAGACCGGGCGCACGTCGTCGCGCGTGGCGCCGGCCGGCAGCAGGCCGGCCATCACGTGCAGGCGGCTGCAGCCCAGCGTCTGCGCATAGGCCAGGGCCTGGGTGATGCCGGCGTCGAACTCGGCCTCGCGGCCGGCCAGGCAGGCGATGCCGCGCTCGCCGGCATCCCAGTCGCCGGGGGGCGCGTTGAACAGGGCCTGGGTCAGGCCGTGGGCCTGCAGGCGCTGGGCGATCTCGGCGGCCGGGTGGGCGTAGGGGAACAGGTACTCGACGGCGTCGAAGCCATCGGCCGCGGCGGCGGCGAAGCGGTCGAGGAAGGGATGCTCGTTGTAGAGCATCGACAGGTTGGCGGCGAAGCGGGGCATGGCGGGGTCAGGCTCCGGAAATGAGGGGATGAACGGTGGGGCCGGCCGGGCCGGCGCTCACCAGGACGCGCCGAAGACGCGGCGCAGTTCGTCGATCTGGGGCTCGGCCAGCGGGCGGATGGCCGGCTGCAGCAGGTGCAGGCGGGCGGTCTCCTCCAGCTCCTCCAGCACGGCCAGGGCGGCGGCCGGCGTGTCGTGCCAGACGTTGGGGCCCAGGCGCGCCAGCATCACCGCCTGCAGCCGGCGGCCGGCGGCGGCGTGCTGCGCGATGGCCCGCACCACGGCCTCGGCCGCGGCCGGATCGCCCGGGCGGTGGTAGGCGATGTGGGGCACGCGGCCGACCTTCATCACGAAGTAGGGCGTGATCGGCGGCAGCAGCTCGGCGCCCTCGGCCAGCCCCTCGTTCGCGGCGCCAGCCGCGTCATCGGCGCGCAGCGAGCAGGCCACCAGGTGCGTGCTGTGGGTGTGGATCACGCAGCCGGCGGCGCGCCCGGCGGCGGCCGTGGCCGCGTAGATGCGCCGGTGCAGCGTGATGGTCTTGCTGGCGCGGTCGCCGTCGATCTGCTCGCCGGCGGCGTCCAGCCGGGCCAGGCGCTGGGGCTGCAGCGTGCCCAGGCAGGCATCGGTGGGCGTGATCAGGAAGCCGTCGGCCAGGCGCACGCTGATGTTGCCGGCGGTGGCGTGCACGTAGCCGCGCTCGAACAGGCTGCGGCCGACGCGGCAGATCTCGTCGCGCGCGGCGGCCTCGTCCAGCGGGGGCGGGCAGGTCGGGGTGGTCATCGCGGGGTCAGGCCTGCAGCTGGCCGAAGGCCTTGGTGAAGAAATCGGTGGTGCCGAAGTTGCCGGACTTCAGCGTGATGTGCACGCCGTCGGCCGCCTGCAGCGCGGCATCGACCGGCGCGTGGCACCAGGGTACACCGGGGTCGATCTGGCCGCCGATGCGCAGCTGGGTGACGCCGAGGGCCTGCACGCAGGCGCCCGAGGTCTCGCCTCCGGCCACCACCAGCTGGCGCACGCCCAGGCCCACCAGGCCGCGTGCGATGCGTGACAGCGCGTGCTCGACCAGCGCCCCGGCCGCCTCCACGCCCAGCTTCGCCTGCACCGCGCGCACGGTGGCCGGCTCGGCGGTGGCATAGACCAGCACCGGGCCCGTGGCCAGCTGCGGCGCGGCCCAGTCCAGCACCTCGGCCACGGTGCGGTCGACGGCGCGGGCATCGGCCGCCAGACGCAGCGGATCGAGCGCCAGCGCCGGCCGGCCGCTGGCGATGAAGTGCGCCACCTGGCCGTTGGTCGCCACCGAGCAGCTGCCCGAGACGATGGCCTGCAGCCCGCGGGCCGGCGGCAGCGCCGCGGCCTGGGCCGACGGCGCGATGCCGGCGTTGGCCGGCAGGGCGATGGCCACGCCCGAGCCGGCGGTCAGCAGCTTCAGCCCGGCCAGTGCCGGGCCCATGCGCATCAGGTCGTCGTTGGAGACGGCGTCGACGATGGCGATGCCCACGCCCTCGGCCTGCAGTGCGGCGATGCGTGCGCGCACCGCGTCCGCCCCGGTGGCCACCGTGCGGTGGTCGATCAGGCCGACGCGGCGGCGCGTCTGCGCCTGCAGCACGCGCACCAGGTTGGCATCGCGCATCGGCGTCAGCGGGTGGTCGCGCATGCCGCTCTCGTTGAGGAGCACGTCACCCACGAACAGATAGCCCTTGAACACCGTGCGCCCGTTGTCCGGGAAGGCCGGCGTGGCGATGGTGAAGGGCGCGTCCAGCGCGTCCATCAGCGCCTCGGTCACCGGGCCGATGTTGCCGTGGGCGGTCGAGTCGAAGGTCGAGCAGTACTTGAAGTAGATCTGCCGTGCGCCCCGGGCCTGCAGCCAGCGCAGGGCGTCCAGCGATTGCGCCACCGCCTCGTCCGCCGGGATGGTGCGCGACTTGAGGGCCACGACGATGGCGTCGGCCTCGCCCTCGGGCGGGGTGTCGGGCACGCCGATGGTCTGCACCACGCGCAGGCCGGCGCGCACCAGGTTGTTGGCCAGATCGGTGGCGCCGGTGAAGTCGTCGGCGATGCAGCCCAGCAGCAGCGGGCGGGAGGCGTTGGCGGTGCTCATCGTTTCAGGCCTTGGGCTGCGGCAGGGTGATGCCGGGGAAGATCTTGATCACGGCGCTGTCGTCCTCGCGGCCGTGGCCGGCGGTCGAGGCCTGCATGAACATCTGGTGCGCGGTGGCGGCCAGCGGCAGCGGGAATTTCGTCGCCCGCGCGGTGTCCAGCACCAGGCCCAGATCCTTGACGAAGATGTCGACCGCCGACAGCGGCGTGTAGTCGGCCGCCAGCACGTGGGCCATGCGGTTCTCGAACATCCAGCTGTTGCCGGCGCTGTGGGTGATCACCTCGTACAGCGCGTCGGCGTCCACGCCCTCGCGCAGGCCGAGGGCCATCGCTTCGGCGGCCACGGCGATGTGCACGCCGGCCAGCAGCTGGTTGATGATCTTGACCTTGCTGCCGGCGCCGGCCTTGTCGCCCAGGCGGTAGACCTTGCCGGCCATCGCGTCGAGCACCGCGCCGGCGGCGGCATAGGCGGCCGGCGTGGCCGAGCTCATCACCGTCATCTGGCCGTTGGCGGCCTTGGCCGCGCCGCCGGAGATCGGGGCGTCGATGTAGTGGACGCCCTGGGCGTTCAGTTTGGCCTCCAGCGCGATCGACCAGTTCGGGTCGACGGTCGAGCACATGATGAAGGTGCTGCCGGCGGTCATCCCGGCGGCGGCGCCGTGCTCGCCGAACAGCACCGCCTCGGTCTGCTGCGCGTTGACGACGACCGAGACGACGACCGGCGCGGCCTGGGCCACCTCGGCCGGCGTGGCCCAGGCGGTGCCGCCCTCGGCGGCGAAGGCCTGCGCGGCCTCGGGGCGCACGTCGCAGACGTGGACGTGGTAGCCGCGCGAACGCAGGGTGCGGGCGATGCCGGCGCCCATGGCGCCCAGGCCGATCAGGCCGACAGTGAGGTTGCTCATCAGGTGGAAGGTCCGGTGGACGAGGGTCGGTGGCAGGGGAAGCGCTCGGATGCGGGGCCGCTCAGCCGATGACGGCCCACAGCAGCGCGGTCAGGCCGAAGCCGGCCAGGCCCAGCAGCGTGGTCAGCACGGTCCAGCTGCGCAGGCCGTCGGCCACGCTCAGGCCGAGGTAGCGGGTGACGATCCAGAAGCCCGAATCGTTGACGTGCGACAGGCCCAGGCCGCCGAAGCCGATGGCCACGGCCAGCAGCGCGACCTGCACCGGCGTGTAGGCGCCGCCCTGCACCGCACCGACCAGCAGGCCGGCGGTGGTGAGGATGGCCACGGTGGCCGAGCCCTGCGCGGCGCGCAGCGCCAGCGAGATCACGAAGCCGGCCAGCAGCAGCGGCAGCCCGGCGGCGGTGATGGCGCCCGACAGCGCGGCACCGATGCCCGAGACCGTCAGCACCTTGGCGAACACGCCGCCGGCACCGGTCACCAGGATCACGGTCGAGGCCGGCGGCAGGGCCGACTCCATCACGTCATTGGTCTGCTGGCGGCTCCAGCCCTGCTGGCGCGCGATCAGCACGAAGGCCAGGCCGATGGCCACCATCAGCGCGAACACCGGCGCGCCGATGAACGACAGCGCGTTGCGCAGCGCATCGCCCTTGGGCAGCAGCGTGGCGCCGGTGGTGCCGGCCATGATCAGCAGCAGCGGCACGACGATCAGCGTCAGCACGGCGCCCATGCCCGGGGCGCGGCCACGGCCGGCGGCGTCGGCACCGGCGTCGAAGGCGGCGTAGCTCTCGGCGGTGGCCGGCAGCATCGCGTAGCGGCGGCGGTTCAGCCAGCCGCCCAACAGCTGGGCCAGCGGCGCCAGCGCCACGCAGCAGCCCAGGCCGATGACGGTGATCCAGCCGATGTCGGCCTGCAGCACGGCCGCGCCACCGACGATGCCCGGATGCGGCGGCACCACCACGTGGGTGGCCAGCATGATGCCGGCCACCGGCAGGCCGAACTTCACCGGATCGACGCCCGCGGCCTTGCAGAAGCCGTAGACGATGGGCACCAGGATGATGAAGCCGACGTCGAAGAACACCGGGATCGACAGCACCAGTGCGGCGGCCGTCAGCGCCGCGGGCACGCGCTTCGGGCCCAGCAGCTGGGTGAAGCGCCGCGCCAGGCTGCCGGCGCCGCCCGAGACCTCGATGGTGCGGCCCAGCATGGCGCCGAGCGCCACCAGGATGGCCACCGAGCCCAGCGTGCCGCCCATGCCCTGGATCAGCGTGGGCACGATGTCGGCGACCGGCATGCCGGTGGCGAGCGCGACCAGGATGCTGACCAGCATCATGGCGATGAAGGCGTGGACCTGGAAACGGATGATCAGCAACAGCAGCAGGCCGATGCCGGCGAGCGCGATGCCCAGCAGGGCGGGGGTGGACATGATGGAAACGGACTCCGGGAACGGCGGGGCGGCGCACGGAAGCCTTCGCGCACCGCTTTGAATGACTGGCTATATGGTCATCATACAAATTTGCCGTGGAGTTTCATCAGGGTTACTCCTTAGATGGCGCGGCGGTCGGCGCGATCCCGCGCGGTCTTGCGCAGGATCAGGGGTCGGGCGTCAGACCGGGCCGGCGCTGATCAGCGGGCGCGCCAGCCGGCCGCCGTCGTGCTGCCAGAACATGGGGTCGGCCTGCTCGATGCGGCGGGCGGCGCCGCGCATGTGCTCGGCCGCGGCGGCGCGGGCGGCGGCCGGATCACCGGCCTCGATGGCGCCGACCAGGCGCTCGTGCTCGCGCAGCACATCGGCGGCGAAGGGCGCGTGGCGGGCCTCGTTGGCCCGCGTCACCCGGGTGGCGCCCTGCAGGAACTGCGACAGGTAATCCAGCGTGCGGATCAGGAAGGGGTTGCCGGCGGCCTGGGCGATGGCGCGGTGGAAGCGCACGTCCTCGTCCACGCCGTCGCGGCCGGCCTGCACCGCGGCATCGATCGCGTGCAGCGCGTCGCGGATGGTGGCCATGTCCGCGTCACTTCGGCGTTGGGCGGCCAGCTCGGCCACCTCGGCCTCCAGCGCGCGGCGCACCTCGACGATCTGCAGCACGGCCTCCTTCGAGGCCACGGTGACCGGATCGAAGGTCAGCGGCTCCAGCCCCGGGCGGCGCACGTACATGCCGCTGCCCTGGCGCGAATCGACCAGCCCCTGTGACTTCAGCCGCGAGACCGCCTCGCGCACGACGGTGCGGCTGACGCCGAACTGCTGCACCAGCACGGCCTCGGTCGGCAGCCGCTCGCCCTCGCCCAGCCGGCCGGCGCGGATCTCGGCCTCGAGCGCGCTGGCGACCTGATCGGCCAGCCGCAGACCGGGCTGGATGGCGCTGAAGGTGACGGACATGGGACGGTGAGGCGGATGGCGGGGAACGGCGACAGACAGCGGCGATGGTACGTCCCGGGGCGGCGGACGCAGGGGCGTCCCTGGTGAGGACCCCGAAGCCCGGTGCCAGGCGCCGGTGCTAGCCTCCGCACGCGCCGTGCATCCGCCCGGGGTGACCGTCGTGGTTCGCTGTCGTTTGCTGTCGTTTGCTGTCGTCCGATGAATCCCTGGCAGACCGATGTCCTGGCCGGCGCCGCGCCCGCGGCCGCCCTGGGTCCGCTGCACCGCAGTTCGCCGCTGTGGATCGCGGCCCTGGCCGCCGCGCTGCTGCCCGGCCTGTGGTGGGCTCCGGCCTGGATGTGGGTGCCGCTGCACCTGCACCAGCTGCCGGTGCACACGGTGCTGGAGCTGATGGCGGTGATCATCACCGCATTGGTGGCCGTGCTGGCCTGGGGCGGTCGGCAGCTGCCGGACAACCGCTCGGCGGTGCTGCTGGGCGATGCCTTTCTCGTCGCGGCGGTCATGGATCTGCTGCACCTGCTGACCTACGCCGGGCCGCTGGTGGCCGTCGGCGTGCAGGGGGACGAGCAGGTGCTCGGCTACTGGCTGGTCGGCCGCATCGCGGCGGCCGTGGGCCTGGTGGCGGTGGCCTGGTCGCCGCCGGGGCGCCTGGACGGCCGCCGCAGCCTGGGGATCACCTTGGGCCTGCTGCTGACGGCCGGCCTGTGGGGCTGGCCGGCGCCGGCATCGGTGCCCCCGGTGCCCGAAGCCCTGCCGGGGCTGGCGCTGCTGCGCAGCGTCTGCGGCGCCGTGCTGGTGGTCGTCAGCCTGGTCGCCGCCCTGCGCCTGCTGCGTGGCCAGGACGGCACCGCCCGCTGGCTGGCCGGCGCCGCCTTCGTGCAGGCGCTGTCCGAGCTGCACCTGTCGCTGGCCACCGACATCAGCGCCCATGCCCACCTGATGGGCCACCTCTACAAGGTCGTCAGCGTGGCCATGGTCGGCCGGGCGGTCTACATCGGGGCCGTCTGCCGCCCGCTGCAGGCGCTGCTGGCCGAACGGGCCCGGCTGCAGCAACTCCTCACCCGGCTGCACCACACCGAGCGCGCGCTCGACCGCAGCGAGACCGTCTTCACCGCGATGGCCCAGCAGGCCACCGACGCCATCGTGCTGGTCGATCCGCAGGACGGCCGCTTCATCGAGTTCAACGAGGCCGCCCCGCGCCTGTGCGGCGTGGACGCGGCCACCTTCAGCCACATGTGCGTGGCCGACATCGATGCCGAGCACACGCCGGACGTGATCCTGCAGCGCATGGCCGACATGGTGCGCCACGGCCTGACCCGCAGCTTCGAATCACGCCACCGGCGCCCGGGCGGCCGGCTGCACGACGTGCTGGTGCGCGTGCGGCCGGTGCACATCGACGGCCGTCCGCTGGTCGCGGCGATGTGGACCGACATCACCGACCGCAAGCGCGCCGAGGCCGCGCTGCGCGAGAGCGAGCTGCACTTCCGCGATCTGGCCGATGCCGGGCCCGCGCTGATCTGGACCAGCGACGCGCACGGCCGCCTGCTCTACGTCAACCAGCCCTGGCAGCGCTACACCGGGCGCGCGGTGGAGACCGGGCTGGGCGACTGGTCCGGCCTGCTGCACCCTGAGGATCGCGTGCAGGCGCTGGCCGTGCTCGGCCACGGGCTGGACACGCAGCGGCCGTTCCAGCTCGCGTTCCGGCTGCAGCGTGCCGATGGCGTCTACCGCTGGCTGCACACCCATGTCGCGCCCCGGCGGGACCACCAGGGCCGCTTCATCGGCTGCATCGGCTTCGCCCACGATGCCACCGAATCCCGTGCCCAGCAGCAGGAACTGGCCCGTTATCGGCAGCGCCTGGAGCAGCTGGTCGACGAGCGCACCGCCCAGCTGGCCGAAGCCAAGGTGGCCGCCGAGCAGGCGGCCGAGACCAAGGGCCGCTTCCTGGCCAACATGAGCCACGAGATCCGCACGCCGCTGAACGCCATCATCGGCATGGCCCACCTGATGCGGCGCAGCGGTGTCACCCGCCAGCAGGCGCTGCGGCTGGACCGCATCGACGCCGCGGGCGCGCATCTGCTGTCGACGCTCAACGCGATCCTGGACCTGACCAAGATCGAGGCCGGCAGCCTGGTGCTCGATGCCCATGCCGTCGAGACCGACGTCCTGGTCGGCGAGGTGGTGGCCATGCTGGGCGATGGCGCCCGCGCCCGCGGCCTCGCCCTGGAAGCCGACGTGAGGGGCGTGCCGCCGCTGCTGTGGGGCGACGCCACCCAGCTGCGCCAGGCCCTCGTCAACTACGTGGCCAACGCGGTGAAGTTCACCGAGCGCGGCGGCATCCGTCTGCGGGTGCGCGTGGTGCACGAGGACGCGGCCGGCGTGCGCCTGCGCTTCGAGGTGCACGACGACGGCCCCGGCATCCCGCCCGAGGTGCAGGCGCGGCTGTTCGCGCCCTTCGCCCAGGGCGATGCCTCGACCACCCGGCGCTATGGCGGCAGCGGCCTGGGCCTGGCGCTGACCCGCCGGCTGGCCGAGCTGATGGGCGGCCAGGCCGGCGTCGACAGCCGGCCCGGCGAAGGCAGCACCTTCTGGTTCACCGCGCTGCTGCAGCACCCACCGGCCGAGGCCCGCGCCGTGCGCCCACAGCCCGGCACCGCCGAGCGCAGCCTGCGCCATGACCATGCCGGCGCCCGCGTGCTGCTGGCCGAGGACGAACCCGTCAACCGCGAGCTGACGGCCGAACTGCTGCGCGAGGTCGGGCTGACGGTGGAGCTGGCCGAGGACGGCGCCATCGCCGTCGAACGCGTGCGCGAACGCCGCTACGACCTGGTGCTGATGGACATGCAGATGCCGCGCCTGGACGGCCCGGACGCCACGCGCGCCCTGCGCCAGCTGCCGCAGGCCCGCGGCCTGCCGGTGGTGGCGCTGACGGCCAACGCCTTCGCCCAGGACCGTGCGCGCTGCCTGGAGGCCGGCATGGACGACTTCATCGCCAAGCCGGTCGACCCCGATCAGCTGTTCGCGACGGTGGCGCTGTGGTTGAAGGCGCGGGCGGGGGCGTGAGGGGAGGGCGCATCCGACTTCGATGCCTGCCGTCCCCATGAACCGATCCGATGTCGTTTTGCTTGTTGCGTTTTTCGTTTGTTTCGAATAACGTGCGGCTCTCAGTACCCGTCGAGCGGAGCCATCCACCGTGATCCAGTCCACCACGTTCGAAGCCTCCCTCCCGGTTGCGAGGGAAGTCGCAGCGGCCACGCAAGGCCAGCGCGCGCTGGCGGCTTTCCTGTCCACGCAGCTCGAGACCCAACGGATCCAGATCTTCGACGACAAGAACGAGGCTCACGCCGTCGAGCTGCCGACATCCGCGCTGCGCCTGTTGGTCGACATCCTGTCGGAGCTGGCTGAAGGCAACGCCGTCAAGGTCGTGCCGATCCATGCGGAGCTGACCAGCCAGGAGGCCGCTGACATGCTCAACGTGTCGCGGCCGCATCTGGTCAAGCTGCTCGAGTCGGGTGCGCTGCCGTTCCACAAGGCCGGCAAGCACCGTCGGGTCCGGTTCTCCGACTTGATGGCCTACAAAGCGGCCCAGGAGCAACGCAGTGCTGCAGCGATGGAGGAGCTGGCAGCGCAGGCTCAGGCGCTGCAGATGGGCTACGAGTGAAGAGCTCGCCGTTCACGGCCGTCTTCGACGCCTGCGTGCTGTATCCCGCCCCGTTGCGGGACTTCCTGATGTGGTTGGCCTTGTCGGGGCGGTTCCGCGCACGCTGGACCGACCTCATCCATGACGAGTGGGTGAGAAACCTGCTGAAGAATCCCTCTGTCGATGCGGACCGCTACCTGGAGGTCCTGCTGAAGCAGGGTCTGATCCGTACGGTCAGGAACTTGACTGGCTTCCGGACCGTTCTGTAGTGCCCGCCCGGTCCAGGCGGGCGAGCCCGGGTCATTGCCGGGTCTGGCCTGACCCGGCGTCCAGCGACGGGCTTCTGGGCATGCCCTCGGATGTCAGGCTGGCCACGGTGGTGCCCAAGGCGGCATCCAGCGCCGCGGCAAAAGGCGCGGCTTTCTGGAAGCCGACCACGCGGCCCAGCTCCTGGCCGCTGCCGGGCTGCAGCAGCAGGATGCCGGGCGGGCCGAACAGGCCGTGGCGCTTGAGCAGCGCCTTGTCATCGTCGTTGTTGGCCGTGACATCGACCTGCAGCAGCAGCAGCGCGTCCATGCGCTGGCGCACGCCGGGATCGCTGAAGGTCAGGTGCTCCATCTCCTTGCAGGACACGCACCAGTCGGCGTAGTAGTCCAGCAGCACGGGGCGGTCGGCCGCGGCCACGCGCTGCTGCAGCTCGGCCAGCGTGCGCACGCGCTCGAAGCGCGGGCCGGTGCTGGCGGTGGCCGCGGAGGCGCCGCCGTTGCCGCTGCCGGCACCCGCGCCGCCGCGCAGCGTGGCCAGCGGCTGCAGCGGATCCTGGCCGCCGGCCAGCAGACCGATGAACTGGGCGGCTCCGGCCAGCGTCAGCGCCACGCCCAGCGCCTTGCCGCAGCGGCGCAGGCCGCCGCTGCCGGCCGGCAGCGGATCGAGCGCGTGCAGCGCCACGCCGCTGCCCAGCAGCAGGGCACCCCAGCCGGCCATCAGCGCCCAGTCCGGCAGCACCGACTGCAGCAACCACATCGCCACGCCCAGCAGCATCACGCCGAAGACCTGCTTGACGCCGTCCATCCAGGCGCCGGCACGCGGCAGCAGGCTGCCGGCGGCCAGGCCCAGCAGCAGCAGCGGTGCGCCCATGCCCATGGCCATCATGAACAGCGCGGCGCCCCCCAGCACCGCATCCCCGGTCTGGGCGATGTAGAGCAGTGCGCCGGCCAGCGGTGCGGCCACGCAGGGGCCGACGATCAAGGCCGACAGCGCACCCATCAAGGCCACGCTGCCCAACGAACCACCTTGGCGGTTGGCCGCATCGCCCAGGCGGCTCTGCAGCGCCGCCGGCAGCTGCAGGTCATAGAAGCCGAACATCGACAGCGACAGCGCGACGAACACCAGCGCGAAGCTGCCCAGCACCCACGGGTTCTGCAGGGCCGCCGACAGCAGGCTGCCGGACAGGCCGGCGGCCACGCCGGCTGCGGTATAGGTGATCGCCATGCCGAGCACATAGGCCAGCGACAGCGTGAAGCCCCGTCGGCGGGTGATGCCCGGCCCGCCGCCGACGATGATGCCCGACAGGATGGGGATCATCGGGAACACGCAGGGCGTGAAGGCCAGCAGCAGGCCGAAGCCCAGGAAGCTGGCCAGCACCAGCGGCACGCTGCCGCCACTGAGCAGGCGCGCGACACGGCCGGACTCGTCGGTCGGGGCCGGTGCGGTGGTGGTCGCGGCCGTGGTCGCCGTGGTCGCGGTCGCCGCGGTGGCCGTGCTGGTGCGGCCGGTGGCGGCGGCCGTGCCGGGGCTGGCCGGGGCGCCGGTGTCGCGCGGGGCCGCCACCGGCGTGGCACCGCCATGGCCGGCCGGACCGGCATCCCGGAAGTCCGCCGTGGCCGCCTGGATGGGCAGGTCCAGCGGGGTGGCGTAGGTCATCGGCGGATAGCACAGCCCCAGGTCGGCGCAGCCCTGGGCCGTCACGCGCAGGACGGCATCGGCCGTGCGGGCCATGCCCTCCCAGCGCACGCGGACCCGCATGCGCTCGCGGTAGACGGCGACGCGGCCGAAGTTGGGATCGTCCTTCTGCAGCGCGGGCTCGAAGCGGGGCGCCTGCAGCGTCACGCCCTCGGGCGCGTGGAACTTGAGCTTGGCCTGGTAGAGGTAGTAGCCAGGGGCCACGTCCCACTGCAGCTCCAGCTCACGCTCGCCGATGCGGCGGGTGCTGGGGCGGAAGGCCTGGTCGGCCTCCAGCAGATCGTCGGCGGAGGCGGGTGCCGCGGTGCGGGCACCGGCCGTGCCGCCTGCGGCCTGGGCCGGCAGCGCGGCCGCGCCGATCAGCAGCGCCGCCAGCGTGGCCTGCAGCAGGGACGGAAGGAAGGTCCGGGTCGGGATCATGTCCAGGCGTGCCTCAGTCGGTGAAGCCGGCGCTGCGCAGCTTGCCGAAGATGTATTCGAGCGCGGCCATGCCCTGCTCCATCGCCGGCACGGTGAAGTAACGCTCGGTGTAGGTGTACCCGGAGCCGTAGTACTGGCCGCTCACGATGTGGCCATCGACCACCATCAGCGCCAGCTTGCGGTAGTTGGGCGCGGTGTGGGTGGCGGGTGCGGCCGAGAAGGTGTTGCCGTCGAGCGTGGCACCACCGAACTGGCCGGCCGGCAGGACCGGCGCCGTCGGCGAGGTACTGCCATCGGAGGCCAGGCCGCTCTTGACGCGCGGATCACCGCTGTCACGGAAGGGCCACCACACCAGCACCAGGTTCGGGTTCTCGTCGCTGATCTTCCAGCGGATGGTCTCGGTGGTCTCGGTGTAGCTGGTGGCCGTCCAGGCGCCGTAGGGGCTGGTCAGCGTGCCGCTGCCGGAGGTGGCGTTGCCTTCACGCACCAGTTTGAGCGTCAGCTGCTGCGGCAGGCCGGCCTGCTCGGCCGTGCCGGCCGTGCGGGCGGTGGTCACGCCGCTGGTGGTGAAGCTGGTGGTGCCGTAGTACTTGCTCCAGCTGTTGATGGCCACGCCGTCGGTGCGGAACAGATCGGCCACGGTGTGGCCGCCGGCGGTGTCCAGCGCCCAGTTGCAGTGGCTGGCGCCCAGCGTGGTGACGCTGGCCAGTCGACGGTCGGACGGGATGGCATCGACCGCGTTCGGGCTCGGGTTGACGCAGGTGCTGCGGGCCGGGGCGGACAGCAGCGAGCCGCGCAGGGTCGCGTCATAGAAGTTGGCGCCGGGCAGGGCCGTGTTCTGGTAGGTCAGGCCCAGATCGCCCTTGACCAGGTCGTAGTACTCGGCCAGGTAGTAGTCGAAGCAGGTGGCATACCAGGTGCTGGCCGTGGTGCCGGTGCCCAGGCCGGTGGTCGAGCTGGTGTTGTTGGCCGAGGCGGTGTTGACCACGCCGGACGCCGTCCGCTGGTAGATGCGGTTGCAGGCCGAGGGGGCGGCGCTGACGGTGGCGGTGGCCGGCGCGGTGCCGTTGTAGAAGACGCTGTAGCTGCCCTGCTCGTCCACCCACTCGTTGATGAAGAAGTTGGTGCCCGGGCTGTCGGCGATGTCGAAGCCGAAGCGGGCCGAGCCGTGGGGGCTGGTGAAGGTCACGCGGTTGCCGTCGATGGCGGTGATGGTGCGCGCCTTCAGATGGTCGGTGCTGCCTTGCAGCACGGCCGTGCCACTGGCGTTGAGCGTGATCGACGGCGTCTCCTCGACCACCAGCGTGGTCCACACGCCGGCGGCCCAGCGCGCGAGCCTGTAGACGATGCTGCCGTTGTCCAGCTCGGTGCCGCGGCGGTCCAGGTAGCTCAGCACGTGGCTGCCGGTCTGGCGCACGAAGCCGGCGGTCTCGGTCAGGCCCTCGCGCAGGCGC
This sequence comes from Pseudaquabacterium rugosum, assembly GCF_038066575.1. NCBI lineage: Bacteria > Pseudomonadati > Pseudomonadota > Betaproteobacteria > Burkholderiales > Sphaerotilaceae > Pseudaquabacterium > Pseudaquabacterium rugosum. Next base: position 99,265 of record NZ_JBBUTF010000009.1, on the reverse strand, counting down.
AGCGCGGCCGGGCTGTGCGGCCGGAAGTAGTGGTAGTCCTGGGCGATGTAGTACTCCGCCGAGCTGGTGCTGGTGCTGGCGAAGCTGGCGATCCGGGTCGCATCGGCCGCGATGCCGGCGGCGGCGGTGGTCGGTGCGGTGTAGGTGTTGTACCAGGAGGCGTGCAGCGCCGTGGTCATCAGCATGCTCAACGGCGCGCCGGCGGTGGCCGCCCGGGTGTCCAGCACGCCGTGCATGGCCCTCAGTCGGGCGGGCAGGCCGTCACGCGGGGCGGCCACGTAGTCGAAGTCGACCGGCACCTTCAGCGCGCCGGTCTCGGTGTCGACGTTGGTCTCGTGGACGATGCGGGTGAACACCGCGATCTGGTTGGACAGCCGGTTGCGGCCGGCCGCGCGGATGCGGGCGTAGTAGACGGTGGTCAGCGGCGAGATGTTGATGCTGACGGCGCTCGGGTTGTCCTCGTACTCCAGCAGCGAGGACAGCGTCCAGCCCTGCTGCACCGTCAGCGGCGCGTCGGTGCTGGCGGCGCTGTCGGTGCTGGCCGGGCGCACCACGGCCAGCAGGCTGGCGCCGCGCTGGCCGGTGGGCACGCTCAGGCTGTAGCGGCCGTCGGCGGCGCTGGTGGTCGAGGGCTCGCTGCTGCCGCAGGCGCCGTCGTCATCGGTGTCCAGGCAGACCTGGGTGGCGCCCAGATAGCCGACGTTGAGCACGCGGCCGCTGACCTGCAGCGTGCCGGCGGTGGTGGTGGCGGTGCTGGTGCCGGCGGCGGTGCCGTTGACCAGGCTGCTGCCGCTGCCGGTCGAGACGGCGGCCGGCTCGCTGCCGCCGCCACCGCAGGCGCTCAGCAGCAGGGCACTCAGGCTGAGCGTCATGCCGACGGTCAGGCCGCGGGTGCGCGTCGGGGTCCGCGCGGGCTGGGACGCCGAGGCCACGGCCCGGCGGGGGAAGGGAAGGGGGTGGTGCATGGTCGGATCGGGTGCGTGTGCAGGTGGGCGACGGACGGCGGGCGGCGCTCAGGCGCCGGTGCGGGCGACGGTGGCCGGGGTCGCGGTGGTCGCGGTGGTCGTGGCCTGGGTCGTGCTGACTGTGGTCCCCACGGTCGCGTTCAAGGGCGTGCTCAGGCGCATCAGGCGCAGCTGCTGGTCCTGCGCGCCGCGCGCCAGCAGCACCAGGCGGGTGCCGGCCAGCGTCGCCTGCTGGACGCTCATGCCGGCGTCCAGGCTGCGGCTGGCCAGTGCGCTGTCGGTGGCGGCGGCGCGCCAGGCGATGCGCTGGTCGGTGACGGCGAAGTAGCTGTCGCCGTCGGCGGCCACGGCCAGGGCCCGCACCGGCTCGTCGCTGCTGCTTCCCACGGTGACGCTGCTGGCCGACAGGCGCTGCATCTGGTCGTCCAGCACCAGGGTGTGCACGTTCTGCGCGCTGGCCAGCAGCACCCGGCGGCCGCCCTGGGCGAAGGCCACCTGGGTGACGTTGCCCCAGTCGCCGGTCAGCTGGGCGACCAGCCGGCCGTCGCTCAGGTCCACCAGGGTGAGCCGGCCGTAGGCGGCCAGGGCGACGAAGCGGCCACCGGCGCTGATGCCCATGGCCTGCACCGCGGTGCTGCCCGACAGGCCGGGATCGATCCGGCGCTGCAGGGCCAGCGTGCTGCCGTCCATCACCCACAGCGTGGCGCCGGTGGCGTCCCAGGCCGCGACGCGGCTGCCGGCGGCGTCGGCCGCCAGCAGCGAGAAGCCGCTGTGCACGCAGGCCGGCGCCTGGGCCAGCCAGCGGTAGGACGCGGTGTCGCCCAGGCCGACCCGGAACAGGCCCTCGCGGCCCTGGCTGGTGGTCTCGCAGCTGCTGCCGGTGTGGCCGCCATCGGCCATGTTCAGCAGCACGAAGGCGTCCTGTGCGGCATTGACCAGCGTGATGCCGGTGATGCCCAGGCCGGGCGCCAGCGTCACCACCTCTTCCTGGCGCGGGGTGGTGGTGAAGCCGGTGGCCGCCGAGGCGGTGTCGACGAACAGCGAGACCGCGCCTTCGACCATCGCCCAGGCGCGACGCAGCAGCGGCGGCTGGTCGGCCAGGGCCACGCGCTGGGCGGGCACCAGATCGATCTCGCGGCTGCTGACGGTCTCGGCGCTGGCATCGAACAGGTAGAGGCGGTTGCTCTCGCTGTTGTTGAGCACCTGGCTGCCGTAGGCGGTGAGCTGGCGGCGCGCGCTGCCGTCTGCACTGGCATCCCACTGCGTGGCGGTGGCCGGTGCGGCCAGCGTGCTGCTGGCCGCGGTGAGGGTGGCGGCGCCGTCGCCGGCCGTGGCCACGGCGCCGGACCAGGCCAGCAGCGCCTGCCATGCCAGGCCCTGTTGCTGCTGGGCGGTGGCCAGGCTGGCGGCCAGGGTGCTCTCCAGCGCGCTGCCGTGGCGCGTGCCCAGGGCGGTGACCAGGGTGTCGATGGTGGTGGCGGAGCGGCCCTGGGCGGCCAGCGCCGCGCGCAGGCTGGACAGGGCGCTGACCTGGGCGCTGCCGGTCTCGGCCAGCCACAGGCCGGTGCGGCGGTTGGCGCTGTCGCGGCGCTCCAGCAGCACGCGCTGGCTGCTCGTCGGGCTCAGGCCGGTGGCGCCGGTGGCCGGCAGGCTGTCCAGCAGGCGGCTGGCGTCGCCGTCGTCGCAGTGGCCGTTGGTGTTGGCGTCGATGCAGGCCAGCAGCGAGCCGCTGCTGGCGCTCTGGGTCGAGACGGTGGTGCCGACGGGCGTGTCGCCGCCGCCGCCGCAACCGGCGGTCAGGCTGAGGGCGATCAACAGGGGCAGGGGCTTGAGGGTCAGGCGCATGGGGCGGCGCTCCGTGGTGCGTCGATGGGCTGCGCGGGCGCAGCCGAGGTCGATGAGGGGGCGGGCAGGGTCGCCGCGGGGGCCGCGGCGTCGGGGGTCAGGCGGTGCACGCGGCCGTCGGCATCGACGACCACGGCGTGCACGCCGGCAGGCAGCGTGAAGTCGTCGCGCACCAGCAGGGCGGTGCTGTAGAAGCCGCAGGTCAGCGTGTCGCGGGCGATCACGCTGGCGCTGATCCAGCGGCTGCGGCCCTGCGCGGCCTGGGCGATGTGCGACAGGCGGTGGCCGTCCGCCAGCCGGCGCTGACGGGCATAGTGGGCGGACGTGGTCAGGCTCTGGTCTTCCAGATCGAGCGCGAACTTCGGCTGTGCGGGCTGCAGGGGGTCGGACACGGCCGCGATCCAGCGGCTGCCGTCGGGCCGGCGGCCCAGCACCGCCACGTCGCCGCCGAAGTTCACCAGCGCCGAGCGCAGGCCGGCCTGCCGGCACAGGCGCAGGGCCTCGTCCACCGCGTGCTCCTTGACCACGCCGCCCAGGTCCAGCCGGGTGCGGGCATCGGGCAGGTGCAGCTGGCGGCCACTCAGCCGCCAGGCCGCCAGGCCCATGGCCGGTGCGCTCGCGGCCAGGTGCGCGCGGGCCTCGTCCAGGCTGTCGGCCCGGGCCAGTCCCTCGCGGGCGGTGGCCAGGGTGATGTCGAAGGCCCCCAGGCTGCGCTCGGCCGCGGCGCGTGCGGCGCGCAGCAGCTGCGCCGACTCGTCGTCGAGCTCGACCTGACGGCCGCTGCGCCGGTTGACGCAGCGGTTGAGCCAGGACGCCGGGTCGTGCAGGTTGTAGCGTCGCACCAGGGCCGCGGTGCGGGCCTCGATGCGGCGCGCCAGCTGCGCGGCCGTGGCGGCGTCGGTGTCACCGAACTGCAGCCGGCAGTCGGTGGTCATCGCCTGGAAGTGGTGGTGGTGCAGGCTCATCGGCGGGTCCGGGGCGCGCGGCGCGGTCCGCTCAGTAGCTGTAGGCCAGGCCGGCCGTCAGCGTGCGGGCGGAGAAGCCGCGGCTCTGGCGGTAGTGGCCCACGCCGGCGTTGAAGCTCCATTCCTTGGACGCCGTGTACTGGACGTTGATCTGGCGCGTCAGCGCCGTCATGTCGCCCAGCCGCTCGTCGTTGCTGCCCGGCCCGGTGGCCGCGAAGGTGTTGGGGCTGCCGTCATAGGCCCGCCAGAACTCGGCGGCCGTCTGCCGGTGCACGCGCAGCACCGGCGCCAGGCGCCAGGCCGGCGTGATGTCCCAGTGCACGCGGGCCTCGGTGGTCAGGCCGCTGACCGACCAGCTGTCCTGATAGACGCGCGTCCACAGGCTGCCGACCAGCCCCGGCTTGAGGCTGCGCGTCACCCGCAGGGCCAGGCCGCCGCTGCGCCGCTGGTCGGGCCGGGTGTCATCGGCCAGCACGTGGGCGCCGGTGTCCGGGTCCTCGCGCACGATCTTCAGGTAGTGGTGCGACAGGTAGCCGCTGTCGCGTGCGCCGTAGACGCTCAGCTCGGCCGTGGTGCTGGCGTCGATCACCTGGGTGACGCCGGCCTGCACGCTGACGGTGGTGGCGTTGCGGTCGCGGCTGTTGTTGGTGTTGGCCGTGGCGATGGCCACGTTGCGCATCAGGCCCACGCCCAGCGTCCACGAGCGGTTGTGGCTGTCGTCGGCCCAGCGCAGCACCTGGCCGGAGAGCTCGGTGCTGGCGTAGTCGGGCTCGGCCGAGTGCGACAGGCCGAGGGTGTACTCGTGGCGGTCGGCATCCCGCGTCAGCAGGCTGGCCGACATCGAGCGCCGCTTCTCGCGCGCCACGCGGGCCAGGCCGCGCTGGTACTCGTTGGCATAGCCCGGCACCTGCACCCAGTAGGGGGTGGCGCCCGACAGCGCGTCGTAGCCCAGATCGAGCTTGAGCGTGCGGTCGGTGTCGATGTCGTGCTCGATGGCCAGCGAGCCGTCGACCGCGTGCACGCGGCCGCCGCGCTCCTGGTAGTCCATCAGGCCGAAGGCGACCTTGTTCTCGGCCAGCGCGCTCTGGCACAGGGCGGTGGCGGCCAGGCCGGTGGCGGCCAGCAGCTTGAGGGTGGGTTGATGCATGGTGTGCGGCCCTCTCACTTGCAGCCGCAGCCGCCGCCACCGATGCCGGTGCCGCCGCTGACCGTCTCCTTGGAGACGTAGACATGCTGGTCGAACTTCGACAGCAGCGGGATGCTGCCGGAGGCGGTCATCGTCGGCAGGGCCAGCGTGGCCTTCTCCCAGGGCTGGACCGGCTGGACGGCGCAGGCGCCCAGCAGCAGCGGGGACAGCAGGGCCGCGGTGCGCACGATGCGGGCGGCGGGACGTCCGAGGGACTGGATCATCAGGTAAGACATTGGGTCAGCGTCCGGATTCATTGAATCCCGAGGTCCTTGAGATCGCGCTGCAGGCGCACGTCGACATCGGGCATCGCGCCCAGGTGCATGCGGGCGACCTTGCCGTCCTTCAGGATGTAGAGCGCCGGATAGCCCTTGGGCTTGAACTGCCGCACGATGCTCTGGTCGACATCGTTGAGGGTGCGGAAGGTCAGTGCGCCCTTGGCCCGCATCTCCTTCTGGAACGCGTCGGCCACGGCGGCGCTGTCGTCGGTGTCCACGCCGACGACGTCGACCCGGCTCTTGTCCGCCTTGTCGGCCACCGCGCTGATCAGCGGCAGCTCCTTGCGGCAGGACGTGCACCACTCGGCGAAGAAGTCCAGCACCGTGACCTTGGCCGGATCGATGCGCAGGCGCTGCAGCAGCGCCGGATCGACGGCATCACCGGGCTTGTAGGCCTGGGCGGTGAGGGGCAGGACGGTGGCGGCGGCGGCGAACGCAGCCGCCAGCAGGGCGCGGCGCTGGGGCCGCGACAAGAAGACAGACATCGGCAGGAACCTCGGCGGGCGGCCGGCATCGGTCAGGACGCGATGCGGGCGCGGTGTGGAGGCTGGCTGCCGTTTCAAGGCCGCAGGGCGCGGTCGAAAGCGAGGGGTGGCTTGCCCGGAACCCGCGAGCGTGTCATCCGGGGGGGGTACAGCGTTGCGGGGCTGCGGACCCTGGCGCACCCGATGGCGCGCCAGTGTGTCCGGCATGTGAATGCAGTATATGGTGATGCGAATGATTCGCAATGCATCACTGCCGCAGGTTCCCCTTCGAATTAGGGGGGCGACGCGAGCGGCTTCAGGCGCCCTGCACCGCGGTCGTTCCGCCGGCCAGGCCGGCGCGGATCTCGCCCACCGCCGGCCCCACCGGCTTGTGCCCCCAGCCGCCGTAGTGCGCGATGTACAGGTAGCACACCAGCGGCACGATGAAGGACGGCAGCAGGCCCCAGTGGTCGGCCAGCATCGCCTGGGCCAGCGGCACGATGGCGCCGCCGACGATGGCCATGCACAGCAGGCCCGAGCCGCGGCTGGTCAGCGCGCCCAGGCCCTCGATGGCCAGCGCGAAGAGGGTCGGGAACATGATGGAGTTGAACAGGCCGACGGCCAGCAGGCTCCACATCGCCACCGGGCCGCTGACGGCGATGGCCACCGCGATCAGCGTCGCGTTGACCAGGCCGGCGGCGGCCAGCACCTTGGCCGCCGACACCTTGCGCATCAGCGCGCTGCCGATGAAGCGGCCGACCATGGCCGCGCCCCAGTACAGCGACAGCCACTTGCCGGCCTCGCTGACGGTCAGGCCGGCGATCTGCGGCTCGGCCATCAGGTTGACCAGCAGGCTGCCGATCGAGACCTCGGCGCCGACGTAGGCGAAGATGCCGACGGCGCCCAGCACCAGATGGCGATGCGCCCACAGGCTGCCCTCACCGGCGGTGGCCGAGGGCCAGCTGCCGCTGAGCTCGGCGCGGTTCTCGGCCAGGCGGCGCGGATCGGGCAGGCGGAACAGCGCCACCACCACGGCCAGCACGAACAGCAGCGCGGCCAGCGCCAGGTACGGGCCCTGCACGCTCGATGCATCGGCCGCCGTGCCGGCCGCATGGTCGGCCGCCCCCAGGATCAGCACCGAGCCGATCATCGGCCCCACGGTGGCGCCCAGCGAGTTGAAGGCCTGGGTCAGGTTCAGGCGGCTGGAGGCGGTGTCCGGATCGCCCAGCAGCGTCACGTACGGGTTGGCCGCGACCTGCAGCAGCGTGACGCCGGCCGCCAGCACGAACAGCGCGCCCAGGAACAGCGGGTAGGCATGCGAGCCGGCCGCCGGATAGAACATCAGGCAGCCGACGCCGATCTTGCACAGGCCGATGACCAGACCGCGCTGGTAGCCGATGCGCTGCAGCAGCCAGCCCGCCGGCAGCGAGACGACGAAGTACGCCATGAAGAAGCAGAACTGCACCAGCATCGCCTCGACATAGCTCAGCGAGAACAGCGCCTTCAGGTGCGGGATCAGGATGTCGTTCAGCGAGGTGATCAGACCCCACATGAAGAACAGCGAGGTGAGGACCGCCAGCGGGCGACCGTGTCGAGAAACCATGGCTTGCGCGACCGGCGAGGCAGGACCGGTCGATTCGGGTTGAAAGCTGGCATTATAAAAACGTTAATAAAATGTTCAGACAACGCTCACCGTCGCCACACCGAGGGGCGGGGCCAGCGCGGACAATGCCGACCGTCCTGTCACCCGAGCCTGTCCGCTGCCGTCCGATGTCCGCCTCCGCTGCTTCCGCCCGTCCGTCCGCCGTCCTGCCCGCCGCCCTCCCGCGTGAGCGCCGGCGCCTGCTGTCCCTGGCCCTGGCGGCGGGGCTGCCCCTGCTGGGCTCGGCCGTCCTGGTCGGCTGCGGCGGTGGCACGGCGCCGGTCGCGCCCACGCCGCCGGCCGCCCCGATGCCGAAGATCGGCATCGCGCTCGGCGGTGGCGCGGCCAAGGGCTTCGCCCATGTGGGCGTGCTGAAGATGCTGGAGGCCACCGGCCTGACGCCGCAGGTGGTCTCCGGCACCAGCGCCGGCAGCGTGGTGGGCGCGCTCTACGCGTCCGGGCTGACCGGCTTCGAGCTGCAGGAGCAGAGCTTCGCCCTCGACGAGAGCCGCGTGCGCGACCTGACCCTCTTCGGCGCCGGCGGCCTGGTCAAGGGCGACAAGCTGCAGGACTACGTCAACCAGCTGGTCAAGGGCAAGGCGCTGGACAAGATGGCCAAGCCCTTCGCCGCCGTGGCCACCGATCTGGACAACGGCGCGCGGGTGATCTTCCGCACCGGCAACACGGGCCAGGCGGTGCGCGCCTCGTGCAGCATCCCGGGCGTGTTCCAGCCGGCGGTCATCGCCAACCGCCGCTACGTGGACGGCGGCCTCGTCAGCCCGGTGCCGGTGGACGCGGCACGCGAGCTGGGCGCCGACGTGGTGATCGCGGTCGACATCTCGTCGAAGGCCACCGACGGCCGCTCCGACGGCATCGTCGGCAACATCAACCAGACCATCACCATCATGGGCCAGCGCCTGGGCGAGCAGGAGCTGGCGCGCGCCGACGTGGTGATCCGGCCCAAGGTCGGCAAGGTCGGCCCGGCCGACTTCGACCTCAAGCACGTGGCCGTGCTGGAGGGCGAGAAGGCGGCCCAGGCCGCGCTGCCGCAGATCCGCGCGGCCGTCGCCGCCTGGCAGCAGCGCTGGCAGGCCGACTGGGTCAAGCGCCAGCAGGCGGTGCGCTGAGCGCGGATCGCGCCCCGGCCCGGCGCCCTGGTGCCTGCGTGCCGGCCGTCCTGCCGCGGGCGGGCCTGCTGTTCGGACCGAGGCCCGAGGGCGGGCCTGTCGGCCGGCCGATCAGCGGCCGAACACCTGCTTGAGCAGCGCGCTGCCGGTGGCCACCGGGTCCTGGCGGATCTTGCGTTCCTCCTCGCCGACGAGCTTGTACAGCCCGTCGAGCGTGCGCGAGGTGACATAACCGGCCAGGTCGGCGTCCTCGGTCTTCATCAGACCCAGCTTGGCCGCGCGGCCGGCCACCGCATCGTAGTGCTGGGCCAGCGCCACCTCGCCGGTGGTGCGCTGGACGATGGGCGCGAAGGCCTCGCCCAGCGGCTTGCGGGTGCGGCCGCTGAACCAGTCGGTGACGGCGGTGTCGCCGCCGCGCACGATCTTCAGCGCGTCGTCGACGCTCAGGCTCTTGACGGTGTCGACCAGCACCTGCTTGCCGGCCGGCACCGCCGCCTCGGCCGCCCGGTTCATCGCCGTCACCAGCGCGTCGACCTGTTCGCCCTGGCCCATGCGGCGCAGCAGCTTCTCGGCCTTGGCCAGGTTGCGCGGCAGGCCGATGCGCACCGCGGCATTGCCGAGAAAGCCGTCGGTCTGGCCGAGCCGCTCGACGGCCAGCTCGGCGCCCCGGGCGAGGGCGGCGCGCACGCCGTCGGCGGCGGTGGACGCGCCCAGCGTGGCGGCGCGGGGGCCGGCCATCCAGGGGGCGTACAGCGCCGGCAGCAGCGCGAGCCGGCCCAGCAGCCGGCGACGGGACAGGGGATTCATCATGACTTCTCCGATGAGGGGGACAGGGATGCGGCCAGTTGCACCCGCTGCCGCACCCACGCGATGTGGCTGCGCAGCGCGTACAGCTCCTCGGCATAGGACAGCGGCACGCTGATCTGCAGCACGCGGGCGTCGATGGCGTCGAGCTCGGCGCTGAGCTCGTCGGCCGGGCGCTGGCCGATGGCGTCCTCGACGGCGCGCAGCTGGGCGTACCAGCGGAACACGCGCGAGCGGATGCGGAACTGGTAGAGCGGCGGGATGATGCGCGACAGCGGGATGGCGACCACGATGATCGAGGCCAGCGCCACCCACATGCGGTCGAACAGATTGGCCAGGCCGAAGGGCAGATAACGCTGCAGCCAGGGGGTGCCGTTGCGGGCGTGACGTTCGGCCTCAGGTGACAGCGGCAGCGTGCTGCCGGCCGTCAGCTGCGGAAACTCGCCCGGCCGCTGGAACCAGCCGGCGCCGGCATGGGCCTCGTGGGCGGCCTGCACCAGCAGCTGCTGCAGCGCCGGATGGGTGTCGGCCCGGGCCACCAGCAGCGTGGTCGGCGCCAGCAGCTGGCGGTCGGCCGGTGGCAGGTCGGCGGCCAGATCGACGATGCCGCGCGGCAGCCGCACTGGCGCGATGAAGGGCCAGCGCCGGGCATAGGCATCGGCCTGCACGAAGTCCATCAGCGCGATGCCGGGCGTGCGCAGCAGCATCTGCACCAGCAGGCCTTCGGGCGCCGAGGCCAGCATCACCGCGTCCAGCTCGCCGCCGAGCAGCGCGGCCACCGCGTCGTTGTCCTGCTGCTGGCTCAGCCGCAGCTGCGCGGGTTGCAGCTGGTGGGCCGCCAGCAGCTCGCGCGCCAGCGGGGCCAGGCCGCCACCGGCCGCGCCGATGTTGATGCGCCAGCCGGCCAGATCCGACAGCTTCTGCGGCGGCTGGGGCGCCGGTTGCAGCGCGTGGGTGCTGACCGGCAAGGCCTTGGCACGGCGTGCCGCGACGCGGCGCTGCTGCGGCGTGGAGGCCGCCGCCGGAGCGCCGACCGAGGCCGCCAGCTCGGCCGCCGCGGCGGCCATGCCGGGCGCCAGCGTCTGGCGGTCGCTGCGGTAGAAGACCCAGATCGGCTCGCGGAACAGCTGGCCGAGCGAGCGCAGCGACTCGGCATCGCTGTCGGAGGCCGAAGGCGCGGGGGCGCCGCCGTCCGTGCCCTCGTCGCTCTCGTCGGCCAGCAGGCTGCCGTTGACGAAGGCCACGTCGACGCTGGCCTGGTCCGCCGGCCCATCGGCCGGCGTGTGCGGCTGGCGCAGCCGGGCCAGGTTCTCGGCCGAGCCCTGGGTCGGCCGCAGCACCACCTCGATGCCCTGACGGCGCAGGATCTGCACATAACGTTCACCGAAGACGGCATACGCGCTGCGCTCGGGGCCGGTGGCCAGCACCAGGCGGCGTGGCGGTGCCGGATCCAGCAGCCAGTAGGCGACGCCCAGCAGCGCGACCGTCAGCAGCACGAAGGGCGCGGCCGTCGACAGCAGCTCGCGCCAGGCCGGCCGCCAGCGTGGCCAGTTCAGGCGGCGGCGCAGGGTCGGGCGGATCGGCGCCGCCGCGTCGGTGAGGGGCGCTCCGGCGGGGGCGGGTGGGGACGAGGACATGGCGCAACGATAGCGCCTGTCGGTGGCCCTCGGGTCTCGGGCGCCGGCCGCGGCGGGTCCGCAGCGGGTCGGGGGCGTGTCGCCGGCCGCGGTGGACCCTCAGATGCAGCGTCCGCCATCGACCTCCATCGCCACGCCGGTGATGAAGGCCGATTCCGGCCCGACCAGGAAGGCGCAGGCGCGCGCGATGTCCAGCGGCCGGCTGAAGCGGCCCAGCGGGATGGTGGCCAGGATGCGTTCGCGCACGGCCGGCGTGTTCTCGCCCGGCAGAAAGTCGCCGAACAGGCCCGTCTCGCCCATCACCGGGTTGATCGCGTTGACGCGGATCTGGTCCGGCGCCAGCTCGGCCGCCATCGCCTTGGTGATCGTCACCGCCGCGCCCTTGGTGCCGGCGTACCAGGTCAGGCCCGGCCGCGGCCGGGCGGCGGCGGTGGAGGCGATGTTGACGATGGCGCCGCCGCGACCCTGGCGCCGCAGCACCGGCACCACGCTCTGCGCGCTCCAGTACAGGCTCTTGACGTTGGTGGCGTAGACGCGGTCGAAGGTGGCCTCGTCGACGTCGAGCATCGACTGGTTGCGGTGGGTGGTGCCGGCGTTGTTGATCAGGCTGTCGATGCCGTCCCACTGTGCCAGCGTGCGCTCGACCAGCGCCTGCCAGCCGTCGGCCCGGGTGACGTCCATCGCCACCGCCAGCGCACGGCCGCCCTCGGCGAGGATGTCGGTGGCCACGCGCTGCGCCTGCTCCGCGCGCAGGTCGGCGACCACCACGCGGGCGCCGGCCGCGGCGACGTGGCGCGCGATGCCCTCGCCGAAGCCGCCGCCGGCTCCGGTGACGAGGACGACCTGTTCGGACAGCGGGCGGGGCTCGATCGGGGTCATGAAGAGGTCTCCTGAGGTGGTCGGGCAGGTCGGGGCTTAGCCGTGGGCGATGGCCACCGTCTTGAGGGTGGTGAAGCTGCGCAGGCCCTCGAAGGCCTTCTCGCGGCCGTGGCCGGAATGCTTCATGCCGCCGAAGGGCAGCTCGATGCCGCCGCCGGCGCCGTAGTTGTTGATGAAGACCTGGCCGGCCTCGATCGCGTGGGCCAGGCGCAGCGCGCGGCTGCCGTCGCGCGTCCAGACGGCGGCGGTCAGGCCGTAGGGCGTGCCGTTGGCCAGCGCGACGGCGTGCGCCTCGTCGTCGAAGGGCAGCACGCACAGCACCGGGCCGAAGACCTCCTCCTGCGCGATCGGTGCGGCCGGATCCACGTCGGCCAGCAGCAGCGGCGGGAACCAGCATCCGGTGGCCGCCGCCTCGGGCAGCAGCCGCGACTGCGCCACCACGCGCGCGCCGTCGCCGACCGCGCGCTCGACCATCGCGGCCACGCGGTCGCGCTGGCGGGCGTTGATCAGCGGGCCGCAGTCGGCGCCGGCCAGACCCGGGCCGGTGCGCAGGGCCGAGAAGCGCTCGGCCAGCAGGGCCAGCACGCGGTCGTGCACGCTGCGTTCGACCAGCACGCGGCTGCCGGCCGCGCAGGTCTGGCCGGCGTTCTGCACGATGGCGTTGACCAGCACCGGCAGCGCCGCGTCGAGGTCCGCATCGGCGAACACGATCTGCGGCGACTTGCCGCCGAGCTCCAGCGTGACGGGCACGTGGTGCACCGCCGCCGCCTGCGTCACCGCGGTGCCGGTGGCGGGGCTGCCGGTGAACGACAGGTGGGCGATGCCGGGATGGCCGGCCAGCGCGGCGCCGGCCTCGGCGCCGAGGCCGCAGACCACGTTCAGCGCACCGGCCGGCAGCCCGGCGTCGAGCGCGAGGCGGGCGATGCGCAGCGGCGTCAGGCAGGCGTCCTCGGCCGGCTTGACCACGCAGGCGTTGCCGGCGGCCAGCGCACCGCCGACCGAGCGGCCGAAGATCTGCGCCGGGTAGTTCCACGGGATGATGTGGCCCGTCACGCCGAAGGGCACGCGCAGCACCAGCACCGTGCTGCCCGCGGCATAGGGCACCGTCTCGCCGTGCAGCTTGTCAGCGGCGCCGGCATAGAACTCGAAGTAGCGGGCACAGGCGGCGATGTCGGCGCGGGCCTGGGCGATCGGCTTGCCGGTGTCGCGGCATTCCAGCTCGGACAGCGCCTCGGCCTGGGCGGTGATGGCGGCGGACAGCCGCATCAGCACGCGGCCGCGCTCGGTGGCCGTGGTGCGGCCCCAGGCGCCGGCGAAGGCGCTGCGGGCGGCGGCCACGGCGGCGTCGATGTCGCGGGCGTCGCTGCGGGGCAGGGTCGTCAGCGCGCTGGCGTCGGCGGGATCGATCACCGGCAGCGTCAGGCCGCTTGCGGCGGGCAGGTCGCGGCCGTCGATCAGGTTCAGGCGGGCGGGCAGCAGGGGCATGGGAGCAGGCGCCTCATTCGGCGGGGCAGGCAGGGCAGGTGGGGCAGGTGGGGCAGGTGGGGCCGGGCGGGCCGTCGGACCCGGCAGGCCCTCAGACCGGGCCGATGGCGGGCGTGGGTCCGGGGACGGGTGCCACCACGGCCGGCGGATAGACCCAGTCGCGCAGCGTCAGGCTGATGCCCGGCAGGTAGGTGATCAGCATCAGGCAGCCGATGATCACCGCCACGAAGGGCAGCAGGTGGCGCACGATGCGGTCCAGCGAGATGCGCGCCACCGTGCAGGCGGCGAACAGGTTGACGCCGAAGGGCGGCGTGATCATGCCGAGCGCCAGGTTGACGACCATGATGGTGCCGAAGTGCACCGGGTCGACGCCGAAGTGCCGGGCCACCGGCACCAGGATCGGCGCCAGCACGATGATGGCCGCGCTGGTCTCGATGAACATGCCGATCACGAACAGCGCGGCATTGACCCCCAGCAGGAACATCGCCGGCGAGCGCAGCACCTCGGTCAGCCAGGCGCCGATCGCCTCGGGGATGCCGGCGCGGGTGATCAGGAAGGCGAACAGGCCGGCATTGGCGATGATGAACAGGATCACCGCCGAGCTGACCAGGCTCTTGCGCAGCACGGGCAGCAGATCCGCCAGCGACAGCTCGCGGTGGATGAACAGGCCCACCGTCAGCGCATAGAACACCGCCACCACCGAGGCCTCGGTCGGCGTGAACACGCCGCCGTAGATGCCGCCCAGGATGATGACCGGCATCAGCAGCGCCCAGGCCGCGTTGCGGCTGGCCCGGCCGACGCCCAGACGGCCTTCGCCGTCCTGCAGCCCCCAGCCCTTCCAGCGGCAGTACAGGTGGACGAACAGCATCAGCACCCCGCCGATCAGCAGGCCCGGCCCGAAGCCGGCGATGAACAGCTCGCCGATCGACACCTCGGCCGAGACGCCGAACAGGATCATCGGGATCGACGGCGGAATGATCACGCCCAGCTCGGCCGAGGTGGCCTGCAAGGCGGCCGCGTATTCCCGCGGGTAGCCATGGCGGATCAGCGCCGGAATCAGGATCGCCCCGATGGCGAAGGTGGTGGCGACGCTGGAGCCGGAGACGGCGGCGAAGATCATGCAGGTGAGCACGCAGCTCATCGGCAGGCCGCCCTGCACGCCGCCGACCAGGCTCTTGGCGAAATCGACCAGCCGGCGGCTGATGCCACCGGTCTCCATCAGGTTGCCGGCCAGGATGAAGAAGGGCACGGCCGCCAGCGGAAACTTGTCGATGGCGGTGAACATCTCCTTGGGCGCCAGCACCAGGCGCTGGGGATCGAAGATCGCCAGGCCCAGCATGGCCGAGCCGCCGATGGACACGGCGATGGAGACGCTGAGCGCGAAGCCCAGCAGCATGGTGACGAGCAGGGTCAGGGGCATGTCGGTATCCGGTCGGGCAGGCGCGTCACTGCGCGGTCTCGAGTTCCTCGTTCATCGGGTCGGCCCACTGGGCCAGCACGGCCACGATGGACAGCGCGGCCCCGACGGGCAGGGCGGCATAGGCCCAGGCCATCGACAGCTCCAGGCTGGCGAAGGTCTGGAAGCGCACCCGCCAGGCCAGATCGGTGCCGAACCACAGCAGCACGCCGAGGAAGGCCAGCGAGGCCAGCGCGATGCCGGCGCGCAGCAGCGTGCGCCAGAGCCCGCGGCTGGTGCGCAGCGCCAGATCGACCGACACCAGCGCGCCGCGCCGGAAGGCCACCACCACGCCGCACATCACCGCCCAGATCAGCAGGCGGCGCATCAGCTCCTCGGTCCAGGAGGAAGGCTGGGAGAACAGGAAGCGCGCCAGCACCTGCCACAGGCCCAGCACGCTGACGACGGCCAGCAGCGTGCAGCCCAGGGCCTGGGAGGCCGCCGTCAGGTGGTGGTCGATGGCCAGCAGCGCCCGCACCGCGGCCGCGCGCGGTGCCGCGGCGTGGGGGTTTCCAGCGTGGCCGGCGTGGCCGTGCGCCGGGACGGTGGACGCGGCCGCGGCCGCGGGCGACCCGGCCGGTGTCCGGCCGGCCTGCGTGAGCGCGGCCATCGTCAGCGCACCGCCTGGATGGCCGCGATGCGATCGGCGCCGAACTCCTTGGCGAAGTTGGCGAAGGCCGGGGCCACCGCCTTGCGGAAGCTGTCGCCATCGACCTTCTCGACCACCTGCATGCCGTCCTTCTTCAGCTGCGCGATGCCGTTGGCCTCGTCGTCGTTGACCTTGCGGCGCTGCGCGGCCGCGCCCTTCTGCGCGGCCTCGGTGAACACCTTCTTGTCCGCGTCCGACAGCTTCGACCAGATCGCCGGCGAGACGATCAGCACCGCCGGCGAGTAGACATGGCCGGTCAGCGACAGGTGCTTCTGCACCTGGGCGAACTTGGCCGACAGGATGACGGGGATCGGGTTCTCCTGGCCGTCGACCGTGCCCTGCTGCAGCGCGGTGAACACCTCCGGCCAGGCCATCGGCGTGGGCAGCAGGCCGAAGGTCTTGTAGCCCTCCATGTGGACCTTGTTCTCCATCGTGCGCAACTTCAGCCCGGCGGCATCGGTGGCCTTGACGATCGGGCGCTTGCTGTTGGTCATGTGACGGAAGCCGTTCTCCGTCCAGGCCAGGCCCGGCAGGCCCTTGGCATGCATCTTCTTCAGCAGGTCCTGGCCGATGGGGCCGTCCAGCGTGTGGCGGGCGTGGTCGTAGTCGCGGAACAGGAAGGGGATGTCGACCACCTTGACCTCGGGCACGAAGTTGCCCAACGGTCCGGTCGAGGAGTTGACGAGATCCTGGGTGCCGAGCTGCACCGCCTCGATCATCTCGCGCTCGCCGCCGAGCGCCGCGTTGGGGAAGTGCTGGCAGCTGTAGCGCCCGCCGGTGCCCTTGGCCACCTCGTCGCAGAACACGGTGGAGCCCACGCCGTAGTGCGAGTCCTTGGCCGTCGAGTAGCCGATCTTCATCACCGTCTGCGCCTGGGCCGGTGCCAGCCATGCGCCGACCGCCCATGCACAGGCCAGGGCGGCGACAGGGCGCAGGCGGCGCGTGAGGGCGGACGGCGGGTGACGGTCGTACGGATGCATGCGTGTGTCTCCTGGTCTGGGTGGGCCCGGCGGCCGGACGGTGGCGCGGGTAGAGGTGTTGGTGTGATGGTATGACCACCATACCGATCACCCATCCGTGCGAACCCCCAGACCGCGTTGCAACGCTGCCGGCACGCCCTGCATCCGGCCTCCACGGTCGCCGGATCCTGGCGATCTGGACGCCTCGTGTACGGATTCATCCGCAGATGCTTCGCTCTGATACTTATAGGTCGATGATCAAGGAAAACCCGCATCAATGAGCGCAATAACGTACTGGAACGTGGCGAAACCGTACTCGTGGACACAAGCCGCGATGTCTACAGTCCCGCCACGCCACTGACGGTCCCGCGGCACGGGACGGCAGCGGACGGACTCCCCTCTTGCGAACCGATCCCCCTCAGGAGACACGACATGACGTTGAAGGCTTCCCTCGCGCTCGCTTTCGGTCTGAGCCTGGCTGCCGCCGGCGCCCAGGCCGCCACCGAACTGGTCATCGCCACCGTGAACAACGGCCACATGATCGAGATGCAGAAGCTGACCAAGCATTTCGAGCAGGCCAACCCGGACATCAAGGTCAAGTGGGTCACGCTGGAGGAGGGCACGCTGCGCCAGCGCGTGACCACCGACATCGCCACCAAGGGCGGTCAGTTCGACATCATGACCATCGGCATGTACGAGGCGCCGATCTGGGGCAAGAAGGGCTGGCTGCAGGAGCTCAAGACCGACGCCGCCTATGACGTCGACGATCTGCTGCCCGCCATCCGCAACGGCCTGAGCGTGGGCGGCAAGCTCTACGCGGCGCCGTTCTATGGCGAGTCCTCGATGCTGATGTACCGCAAGGACCTGGCCGACAAGGCCGGCATCACCGTCGGCGACAAGCCCACCTGGCCGCAGATCAAGGATCTGGCCGCCAAGATCCACGACCCCAAGAACGGCGTGTACGGCATCTGCCTGCGCGGCAAGCCGGGCTGGGGCGACAACATGGCCTTCCTGTCGACGCTGGTCAACACCTTCGGTGGCCAGTGGTTCGACATGTCGTGGAAGCCGCAGCTCGAGAGCAAGCCCTGGAAGGACGCGATCACCTTCTATGCCGACCTGCTGAAGAACTACGGCCCTCCCGGCTCGGCCGCCAACAGCTTCAACGAGATCCTGGCCCTGTACAACGAGGGCAAGTGCGGCATGTGGATCGACGCCACCATCGCGGCCTCCTTCATCAGCGATCCGAAGCAGTCGAAGGTGGCCGACAAGGTGGCCTTCGCCCAGGCCCCGACGATGAACACGCCCAAGGGCGCGAACTGGCTGTGGAGCTGGAACCTGGCCATCCCGGCGGGTTCGAAGAAGGTCGACGCGGCGCAGAAGTTCATCAACTGGGCGACCAGCAAGGACTACGTGCAGCTGGTGGCCAAGACCAACGGCTGGGCCAACGTGCCCACCGGCACGCGCAAGTCGACCTACGCCTCGGCTGACTTCCAGAAGGCCGCCAAGTTCGCCGCCGCCGAGAAGGCCGCCATCGACAGCGCCAACCCGACGGACTCGACGCTGCCGAAGTCGCCGTACATCGGCGTGCAGTTCGCGGCCATCCCCGAGTTCCAGACCATCGGCCTGGCCACCGGCCAGCAGATGAGCGCCGTCCTGGCCGGCAAGACCAGCGTGGATGCCGCGCTCAAGGCCGCGCAGACCGCTGCCGAGCGCGAGATGAAGAAGGCCGGCTACTACAAGTGATGTCGTGCAGGGTGGGCGGCCGGTGCACATCGGCCGAACCCCTGATTTCCTGCGTCAGGTCCGACGGCGTCGCTGCTTCCGTGCAGCGGCGCCGTCCCTCTTCGACGCGCCCTTGTTCCGCTGGAGTCTGGCCATGCAAGGTCAAGCGCCCCGCCTGATCCCGCGCCTGCTGATGGCGCCGGCCATCGGCACGCTGCTGCTGTGGATGATCGTCCCCCTGGCGATGACCATCTACTTCTCGTTGATCCGCTACAACCTGCTGCAGCCCGAGGTCTCGGGCTTCGCGGGTCTCGACAACTTCGAATACTTCGTCACCGACCCGGCCTTCGGCAGCTCGGTGATCAACACCGTGCTGCTGCTGGGCAGCGTGATCGTGCTCACTGTCGGCCTGGGCGTTGGCCTGGCGCTGCTGATCGACGACCCCTTCCCGGGTCGCGGCCTGGTGCGCGTGCTGCTGATCAGCCCCTTCTTCATCATGCCCACGGTCAATGCGCTGCTGTGGAAGCACATGATGATGAACCCGCTGTACGGCGTGCTGGCCGCGGTGTGGAAGTTCTTCGGCGCCGAGCCGGTGGACTGGCTGACCGACTGGCCGCTGCTGTCGGTCATCATCATGATCACCTGGCAGTGGCTGCCCTTCGCGACGCTGATCTTCATCACCGCGCTGCAGTCGATGAACCGCGAGCAGCTGGAGGCCTCCCGCATGGACGGCGCCAACTACCTGCAGCAGCTGCGCTACCTCTACCTCCCGCATCTGGGCCGGTCGGTGGCGGTGGTGGTGATGATCGAGCTGATCTTCCTGCTGAGCGTGTTCGCCGAGATCTACACCACCACCGGTGGCGGTCCGGGCGATGCGTCGACCAACGTCGCCTTCCTGATCTTCAAGCAGGCGCTGCTGGGCTTCGATGCCGGCGTGGCCTCGGCCGGTGCGCTGTTCGCCGTCGTGCTGGCCAACATCGCCGCGGTCTTCATGATCCGTCTGGTCGGCAAGAACCTGGACGCCTGAGCCCCCGCGAGCCGGAGTCTTCCCATGAGTCAACCTCAACGCTTCTCCACCGCCCTGGTGATCCGCACGCTGTCGGCGTGGGCCATCACGCTGCTGCTGTTCTTCCCGCTGGGCTGGATGGTGCTGACGGCCTTCAAGACCGAGCTGCAGGCGATCGCCCAGCCGCCGTTGCTGCTCTTCACGCCCTCGCTGGAGGGCTTCCACGAGGTCAACGAGCGCAGCGACTACCTGCTGTACGCGACCAACTCGCTGATCACCAGCGTGGCCTCCACGCTGCTGGGTCTGGCGATCGCGGCTCCGGCGGCCTATTCCATGGCCTTCTTCCGCACGAAGAAGACCAAGGACATCCTGATGTGGATGCTGTCGACCAAGATGATGCCGGCCGTCGGCGCACTGGTGCCGATCTACGTGCTGGCGCAGAAGTCGCACCTGCTCGACACGCGGCTGGGCCTGATCATCGTCTTCACGCTGAGCAACCTGCCGATCATGGTGTGGATGCTGTTCTCGGCCTTCAAGGACATCCCGTCGGACATCCTGGAAGCCGCGCGCATGGACGGTGCCACGCTGTGGCAGGAGGCCCGCCAGGTGCTGCTGCCGCTGACCATGGGCGGACTGGCCTCGACCGGGCTGCTGTGCCTGGTGCTGAGCTGGAACGAGGCCTTCTGGAGCCTGAACCTGAGCAGCGCCAACGCCGGCACGCTGGCCACGCTGATCGCCAGCTACTCCAGCCCCGAGGGCCTGTTCTGGGCCAAGCTCAGCGCGGCCTCGGTGCTGGCCGTCGCCCCGATCGTGGTCTTCGGCTGGTTCAGCCAGAAGCAGCTGGTGCAGGGCCTGACCTTCGGTGCGGTGAAGTGATCCACCCCACCCACGCGATCTGAGGAGAAATTACATGGCTTACCTTCAACTCAAGGGCATCGAGAAGTTCTTCGGTGGCCACCGCGCGATCAAGGGCGTGGACCTGACGATCAACCAGGGCGAGTTCATCGTCTTCGTCGGGCCGTCGGGCTGCGGCAAGTCCACGCTGCTGCGCCTGATCGCCGGCCTGGAGCACATCGACGGCGGCACGCTGACGCTCGACGGCAAGGACATCACCCATCTGCCGAGCGCCAAGCGCGATCTGGCGATGGTGTTCCAGAGCTATGCGCTGTACCCGCACATGACGGTGTACGACAACATGAGCTTCGCGCTGAAGCTCGCCGGCGTCTCGCCCGAGGTCATCCGGGACAAGGTCGACAAGGCGGCCCAGGTGCTCAACCTGACCCAGTACCTGCAGCGCAAGCCGCAGGCCCTGTCGGGCGGCCAGCGCCAGCGGGTGGCCATCGGCCGCGCCATCGTGCGCGCGCCCAAGGTCTTCCTGTTCGACGAGCCGCTGTCCAACCTGGACGCCGCGCTGCGCGGCCAGACCCGGGTCGAGATCGCCAAGCTGCACCGCGAGCTGGGCGCCACCACGATCTACGTCACCCACGACCAGGTCGAGGCGATGACGCTGGCCGATCGCGTGGTCGTGCTGCGCGACGGCCTGATCGAGCAGGTCGGCACGCCGCTGGAGCTCTATGACCGGCCGGCCAACCAGTTCGTCGCCCAGTTCATCGGCACGCCGCAGATGAACGTGGTGGCCGCCGACAAGCTCGGCCCGGTCGCACCGTCCCTGCAGGCCGCGGCCGGCCAGGCGCTGCCGGCGGGGGGCTTCGTCGGCCTGCGGCCCGAGGCGGTGTCGGTGCGCCATGCCGGCCAGGGCGCGCTGTCCGGCCGCGTGGACCTGATCGAGGCGCTCGGTGCCGAGACCCTCATCTACGTCACCACCGAGACCGGCGCGCAGCTCGTCGCCCGCCAGAACGCGCGCAGCGGCCTGCAT
Source organism: Pseudaquabacterium rugosum (assembly GCF_038066575.1). Taxonomy (NCBI): domain Bacteria; kingdom Pseudomonadati; phylum Pseudomonadota; class Betaproteobacteria; order Burkholderiales; family Sphaerotilaceae; genus Pseudaquabacterium; species Pseudaquabacterium rugosum. The sequence continues at coordinate 78,320 of NZ_JBBUTF010000009.1, read as the reverse complement.
GCGGGCGATGCCGTCTCGCTGGAGATCGATCCGGCCGCCGCCCATCTGTTCGATGCCAAGGGCCGGGTGCAGCACACCGGCGCTCTGCACCTGCTCTGACCCTTACTCCCATCCCAAGGATCCCGTCATGACCGCCTCGTCCGACACGCCACTGGTGATGCTGCACCTGGGCCTCGGCTCGTTCCACCGGGCCCATCAGGCCGTCTACCAGCAGGCCCTGCACGATGCCGGTGACGCCCGCTGGGTGCTGGCCGGGGGCAACATCCGCAACGACATGGCCGAGACCGTGGCCACGCTGCAGGCCGCCGGTGGCGCCTACACGCTGGAGACGGTCTCGCCCGAGGGCGAGCGGGTCTACCAGCGCATCACGGCCATCCGCGAGGTGATCGGCCATGACGCGGCCTTGTCGGGGCTGATCGCGTGGGGCGCCGATCCGGCCACCCGCATCATCAGCTTCACCGTCACCGAGGCCGGCTACTACCTGGACGCGAAGAACCGGCTGGACCTCGGCTTCGCCGACCTGGCCGCCGACATCGCGGCCGCCCGCGCCGGTCACCCGCACCCGGCCACGCCGACGCTCTACGGCGCGCTGACGGCCATCCTGAGGGCCCGGATGGCGGCCGCTGGCGGCCCCGTCACGCTGCTGAACTGCGACAACCTGCGCCACAACGGCGACCGCTCGCGCGCCGGCCTGCTGCAGTTCATCGAGGCCGCGGGCGACGCCGATCTGCTGGCCTGGGTGCAGGCCCACACGAGCAGCCCGAACGCGATGGTCGACCGCATCACGCCGCGTCCGGTGCCGGCCGTGCGCGAGCGCGTGCGCGCCGCCACCGGCATCGATGACGCCGCCGCGCTGATGGGCGAGAGCTTCATCCAGTGGGTGATCGAGGACCGCTTCGCCGCCGGCCGCCCGGCCTGGGAGACGGTGGGCGTGCAGATGGTCGATTCGGTCGATGCCTACGAGGAGGCCAAGATCCGCCTGCTCAACGCGACGCACAGCTGCATCGCCTGGGCCGGCACGCTGGTCGGCCACACCTACATCCACGAGGGCACGCACGACCCGGTCATCCGCCAGATGGCCTACGACTACGTGACCTGCGACACCATCCCGGTGCTGGACACGCCCGAGCGGCCGTGCCCGATCAACCTGGCCGACTACCGCGACGTGGTGCTGGCGCGCTTCGGCAATCCGGCCATCGCCGACACCAACCAGCGCGTGGCGATGGACGGCTTCAGCAAGATCCCGGGTTTCATCGCGCCGACGATCCGTGAACGGCTCGCGCGCGACGAGGGCATCGCCAGCGTGGCGCTGCTGCCGGCGCTGTTCCTGGCCTACCTGCAGGTCTGGCACCGCGGCGGCATCGCCTACACCTATCAGGATCAGGCGATGGACCCGGTGGTGGCGCATGCCATCTGCGAGGCCGCCGACCCGGTGGCCGCCTTCTGCGCCGACGGGCCGCTGTGGGGGGCGCTGGCCGGTGATGCCCGCCTGGTGCGTGCGGTGCGCGATGCGCTGGCCCGGGTGCAGTCCTTCGTCGCCGCCCATCCCCTGCGGCGCGGCGTGGCGGGCTGATCCGCCCGCGGCCGGCCGGTGCCCCGCAGCAGGGTGCTGGCCGGCCGCCGCCGCAGCTGGTGCAATCGCTGTCCCTGCAGTCAGACCGACCGGAACGCGCGACCATGGCCCGAGCCATCCCCCGCCAACGCCAGCCCGAGCTGGAACATGATTACCTGCGCAGCCCCGCCCTCGGCTACGAGGCGCCGTGGGACGTGGGTGTCGTGCGCTGCCTGGCCCACGGCTTTCCGACGCCGCTGGCGCGCTGGCACCACCACGACGAGTACGAGCTGCACCTGATCGTCGCCAGTTCCGGCAAGGCCTTCGTCGGCGACTGGATCGGCCAGTTCCAGCCCGGCCATCTGGTGCTGACCGGCCCGCGCCTGCCGCACAACTGGGTGTCGATGGACGTCGGCGAGGAGGGCGTGCCGATGCGCGATCTGGTGATCCAGTTCCCGCACGCGCCGATCGCCGCCGCGGCCGAGCACATGCCCGAGCTGTCCGAGGTGCTGCCGCTGCTGGAGCGGGCCAAGCGCGGCATCGAGTTCTTCGGCATGTCCGACCTCGCCCAGGCCCACTGGCAGCGGGCCAAGGACAGCCGCGGCCTGCGCCGCATGGCCGCCTTCTGCGACTACCTGGCCGATCTGGCCCGCTGCACCGACTACCGGCTGCTGTCGACGGTGCAGATGCAGGCCGACGACGACGATGCCGAGCTCGACCAGATCAACCGCATCGTCAACCGCCTGACCGACGACATCGCGCAGCCGGTGTCCGCCGGGGCGGTCGCCGCCGAGCTGGGCATGAGCGAGAGCCGCTTCTCGCGCTTCTTCCGCCGCGCCACCGGCAACAACTTCACCGATTTCGTCAACCGCCTGCGCGTCAACCGTGCCGGCCAGCTGCTGATGGACACCGACCGCAAGGTGGGCGACATCGGCTACGAGGTCGGCTTCAACAATCTGGCGAACTTCAACCGCCGCTTCCTCGAACTCAAGGGCATGACGCCGACGGAGTTCCGTCGCCAGGCCGACAAGCGTTTCGGCGGCTGAGGCGCGGGCGGCCCGTCGGGTCGCCGGTCCTGTGTCCGCGTGATCCGCCGTCGACCGTCGCCGGGACCGCCGCGCGTCCGCCCTCCACGACCGCCACGCCCCATGTACATCGGCATCGACCTCGGCACCTCCGAACTCAAGGCCCTGCTGCTCGACGAGCGCCACCGCGTGCTGGCCTCGATCGGCGAGCCGCTGACCGTCCAGCAGCCCCAGCCCCTGTGGCGCGAACAGGATCCGGCCGACTGGTGGGCCGCCTGCGACCGCGCGCTGGCCCGGCTGCAGGCCTGGCAGCCGGCCGCCATGGCCCGGGTGCGGGCGATCGGCCTGTCCGGCCAGATGCACGGCGCGGTGCTGATCGACGCCAAGGATGAGGTGCTGCGCCCGGCCATCCTCTGGAACGACGGCCGCAGCGGCGCCGAGTGTGCCGAGCTGGAGCGCCGGGTGCCCGATCTGCACCGCATCGCCGGCAATCTGGCGATGCCCGGCTTCACCGCGCCCAAGCTGCTGTGGGTGGCGCGCCACGAGCCGGCGGTCTTCGCCCGCGTCGACGGCGTGCTGCTGCCCAAGGACTGGCTGCGGCTGCAGCTCTCGGGCGAGCGCGTGGGCGAGATGAGCGACGCCGCCGGCACGCTGTGGCTGGACGTCGCTGGCCGCTGCTGGAGCCACGAGCTGCTGGGCGCCTGCGGCCTGCGCGAGAGCCAGATGCCGCGCCTGGTCGAGGGCAGCCAGGTCAGCGCACGGCTCAAGCCCGAGCTGGCCGCGCGCTGGGGCTTGCCGGCCGACGTGGTGATCGCCGGTGGCGGCGGCGACAACGCGGCCAGCGCCATCGGCATGGGCGTGGTCGAGCCCGGCCAGGGCTTCGTCTCGCTGGGCACCAGCGGCGTGATCTTCGTCGCCGGCGCCGGCTTCCGGCCCAACCCGGCCCAGGCCGTGCACGCCTTCTGCCACGCGCTGCCCGGGCGCTGGCACCAGATGAGCGTGATGCTCAGCGCCGCCGCCAGCCTGCGCTGGGTGACGCGGCTGCTGGGCCGGGCCGACGAGGCCACGCTGCTGGCCGAGGTGGCGCAGCTGACGCCCGCGCAGCGCGCCGGCGCACCGGTCTTCTTGCCCTATCTGAACGGCGAGCGCACGCCGCACAACAACCCGCATGCCCAGGGCGTGTTCTGCGGCCTGCATGCCGGCCACGGCGCGGCCGAGCTGGGCTATGCGGTGATCGAGGGCGTGGGCTTCGGCCTGGCCGACGGCTGGCAGGCGCTGAACGCCGATGGCGGCGCGGTCGCTCCGGCGCTGTCGCTGGTCGGCGGCGGCGCGCGCAGCCCGCTGTGGGCGCAGCTGCTGACCAGCCTGCTGCGGGTGCCGCTGCTGACCCACAGCGGCGGCGAGGCCGGTGGCGCACTCGGCGCCGCGCGCCTGGGCTGGCTGGCCGATCTGGACGCCCAGGGCGTGGCCGAGGCCTCGGCGCTGGCCACCGTCTGCCCGCCGCCGCCGGTGGCCGCGCGCTACGTGCCCGATGCCGACGAGGCGGCCCGCCTGGCGCCGCGCTACGAGCGCTTCGGCGCGCTCTACCGCGCGCTGGCGCCGGGCTTCAGCGCCTGAGCGGTCGCCGCTCGACACCGTACGGCGGTCGATGCCGGCTAGCATCGGCCGCTGTACGGCGACGCCGGTCGGCCACCCTGGCGGTGGCGGCCACGGCCCGCCGGTCTCACCAGGAGCCGCGATGTCCGATCTTCCCCTGCCCGAACCCGTCCCTGGCGTGCGCGAGGTGCGCCTGCAGCGCGTGCTGCGGGCCCCGCCCGAGGTGGTCTACCGCGCCTTCACCGATGCCGCGGCGATGGCCAAGTGGTTGCCCCCGCGCGGCTTTGTCTGCGAGGTGCAGGCGATGGACGTGCGCGTCGGTGGCCGCTTCCGGATGAGCTTCCGCCACCTGGCCAGCGGCGCGGCCCACGGCTTCGGCGGCGAGTACCTGCTGCTCGAACCGGGCCGCGCCCTGCGCTACACCGATGTCTTCGACGACCCCGGCCTGCCCGGCGTGCTGACCGTCGACGTGCGGCTGCGCGAGGTCGACGGCCTGTGCGAGCTGCACGCCGTGCAGTCCGGCATCCCCGACGTGATCCCGCTGGCCATGTGCCATCTGGGCTGGCAGGACTCGCTGGACCAGCTGGCCGCGCTGGTCGAGGCGCCGGCCGCGGGCTGAGCCGGGCCCGTGGTGCGGGGTGGCCGCCGCGCCCCGAATGCCCGCTTCACCGACGGGTGGTGCCGGCGCGTGACAATCGGCCGGACCTGCACGCCCGCCGCCCGGCGGGATGGTCCTGGCCCTGTCCCCTGTCGCCGATGAGCTGCCTTCCGACTGCCGTGTCCGCCCTTGCCGCCGAACCTCGCTGCGCCGGGCGCGCCGTGTCCACGCCGGCCGTGGCCTGGGCGATCGGGCTGGCCGCCGCGCTGTGGCTGCCCGGTCCGGCCGGGGCGGCTTCGTCGGTGGTCACCACGCCCCAGGTGCGCGCCGAGCTGATCGCCCATGCGCCCGAGGGCGTGGGCCCCGGCAAGCCGCTGTGGCTGGGCCTGAAGATCGAGCACCAGCCGCACTGGCACACCTACTGGAAGAACCCGGGCGATTCCGGCCTGCCGACGGCGTTGCAGTGGACGCTGCCGGCCGGCGTCGACGTCGGCGAGATCGACTGGCCGACGCCGCAGCGCCTGCCGATCGGCACCCTGGTCAACTTCGGCTACGAGGGCCCGGTGCTGCTGCCGGTGCCGGTGCAGATGCCGGCGACGCTGCCGCAGACGTCGGCCATCGGCGCTGGGGCCACGGCCTCGGCCGGCACGCTGCCGGTGCGCCTGCGCGCGGACTGGCTGGTCTGCAAGGAGGTCTGCATCCCCGAGGGCGGCGACTTCGCGCTCGATCTGCCGATCGCCGCCGCCACCGCCGCCCACGCGGCCCTGTTCGAGGCCGCCCGCGCCGCGGTGCCACGCCGGCCCGAGGGCGCCCGTGTCGACAGCCGCTTCGACGGCGACGCGCTGGTGTTGCGCGTCCACGGCCTGCCGGCCGACTGGCGCGGCCGGCCGCTGACACCGATGCCGGAGACGCCCGCCGTCTTCGTCCATGCCGCCCCGGTGACCACCGCCTGGGACGGCCCGGTCTGGACCGCGCGCCTGACGGTCGACCCGATGCGCATGGACTCGCCGCCGCGGGTTCCCTTGGTGCTGGTCGCCGAGGGGCGGCCGCAGGGCCTGCGCGTCGAGGCCGCGACGGCCGAGGGCTGGCCGGCGCAGGCGCCGGTGCCGGCCCTGGGCGCCGCGGCATCTGGGGCGGGGGGCGGTGCGGTGGGTGGTGCGGCGGTTGGTGCGGGCGCGGCACCCGTCGCCGCGCCGGCCGGCGCCGGTCCGGTCGGGCTGTCGGCCGAGGGCGGCGTCGCGGCCAGCGGCCTGGGCCTCAGTCTGGTCCTGGCCTTCGTCGGCGGCCTGATCCTGAACCTGATGCCCTGCGTGTTCCCGGTGCTGTCACTGAAGGTGCTGGGCTTTGCCCATGCCGGCGCCGACCGCCGCGCCCAGCTGGCCGGCGGCCTGGCCTACACCGCCGGGGTGGTCGCCAGCTTCGTCGGCCTGGCCGGCCTGCTGCTGGCGCTGCGCGCCGGTGGCGAGCAGCTGGGCTGGGGCTTCCAGCTGCAGTCGCCGCCCTTCGTCGCGGCGATGGCCACGCTGTTCACGCTGATCGGCCTGAACCTGGCCGGCCTGTTCGAGGTCGGCACGCTGCTGCCCGGGCGCTGGGCGGCGGCCCGCGCCCGCCATCCGGTGGCCGACCATGCGCTGACCGGCGTGCTGGCCGTGGCCGTGGCCAGCCCCTGCACCGCGCCGTTCATGGGCGCCTCGCTCGGGGCGGCCTTGACGCTGCCGCCGGCCCAGGGCCTGCTGGTCTTCGTCGCCCTCGGCCTGGGCATGGCCGCGCCCTATCTGGCCGCCAGTGCCTGGCCGGCGCTGGCGCGGGCCTTGCCGCGGCCGGGCGTCTGGATGCAGCACCTGCGCCAGCTGCTGGCCTTCCCGATGTTCGCTACCGTGCTGTGGCTGCTGTGGGTGCTGGGGCTGCAACTGGGGCTGGATGCGGTGGTCGCGCTGCTCGGCCTGTTGCTGGCGCTGGCGCTGGCGGCCTGGGCGCTGGGGTCGCCGGCGCTCGGCCGGCGCGCGCGCATCGGCTTCGGCCTGCCGGCGCTGGCGCTGCTGGCCGCCGCCGTGCTCTGGGCCTGGCCGGCGCTGCGTGCGGATGCGCTGTCCCCGGCATCGGCCCCGGCGGGCGAGCGCACCGGCGTGGCCGGCGGCGCGGGCGATGCCGCCAGCCCCTCGGCCCAGGGCATCGACTGGCAACCCTGGAGCGCCGGGCGGGTCAGCGAGGCCCTGGCCGCCGGCCGGCCGGTCTTCGTCGATTTCACCGCCGCCTGGTGCGTGACCTGCCAGGTCAACAAGCGCGGCACGCTGGCCGCCGACGCGGTCAGCGCCGCCTTCCGCGAGCGCCGGGTGACGGCGCTGCGTGCCGACTGGACCCGGCGTGACCCGGCCATCTCGGCCGAGCTGTCCCGTCTGGGCCGCAGCGGCGTGCCGGTCTATCTGGTCTGGCTGCCGGGCCAGGCGCAGCCTCGGCTGTTGAGCGAGCTGCTGTCGGTGCGTGAGGTGCTGGCGGCCATCGACGGCCCCGCCGCCGCGCGCTGAGTCCCTGCGCGGCGCGCGCCGCGGCCCCCCGGAACAGGTGGGTGAGCGCTCACAAGATGTCACGAGCGGACGCTTCCGGACCATGGCTGGCGCGCATCCGCGGCCGCATGATCGGCGCCTCGGCCAGCGCGGCCGGACAGTCCGTCATCGTTGGGAGACGGCGCCGCGCCGGACCGCCGGACTCCAGAACATGAGCATCTCCCTGATCGGCGGCGCGCTGCGGCGTGCCCCGTCCCGCCTGCGCGCGCGCCTGCGCCGCGCCGCCCGTCCCCTGTTGCCGGCGCTGGTCGCCACGCTGCTGGCCGCCCTCGGCGGCGTCTGGCCGGCGGCCGCCGGCGCCGCGGGCGTCAGCGCGCCCGACACGTTGACCCTGCTGGTGCCCGATGGCGCCGACCTCGGCGCCTGGCAGGCCAAGGTCTGGATCGACAGCGCGGCCGAGGAAGGCCTGCGCCTGCAGATCATCACCGACAGCCAGTTGCTGGCCCTCGGCAGCGCGGCCGCGCAGAAGATCGCCGGCCTGATCGTGCCTGACAGCGCGCACCTGCGCGCCAGCGAGGCGGTGATCGCCGCCGTCAAGCAGTACGCCTACACCGGTGGCCGGCTGATGCTGGTCTACGACGCGGGTGCGCTGACGGCCGCCGGCACCTTCCCCGCCAGCGGACCGAACCGGTTCTCGGACCTGGTCGGACTCGACTACACGCTGTGGAACAGCGGCGCGGGCGCGGCGACGATGGTCGGTTTCGGTCCGGTCGTCGGCACCCGGGCGCGGCTGGACAGCCTGCAGGTGCCGCCGGGCAAGTACCTGCCCTACCAGGCCCCGCTGAGCCTGAGCACCACCGCCGCCAGCACCGCCTTCGTCGCCGCCACGGCGGCCGATCCGGGCGGCTCGACCCGCATGGCCGACGTGCTGCGCGCCCGCGTGGGCAAGGGTGCGGACGAGGGCTCGGCCCGTGTGCGCCAGCGGCGCAATGCCGAGTTCGCCCGCCTGCTCGGCCTGAACATCGAGCCCAATCCGGCCGTGCGCTATGACCGCCGCAACACCGCGGCCTGGCCGGCCCGCAGCTACCACGTCTACGACCGCCGCCTGCTCAGCGGCGCCGAGGTCGACGCGGTGCTCAATGCCGACGGCGCCAGCGCCACCGAGCGCACGGTCAGCGCCGGCACGGTGGGCGACGGCTCGCTGCAGGCCATCAGCGGCTATGGCTACGGCGCGCTCGGCTACTACAGCTACGTCACCACCGGCACCTTCCCGGGCACCGTCTACCTGTCCTCGCCCGAGCACGGCCTGGTGGCCGGCGTGCGCGGTTATGGCAGCGGCCAGGTGCTGTTCGTCAATCTGCCGCTGGGCTACTTCAAGGCCATGGGCACCGACGGCATGCTGCTGCACGGCTTCCTCGACCACTTCGGCCGTGATCTGGTCGGTGCGGCCTCGATGTCGGTGCAGCCGCGGGCCCAGGGCGGCCTGGTCTACAACTGGCACATCGACGATGGCGACGATCTGCGCGTGGACACGCAGGCCCTGCTCGACCGCAGCACGGTGTTCCGGCGCGGCCCCTATTCGCTGCACCTGACGGCCGGCCCCGACGTGATCAGCTTCGGCGACGGCAACGGCATGAACCTGGACGCCGACAGCACCTCGCAGGCCCTGGTGCGCCGGCTGGCCGGCATCAAGGTCTGGTCCCAGGGCAAGTCCGTGCCCCACGTGCTGGGCTCGCACGGCGGCTGGATCCACGACTACTGGGGCGCCAACGCCAGCGAGACCAATGCCTCGGAGATGACCTGGCTGCTGCAGCGCAACTTCGACGCCATCGAACGCGTGACCGGCCAGCGCATCACCGAGTACAGCTCGCCGGTGGGCAACACGCCGACCTGGGCCGTGCAATGGCTGGAGAACCGCGGCGTCAAGGCGATGTACCTGACCGGCGACAGCGGCTCCGGCGTGGTGCGCAGCTGGCGCTCCGGCGCCCGCCTGACCCGCGATCTGTGGACGATGCCGATCACGCCCCAGGGCCGCTGGGCGACCTTCGAGGAGTTCGACATCAACGGCGTCGGCGATGCCACCACCGGCCAGTGGCTGCTGGACCTGCAGAGCTTCGCGGTCAACCACCGCACGGCGCGCATGTTCTACAACCACCCGCCGGGTGCGCTCGGCCACCTGAACCCGCTGAACGCGGTGCTGACCCGCGGTGACCGGCTGCAGGCCAACGGCCGCTTCAGCTGGTACACGATGACCGGCCTGGCCGAGTTCTCGCAGAAGCGCCTGCAGACCAGCTGGGACGCCGGCATGGCCTGGGGCCTGGCCTGGTTCAGCGCCGGCAATGCGGCCGGCCTGGCCGACCAGAGCTGGCTGCTGCCGAAGTCGCGCTACTACCTGCCGGTGGTGATCAGCGGCAACGGCACGGTCCAGGCCGACGCGACGAACTGGATCGTGATCGCCGAAGGCGGCACCCAGATCCGCTTCACCGCACTGCCGCGCTGAGCGCTGAGGACCGACGGCGGCGGCGCCAGCTCTTGAGCCTGCGCCTGCGCCTGCGCCGCCGACCGTCGGGCCGCGGCCTTCTGTGCGTCCGCGCCGCGCCGGGTGGCGCCGGAACGCGTCGACGGCCGGGCAAGTCCGGACGGGGACGCGCAGGTCCGGCGCTATGCTGGCCGGCATCATGTCCGACGTCCAGACCCCCTCTGCCGCCAACGCCACTGCCACCGCCACCCCGGCCGCGCTCACGCCGCCCGGCGCCGCCGCCGCGCTGACCCCCGCCCGCGTGCTGCCGGCCGATGCCGCCCGGGCGGTGCTGATCGGCCGCCTGTGGGTGCCCGGCAGCGGCCCGGTGCTGGTCACCGTGCACGGCGAGCGCCTGCTCGACATCTCCACGCTGGCGCCCACCTGCGCCGAGCTGCTGGAACGCCCCGACGCCGCCGCCGCCGTGCGCGCCCTGCGCGAGGCCCATGACAGCCTGCCGCTGGAGCCGGCCCGCGCCACCTGGCCGCTGGCCACGGTGCTGGCCGCCAGCGACGGCAACGCGCGGCCCGATGCCGATGCCGGCGCCGTGCGCCTGCTCGCCCCCTGCGACCTGCAGGTGGTCAAGGCCAGCGGCGTCACCTTCGTCGCCAGCCTGCTCGAACGGGTGATCGAGGAACAGGCCCGCGGCGACGCCGCACGCGCCGTCGGCATTCGCCAGGCGCTGGCCGGCATCCTGGGCGACAACCTGGCCGACATCGTGCCCGGCTCGCCGCAGGCCGCCGAGGTCAAGCGCGTGCTGATCGAGCGCGGCGCCTGGTCGCAGTACCTGGAAGTGGGCATCGGCCCCGATGCCGAGATCTTCACCAAGGCGCCGGTGCTGGCGGCCGTCGGTTGCGGCGCGCGCGTCGGCATCCTCGAGTCGTCGGCCTGGAACAATCCGGAGCCCGAGGTGGTGCTGGCCGTGGCCAGCGACGGCCGCATCGTCGGCGCCAGCCTGGGCAACGACGTCAACCTGCGCGATGTCGAAGGCCGCAGCGCGCTGCTGCTGGGCAAGGCCAAGGACAACAACGCCTCCTGCGCGATCGGCCCCTTCATCCGCCTGTTCGACGACGCGTTCACGCTCGACACGGTGCGCGGTCTGGAACTGTCGATGCAGGTCGAGGGCCTGGACGGCCATCAGCTGCAGGGCCACAGCTCGATGGCGCGCATCAGCCGTGATCCGGCCGATCTGGCGGCGCAGGCGATCGGCGCGCACCACCAGTACCCGGACGGCCTGATGCTGTTCCTGGGCACGATGTTCGCGCCCACGCAGGACCGCCACGGTCCGGGCCGCGGCTTCACCCACGAGGTCGGCGACGTGGTCACGGTGGCCACGCCCGCGCTCGGCGCGCTGGTCAACACCGTCGACCACTGCCACCGGATCACGCCGTGGACCTACGGCCTGCGTGAGCTGATGCGCGATCTGGCGGCGCGCGGGCTGCTCGGCGCCGCCTGATCCCGGCCCTCCGGGTGAGGGCCTGCCGGTCGTTCCCGGACGCTGTGCCCGGGGTCTCGGCCGTGGTCCGGGGCAGACCGCGTCTGCGGTGTCCGTTCCTGGCCGTCGTGTCGCGGACGCGGTTTTCCGCCACTTTTCCGCTACGCTAGACAGCTTTTGTAACAAAAGCTGTCCGTGGCCTCGTCTTCACGTCCGTCCGACCCCGCTGGCGCCCCTCCGGCGCCGCCTGTGCCGAGGCCTTCCGGTCCTGCCGCCGTGTGCTCCAGGACGTTCGGGCCCTTGGCGTGGCGGCTGCGGCGTCTGTGCGCGCACGGCCGGGTCGGTCGGGTCCTGCCGCTGCTGCTGATCGCGCTGCTGGCCGCCTTGGCCGGCCGTTGGATGCTGCTGGACAGCGCAGGCGCTCAGGCGCAGCCCCTGCTGTGGGCGTCCACCGGCGCAGGGCTGGCCTGGGTGCTGCGGCGTGTGGCCGCTGCGCCGGCGGTGTCGGACGCCGACCGGGCCGCTGCGGCGGGCTCTGCGGCCCGGGCGTCGACGGCGGTGGCCGGCGCCGGGCTGACCGGGCTGGCTTTGCTGATGCGGGTGGTGCCGGCCATGGCGGGCGGCCTGATGCTGTGGCCCGCCGCGTGGCGACCGTCGCCCGGGCTGGCCTTCACCGTTGCCGCGCTGCACGGCCTGCTGCTGCTGGGCGCGGCCGTGCTGGCCCGGCGCTGGCACATCGATCCTTGCACGCCGGGGTGGGCCGCACAGCGGCGCTGGTTCGCGACCGTGCTGCTGCTGGCCACGGCGCTGGCGGCCGTCGACCGGATGCTCGGCCTGGCGGCCGACGTGCGCGCCGCGGTGCTGGCCCATGCCCTGGGCCTGCTGCTGCTGACGCCGCTGGGCTGCGCCTGGCCCGGCGTGCGCCCGTCGCGGGACACGGCCGACACGACCGACGCGGCGTCCGTCGCCCGCCGGAGGGACGAGGTCCGCCTGGACGGCGCGCGCCAGCGCGCGGTGGTGCACAGCCTGGGCCTGGGGCTGACGCTGTGGCTGGCGCTGGCCGTCTCGCTGGCCCAGCACCAGACCCGGCAGGCCACGTTCGCCGGTCAGGCGCGCGCGCTGGCCGCCGATCTGCAGGGCCTGTTGCAGACCGCCCAGCGCGACCTCGAGCGCCTGCGCGATCTGCACTACCGCGTCGACCTCGATGACGAGGAATTCGAGCAGGGTGGCCGCGTCATCCTGCGCGACAGCCCCTGGCTGCGTCTGTTCGTCGTCATGCCGCGGGTCGAGGCGGGCCAGCGTGCGGCCTTCGAGGCCTCACCCTGGGGCCTGGACGGTCAGGCCATGCGCGAGCTCACCGGCAGCGGTGGTGCGCGTGTGGCCGCCGGTGAGCGGGACCATTTTCCCGTCCGGCGGGTCGTGCCGCGCCAGGGCAGCGAGGCCCTGATCGGCCTCGATCTGGCTGCCGACACCCTGCTGGCCCCGGCGCTGCAGGCGGCCTACACCAGCGGGCGCACGCATGCCAGCCCGCCGTTCGCCTCCTTGGCGCGCACGGCCTCCGATGCCCCGTCGCTGCTGCTGTTCACGCCGGTGCCCGACCGCCACTGGTTCATGGGTGAGCCGCTCACCCCTGAGCGGGTGCGCACCGTCATCGGCGCGGCGGTCGATCTCGGATGGCTGTTGCGCGAGGCCCGCCAGCGCGCCGGACTGGACGGCGTGAGCATCACGCTGGAAGGCGGCGAGCTGCCCGCGGCGGCCGATGTCCTGCTGCACGCCGATGGCCGTCTGCTTGGCCTGCACGACGCCGCCCGCCGGACGTGGCGGGCCGACCATGCCGGCCAGCCGCAGGCGCGCGAGCTGCTGCGCCTGGCGGACCGGCTGGTGCAGCTGTCGGTGCAGGCGCCCTGGTCCGCCGGTCTGCCCTTGCCGGGCGGCGCTGGCCTGGCGGTGCTGGCCGCCGGTCTGGCGGTGACGCTGCTGACCTCGGCCACGCTGCGCACGCGCCAGCGCCACCTGGCCGCCCTGCAGGCCGCGCACGACGGGCTGGAGCAGCTGGTGCAGCTGCGCACCGCCGCGCTGGCCGACAGCAACCGCCAGCTCGCCGCCGAGGTCGACGAGCGCCGCCGCCTGGAAGATGACCTGCGCCAGGCCAGCCAGCAGGCGCACCAGGCCAACCAGGCCAAGACCCAGTTCCTGGCCAACATGAGCCACGAGATCCGCACCCCGCTCAACGCGGTGATCGGCTACACCCAGATCCTGCTCGAAGCCCGCGATCTGCCCGACATCGCCCGCGAGCGCCTGCGCACCATCCTGGGCGCCGGCCAGCGCCTGCTGCGCCTGATCAACGACGTGCTGGACCTGTCGAAGATCGAGGCCGGCGGCCTGCAGCTGCATGCCTCGGCCTTCGATCTGCGCCAGGAGTGCGAGGAGATCGTGCGCCTGTTCGCCGACCGTGCCCGCACGCGCGGGCTGCAGCTGCACGCGGCCCTCGATCTGGAACCCCGCGAGCCGGTGCATGGCGACCGCACCAAGATCGGCCAGATCGTGATGAACCTGCTGAGCAACGCGGTGAAGTTCACCCCGCAGGGCGGCCAGGTCTGGCTGCAGGTGCGGCGCACGGGCGACGGCGTCGCCGTCGAGGTGCGCGACGACGGTCCGGGCATCGGCCCGCAGGAGCTCGGCCAGCTGTTCGCGCCCTTTCGCCAGGGGCAGGCCGGGCTCGACCAGGGCGGCACCGGCCTGGGTCTGGCGCTGGCCCGCCACATGGCCCGCGCGATGGGGGGGGACCTGACGCTGGCCAGCACGGTCGGCGTCGGCACCACCGCCGGTCTGCAACTGCCCTTGCCGCGCGTCAGCGCGGCGCTGCCGCTGCCGGCCGTCGAGGCCGACAGCGGCCCGCAGCGGCTGGATCCGGCCACGCCGGTGCACGCGGTGGTGGTGGAGGACGATGCCCACAGCCGCGACATCCTGGTGCACCTGCTGACGCAGCTCGGCTGCCAGGTCGAGGCGGCGCCCGATGGCCTGGCTGGCCTGCGCCTGATCGAGGCCCGCCGGCCGGACATCGTGTTCACCGACATCCGGATGCCGGTGCTCGATGGCCTGCGCATGCTGGGCCAGCTGCGGGCCGGCAGCCAGCCGGTGGCCCGCACGCCGGTCATCGCCGTCTCGGCCTCCAGCCTCGAACATGAGCGGCGCCACTACATCGAACAGGGCTTCAACGACTTCGTCGGCAAGCCCTATCCGTTCAGCGAGATCCACCGCATGCTGGCGGAGCACGCGGCCGCCCGCTTCATCGACGACGGTCCCGTCGACGGGCCGGCGGCGCCCTCCGATGCCACCGCTGCGACCACTGCCGCCGCCACCATCACGGCCGATGCGGTCGCGCCCGGAAGCGCCGGTCCGTCCGTGCCGAGCCCCGCCCAGCGCGAGGCCTTGCACCAGCTGCGGGCGGCCGCCGCCGACGGCCAGTTGCGCGCGGTGCGTCAGCAGCTGCAGGCCGCGGCCGCTGACCCGTCCGCCTTGCCCGAGACCCTGCTGCCTGCGCTGCACCAGGCGTGCCAGGACTACGATGTCGACGCGCTGCTGCGCCTGATCGACGATCGGCTGGGCCTGTCCTCCCCCCCGGCCTGAGACCGCGCCCGCCGCTGACCCCATGACCGACGCCATGCCCCGGATCCTCATCGTCGACGACACGCCACAGAACATCGCGCTGCTCGAGGACATCCTCGCGGCCACCGGTGCCGAACTGCTGGCCGCCACCCACGGCCAGCGCGCGCTGGAGCTGGCCGCGCGCCTGCGGCCGGACCTGATCCTGCTCGACGTGATGATGCCGCCGGGCATCGACGGCTTCGAGGTCTGTCGGCGGCTCAAGGCCGATCCGTCGACCGCCGGCATCCCGGTCATCTTCGTCACCGCCCGCACCGACGACGTGGCCCAGGGCTTCGCGGTCGGCGGCGTCGACTACATCACCAAGCCGGTGCAGGCCGACGAGGTGCGCGCACGCGTCGGCCACCAGCTCGAACGGCTGGCGCTGCTGGCCTCCCTGCAGCAGCTCAACCGCGAACTTGAGGAGCGGGTGCGCGACCGCACCGCCGAGCTCACCCGCACCAACCTGGCCCTGCGCCAGGAGGTCCAGGAGCGGCGCTACATGCAGGACCGGCTCGCCTACCTGGCCAGTCACGACTTCGTCACCCGGCTGCACAACCGGCAGGCGCTCGACGAGCAGGCCTCGCTGCGGCTGGCCCGGCTGCAGACCGAACGCAGCGGCAGCGGCGCGGTGATGATGCTGATCGACATCGACCAGTTCCGCCTCGTCAACGACAGCTGCGGCTGCATCGCCGGCGACGAGCTGCTGCGCCAGTTCGCCGACCTGCTGGCCGGCGTGGTCGGCCGCGAGGACTTCCTGGCGCGGCTGGGGGCCGACCAGTTCGCGCTGCTGGCCGAGGACCGCCACGGCGATGCCGGTGCCGGTCTGGCGCGGCTGATCCTGGAGGCCGTCGGGCGCTTCGAGTTCCGCTGGAACGGCCAGGCCTTCCGCCTGCAGGCCACGGTGGCCATCGTGCCGCTGGAGCCGGCCGTGGTGTCGTTCGATGCGCTGATGCAGCGGGCCGACGAGACCGCGCTGCGGGCCCGTCGCGAAGGTCGGGCCCGGGGCGAGCCCTGCTGGTACCGGCCGGGCAGCGGTCGCGGAGATGCGGCGCGCGATGACGCCAGCTGGGCCCTGACGCTGATGGATGCGCTGCGCCACGAGCGCTTCAGCGTCTGGTTCCAGCGCCTGCAGCCCCTGCGCCCGCCGGCCGGTGAGGGCGCGATGCCCTTGCGCCTGGAGCTGCTGCTGCGCCTGCACGAGGGGGGGCCGGACGGTCCGCTGATCGAGCCCGGCCGCTTCATCGCCCAGGCCGAGCGCTTCCACCTGATCGAGCAGATCGACCGTTGGGTGCTGCGCCGCCTGCTCCAGCTGCTGGCCGCCGAGCCCGCGCTGTGCGCGCGCATCGACCAGATCACGCTGAACCTCTCGGCCGTGACGCTGCGCGAGCCCGGCCTGGCCGCTGACATCGCACGTATGCTGGCCGGCCATCCGCTGCGGCCGCAGCAGCTGTGCTTCGAGATCACCGAAACCGAGGCCATCGTCAACCTGGAGCAGGCGCGCCAGTTCATGCGCACGCTGCAGGCGCTGGGCTGCCGCTTCTCGCTCGATGACTTCGGTTCAGGCTACGCGTCCTTCGCCCATCTGCGTGAGCTGCCCTTCGACACGCTGAAGATCGACGGCCTGTTCGTGCGCCACATGGACGAGGACGCGGACAGCCGCACGCTGGTGCGCTCGATGGTCGAGATGGCCCGCCAGCTCGACAAGCCGGTGGTCGCCGAGTTCGTCGAAAGCGAGCCGGTGGCGCGGCTGTTGGCCGATCTGGGCGTCGAATGGGCCCAGGGCTACCACTTCCATCGTCCCGAGCCCTTGACGGTCGCCGCGCTGGTCGCGGCCTGATCCACCGGGCGGCCTGCGGCCTGTGGCCGTGGCCGGGTGCGCGATGGCTGCGGGTCAAACCCGATGCGGGCGGGCCGGGCCGATCATGATCTCCTGACTTGTCGGGCCGGGTGGCGGACAGGCAGCATCCGCTCTCGCATCGTGCAAGGCTGTTCTGCAAGGAGGCTGATCATGGATCCGGAAGTGGATTTCGCGTTGTCCTCGGCCGCCGAGGCGGCCGCCCGCCTGCTGGCCATCGTGTTGTCGGCCAACGGCCGCATCGATGAGCGGGAGCTCGCCGTACTCGATCGCCTGCAGGCCTGCGAGCGCCTGAGCATCGGGCGCGATCACCTGCTCGATCTGGTCGAGCAGAACCTGCGCCACACGCAGCGGGTGCTGCGCTTCGCCTCTGGTCTGGGTCTGCCCGACCATGCCCGCATGCTGCGCCTGCAGCAGCAGGTTGATGACCCGGCGCTGCGCCTGCTGGTGTGCCGGCTGGCCGCGGCCATCATCACGGCCGATGGACAGGTCAGCGACGAAGACCGTGATGTCTACGGCTTCCTGCTCGGCCAGTGGGGCCTGACGCAGTCGATGGTGGCGCAGGCCATCATGCGCGATCGGCTGCACTGAGTCCGAGCGTCGCGATCACCCGCAGCCCGGGCGCTGCGGCCTCCAGCCGCAGCTCGCCGCCGTGGGCCTGGGTCACCAGCCGGCACAACCACAGACCCAGGCCGACCCCGCCCGCGGACCGCGTCCGCGCGGCGTCAGGGCGGTAGAAGGGCTCGGCCAGCCGGTTCAGCTGTTCGGGTGCGACGCCGGGGCCGTGGTCGCGTACCTCGATCGTCAGGCAGCCGTCCTGCGCGTGCAGCCGCAGTTCGGTCGCGGGCTCCGGCCGCTCCACCTCGCGGCGGCCATGGCGCAGGGCGTTGTCCAGCAGATTGCGCAGCAGCAGCCGGGTGCGGGCCGGATCGACCGCCAGCGGCGCCTCCAGACCGCTGAAGCTCGGCCGGATGGCCGCGGCCTGTGGATGGCGCACGCACAGCGCCTGCAGCACCTCGCCGCACAGCGTCGCCAGATCGGTGGGCTCGCGCTGCAGCACCGCGTGGCGGCCGGACAGGCGCTCGCTCTCCAGCAGGTCGCTGATCAGGCCGCCCATCTCCTGCAGATCCCGCAGCAGGGCCGCGCGTGAGGCGGCCGGCGGGCCCTCCTCGGGCAGCAGCTCGGCATGCAGACGGGCGCGGGTCAGCGGGCTGCGCAGCTCGTGGCTGATGGCCAGCAGCAGCGCGCGCTTGGCCTCCAGCATGCGGTGGATGTCGCGGCCCATAGTGTCGATGGTCTGCGCGAGTTCGCCCAGCTCGTCCGGATGGCGGCGCGCGGGCAGGGCGATCGGCTGCTCGAACTCGCCGCGGCCGAAGCGGCGCGCGCCCGCGCCGATGGCCTCCAGCGGGCGCAGCAGGCGGCGCACCGTCCACCAGGCCAGCAGCGTCAGCAGCAGCAGCACGCCGAGCGCGTGCAGGATCATCCGCGGCCGGCGTTCGAAGGCCTGGGCATCGAGGCCGAAACGCATCACGTGGCCGTCGACGGTGCGCCGGGTGAACAGCGCCTGCCAGGCCTCCTGCGCGGCCTCGTCGCGGCTGCGCGACAGGGCCAGCGGGCGAACAACGCCACCGGCCGTCTCGCCGGTCTGCGGATGGGACTGCCAGTGCAGCCGCGGGCCGTCGATGCGCACCGTCAGGGGCAGGCGGTCGGTCAGTGCCCGGGCGCGGGCCAGATCGGGCGTGCGCAGGCCGTCGCTGATGTCGGCGGCCAGGTGGTCGACATAGTCGGCCAGCAGCGGCCGGGCGGCCTCGCGCCAGCCCAGGCTGAAGGCGCGCTGGGCCGAGATCAGGAAGACCGCGCTCATCGCCAGCGCCAGCGCGAGGAACACCAGCACCAGGCGCAGCTGCAGCGAGTGGCTGACGCGCCGGCGCGCGCCGCGGCACGAGGCCAGCGCCTGGCGCAGCTCCTGTGCGAAGCGACGGCGGCGGGGCGCAGCAGGCCCGGCCGGCGGGGCCGTCGGCTGCGGCGGCTGCGGCGGCGGTCGGGTCATGGCAGCGCCCGCAGCGCGAACACATAGCCCGCATTGCGCACGGTCTTGATCGCTTCCAGCGGTTCGAGCTTGCGGCGCAGGCGGCTGACCACGATGTCGACCGCGCGGGTGTAGAGCTCGGCCTCATGGCCGCGCAGCGCGGTCAGGATGTCGTCGCGCGAGAGCACGCGGCCGCCGGCACGGGCCAGCAGCACCAGCAGCTCGTACTCGCTGCCGGTCAGCTCGATCGCGCCGCCGCCGGCCGGGCGCACCTCGCGCCGCGCGGTGTCGATGCTCAGGCCCTCGTAGTGCCAGACCGGCAGGGCCGGCGCCGGACCGGAGGGCGTGCCGCTGGCGACCGGGGCCAGCGGCGGGCGGCGGCGCAGCACGGTCTGCAGCCGCGCGACCAGCTCACGCGGCTCGAAGGGCTTGGGCAGGTAGTCGTCGGCACCGATCTCCAGGCCGACGACGCGGTCCATCACGTCGCCGCGGGCGGTCAGCATCACGATCGGCAGGTCGCTGTCGCGGCGGATCAGGCGGCACAGCGCAAAGCCGTCCATCTCCGGCAGCATCACGTCGAGGATCAACGCATCGAGCCCGCCTTGCTGCAGACGGCGCAGGCCGTCCGAGGGCCGCACCGCCTGCTCCAGCTGCAGCTCGAAGCGCTGGAAATAGGCGGCCAGCGGCGGGCCGAGGTCTTCGTCGTCGTCGATCAGCAGGATGCGCGGCATCGGGGGATTTTCGTTGCGTGCGGGCCGCGGCCGGTGCGGCCCCGCACGGCCTTGCGCAGCCGCGCGGGCGGCGTGGTCGCCCGCGCGGTCTCAGGCGGCCCTCAGGATGCCAGCCCCGTGTCGCGGCCGTAGAGCCGGCGGTGGCGCAGCAGGCGGCGGCGCAGCGTCTGCTGGGCGCCGGTGTCCAGCGCGTCCCAGGCGTCGGCCAGGCGCAGCAGCGTGACCAGGCTGTCCAGCGGGGTGGCGGTGGTGTGTGCCGGCTCGGGCAGCGCCGACGGTGCCGGCCGGCTCGCGGCGTTGTCGCGCCACAGCGACAGCGCGTGGGCGCGGTCCAACCGTGGGCCCCACAGCAGCGTCAGCCACTCGGTGTGCGGATCGGGCAGCCCGGCCAGCAGCCGCGTGCCCAGCCCGCGGGCCTGGCGGCTGAGTCCGCGCAGCGCGGCGGCCTCAACCGCGCCAGCCACGCCAGCCCCCGTGGCCCGAGCCCATGCGGGCCAGGTGATCGCGCACCTGCTGCTGCTGGGTCGGATTCAGGCTGTCGTAGAAGTCGCCGAAGGCCTGGATCACCTGCGGCGACTGGCCCTGCAGCGCCTGGGTGCGGGCCTCGGCCCAGCTGCGGGCGCGCTCGCGGTCGAAGGTCGGGCCCTGGATCAGGGCCGTCAGTTCGTCACGTGGCGAGGCGGCCTCGCCGCGCACCGACTTGCGGGCGTTCTGCAGGGCATCGGCGAGCGTCTGCAGCCGGGCCTTCTGGGCGGCGTCGAGCGTCAGCCGGCTGCTGACGCGCTCGATCATGCGCTCGCGCATCTCGCCCATGCGGGCCTCGCTCCGGCCGTGGGCGCCGGGCTCGCGCGAGGCACAGGCGCTCAGGCCACCGACGGTCAGGACCACACCGAGGCCGGTGAGCAGGCCGCGGTGCAGCCAACGGGACGTCATCATCATCTTGCGCATGGGTTCTCCGGATTCGCTTCGTCAGCGGTGGAGGTCCTGTCGTGGACCGTGCCGGCATGGTCGCGCGGCGGCGGTCGGGGCGCATCTCGATGGTGTCGCGGTTCTTTTCGGCGTGTTTCAACGCCGGTGTTCAGGCCGGGACGGTGTGGGCCGCGGTGCAGCGGCGCTGCCGCCCCAGCCCGCCGAGCAGGCCGAGGCCGGCCAGCCACAGGGCCGCCGTGCCGGCCTCGGGCACGGCGGTGACCTCGGCGATCCAGGCCTGCACGCTGGCGCTGGTGACCACGCTGTCGCCGGCGATCTCACCGAAGCTGGAGTTCACGCCGCTGAGCACGTCGCCGCTCGCGCTCTCGCCGAACGAGTGCACGCCGACCAGGTAGAGCTGGCCGTCGACCTCGACGAAGCTGCCGCCGCCGGAGTCGCCGGGGGCGATCAGCGCCTCGTCGGCGCCCAGGCCGGTGCTGCTGCTGCGCCGGCCCAGGACATTGGCCGTCTGCGTGCCGTCGTCGAAGTCGTAGAGGTTGTAGCCGGTCGTGCTGCCGGCGTAGCTGCTGTCGTACTCGTTGTAGCCCCAGTGCAGGGTGCCGAAGGTGCCGCTGGTGTAGCCGCTGTCGCCGCTGCCGGTGTAGCCGTAGCCGGCCAGCAGCACATCCTGACCGGCGCTCAGCGTGCCGTCGTAGACCGTGTAGCCGGCGATCGTGGTGATGGCGGTGTCGAGCTGGATCAGGGCGAGGTCGCTGCCGCCGCTGACCGCGCCCGTCCAGCCGCTGGCCACGATGATCTGGCTGGCGCTGCTGACCGAGGCGCTGACCGTGCCGGAGGCGAAGTTCAGGCTCAGGCTGGCGACGTCGATCGCGCCGCTGTCGTCGGTCACGCAGTGGGCGGCCGTCAGCACCCAGCCGCCGCCGGCCAGCAGGCTGCCACTGCAGCCGGTGCCGGTGTTGGTGACGAGGCTGGCCACGCCGTCGAGCAGCGAGGGCGTGCTGTAGTCGGCCTGCTCCCAGGCCGAGGCCTCGCTGGTGGTGGTCACGGCGTGGGCCGCCGGTGCGCCGAGGGCGGCCAGCAGGCTCAGCCCCAGGCTCAGGGCGAGTGGACGGGCGCGGCCCGGCGTGGCCGCGGGCTGACGTGACGGGCGCTGGAACGGGAACGGGAGCGGGATCGGGTACTGCGCGTGCATGGCGTGTGTTCGAGAGGGCGGGCCGGTGGCGTGTGCGTGCGGCCGCACTCTGTACGCCGATTGCAAAGCCGATGTTGCGAGACGGGGCCGGGCGGTGGCCGATCCCCCGCCTGGATGGGGCAGGGCCGGTCCGATGTCACGCCGTGCCGCGGGTCAGGGCCCGAGCCAGGCGCTGCGCAGGGCCTGCAGCACCGGTCCGAGCCCACCGAAGCCG
Source organism: Pseudaquabacterium rugosum (assembly GCF_038066575.1). NCBI lineage: Bacteria > Pseudomonadati > Pseudomonadota > Betaproteobacteria > Burkholderiales > Sphaerotilaceae > Pseudaquabacterium > Pseudaquabacterium rugosum. The sequence goes on along the minus strand of NZ_JBBUTF010000009.1, from coordinate 56,493 downwards.
GCCGACAGGGCCTCGACCGCCACCAGATCGTTGCGTTCGAGGGCCCGCAGCAGCGTCAGGTAACGCATCCACGGCCCCTCCTGCTCGGCGATCGCCGCCAGCGCCTCGGGCGGCAGCAGCAGGCGGGCCAGGCAGTCGTCGACATCGGCCTGCAGCAGTTCGGGGATCACCGTGGCCAGGCCCAGCACGTAGAGCATGGGCGCCTGCGGCTCGTGCTGCTGCTGGCCCAGGCGGTGCAGCAGCCGGGCGCGGGCCAGCGCCAGCGCGTGCAGCAGCGGGGTGCCCGGACGCCGTGGTGCGCTGCGGGCCAGCAGGCGCAGGCTGGCCTCGCGCAGGGCGTCGTCGCCGTGGCGCTTGCGGGCCTGGGCCAGCGTGGTGACGCCGCCGGTCGGCATGCCGGGCATCTGGTTGAGCTCGGACAGCAGGTGCTGGGTCACCAGCGGATCGCCGTGGCGCAAGGCCTGGCGGGCGCGGCTCTCGTCGAGCCGGCCCAGCAGGCCCAGCACCGGCAGCAGCCGCAGCGCCAGGGCCGAGGGGGCATCGGCGCCCAGCGGCGCCTCGCACAGCCCGACGCTGGCCGCCGACATCACCACCGGGCCCTGCAGCAGGCGTTCGGCCAGTGGCAGCGGCAGCGGATCGAGCAGCAGCAGCGGCAGCTCGGGCCAGGCGGTGGTGGCCGCACCGATCGCGCTCTCCCAGGCCGGGCCGTGGTCGCGCTGGGGAACCGACAGCGCCAGGAAATCGGGCCGGCCGGGCAGGCCGTCGGCGCCCGCGTCCTCGGGCCGCCAGCCCAGGCAGGCGCCGGCCTGGCGCAGCCGCCGCAGCAGGGCGGCCACCGCGCGGGTGTCGCGGCTGCTCTCGTCGGGGCGCAGCACCAGGTACATGCCGCGCCGGCACAGCGGCTCGGCCTGGCAGAGGAAGAGGTCGCGCAGCGACAGTTCGGCCAGTGCCAGCGGGTGATGGCCGAGCGCCGACTGCATCGCGCCGAAGACCGCCCGCACGGCCGCGTGGCGCTGCGCGTGCTGCACCGGCGACTGCGGCCGCACCGGCTCGCCCAGCGGGGCCATCTCCAGCCCGGCCAGCACGCCGCCGGCACCCAGCAGCGGGCGGCACAGATGGCCGACCTCGGCCGTGGGCGACCAGTCGGGGGGCGGCTCGGACAGGCGTGCGGCGGCCAGCGCGGCCGCGTGCGGCGGGGGGGCGCTGCGGGTGGGCAGCGCGCCGGGTATCGAGGGCGGTCCGCCGGCGCCCGGCCCGGGGGTGGCAGGCGTCGGCGCGGCCCGGCCGAGCAGGGAGGAGAACAGACGGAAGACCATGGCGCGATGCGGAGCCGGCCCGTGCCAGCGTCCTGCAGCACGGGCAGGTTAGCACCATCACGGGGCACGCCTGGCGGTCGACCGTGTCGTCCTCCTCGAATGCGCCGCGTGCGTCGCCGCGGCGGGCGCCCGCTCAGTTCACCGTCGCACCCGACTTGCGGATCAGCGCCGCCCAGCGCGGGATCTCGCGCGCCATCAGCGCGGCCAGCTCGGCCGGGCTGGAGCCCACCACCTCCATGCCGAGGGACGTCAGCTTGTCACGCACCTCGGGCGTCTTCAGCGCCTTGACGATCTCGTCGTGCAGACGGTCGACGACGGGCTTGGGCGTGCCCTTGGGCGCGTACACCGCCTGCCAGGAGAACATCTCGAAGCCCGGCACGCCGGCCTCGACCATGGTCGGCGTGGCCGGGCTGGCCGGCGAGCGCTTCGGGCTGGTGACGGCCAGCACCTTCATCTTGCCGGCCTGGATCAGCGGCAGCGCGGCCGTCAGCTGGTCGAACATGAAGGTGACCAGGCCCTGCGAGACATCGACCATCGCCGGCGGCGTGCCCTTGTAGGGGATGTGCTGCAGCGGCAGGTTGACCAGATCGGCCAGCAGCTCGCCGGCCAGATGCGTGGACGTGCCGGCGCCCGACGAGGCGAAGGTGCGTTGCTTCTCGTCTTTCTTCATCAGCGCGATCAGCTCGGCCACGCTGTTGACGCCCAGGCTGGTCGACACCAGCAGCACGTTGGGCAGGAAGCCGATCAGCGAGACCGGCTCGAAGTCCTTGACCGGGTCGTAACCCAGGTTCTTGTAGAGGCCGGCGTTGATGGCGTGGGTGCTGATGGTGCCGCCCAGCAGGGTGTAGCCGTCGGCCGGCTGCTTGGCCACGTGGGTGCTGGCCAGGCCGCCGCCGGTGCCCGGCCGGTTGTCGACGACGAAGGTCTGCTTCAGGCTCTCGGCCAGCTTGGCCGTGATCGTGCGGCCGACCACGTCGGTGGTGCCGCCGGCCGTGAAGGGCACGACATAGGTGATCGGCTTGGCCGTGGGCCAGGCGGCCTGGGCACGGGCGCCGGTGGGCAGGGCGGTGCCGAGGGCGGCGGCCAGCGGGGCCAGGCCGAGGCCCTGCAGCAGGTGGCGGCGGGTGGTCATGGGTGTCTCCTGTGTTCTGTCGTCTGGGAAAGGGCGCGCGTCGCGCGGGGTTCAGCGCCCGGTGCGCTCGCGCCAGGCGGCGAAGTCCTGGCGTGCGGCCTCGGTGGTCGGCGGGTACAGGCCGATGACGGCGCGGCCCTTCATCACCTCCTCCTGCACGAAGTCCTCGAAGGCGGTCATCTCGACGGCCTCGGCGGCGATCTCGTCGGCCAGGTGGGCGGGGATCACGACCACCGCCTCGGCATCGCCGACGACCACGTCACCCGGCCACACGGCGACGTCGCCGCAGCCGATGGGCAGGTTCATGTCGACGGCCTGGTGCAGCGTGAGGTTGGTCGGCGCACTCGGACGCTGGTGGTAGGCCGGCATCTCGTAACGCGCGATGTCAGGCGAATCGCGGAAGCCGCCGTCGGTGACGATGCCGGCCGCGCCGCGCTGCATCAGGCGGGCGACCAGGATGCCGCCGGCCGAGGCGGCACGGGCGTCCTTGCGGCTGTCGATGACCAGCACCGCGCCGGCCGGGCACTGCTCGACGGCCACGCGCTGCGGATGGTCGGCGTTCTGGAAGACGGCGATGCCGTTCAGGTCCTCGCGCGCCGGGATGTAGCGCAGCGTGTAGGCCGGGCCGACCATGTTGGGCAGGCCGGGGCGCAGCGGCCGCACGTCCTGGATGCACTGGTTGCGCAGGCCGCGCTTGAACAGCGCGGTGCACAGCGTGGCGGTGCTCACGCCCATCAGCTGGCGGCGGGTCTCGGGGTTCATGTCGTGGGTCATCGGGGGTCTCGGGTCGGGCGGCGGGGGCGTGGGATGTGACGGTGCGCGGCGTCAGAAGATGTCGGGCTCGGGCACCGGCGGGCCGAAGGTGGTCTCCAGGAAGTCGAAGTCACAGCCCTGGTCGGCCTGCAGGATGTGCTGTCCGAACATCCAGCCGTAGCCGCGCTGCCAGCGCGCGGGCGGTGGCGTCCAGGCGGCGCGGCGCTCGGCCAGCGCCTCGTCGCTGACGTGCAGGTGGATGGACCGCTCGGGCACGTCCACGCTGATGCGGTCGCCGGTGCGCACCAGGGCCAGCGGGCCGCCGACGGCCGCCTCCGGCGCGCAGTGCAGCAGGCAGCCGCCGTAGCTGGTGCCGCTCATGCGGGCGTCGCTCAGGCGCAGCATGTCGGTGACGCCTTGCTTGAGCAGTTTGGTGGGGATCGGCAGCATGCCCCACTCGGGCATGCCGGCGCCACGCGGGCCGGCGTTGCGCAGCACCAGGATGTCGTCGCCGGTGATGTCCAGATCGGGGTCGTCGACGGCCTTCTTCAGGCTCGGGTAGTCGTCGAAGACGACGGCGCGGCCGGTGTGGCGCAGCAGGTGCGGCGCGCAGGCGCTCGGCTTGATGGCCACGCCGTCGGGCGCCAGGTTGCCGCGCAGCACGGCCAGCGCGCCCTCGGCGTAGATCGGGTTGTCGACCGGGCGGATGACGTCGTCGTCATGCACCTCGGCGCCCTGCAGGTTCTCGCCGAGGGTGCGGCCATTGACCGTCATGACGTCGGTGTTCAGGTGCGCCCGGATGCGCGAGAGCAGGCCCGGCAGACCGCCGGCGTAGTAGAAGTCCTCCATCAGGTACTTGTCGCCGCTGGGCCGGATGTTGGCCAGCACCGGCACGCGGCGGCTGAAGGCGTCGAAGTCGTCGAGGCTGACCGGGTGGCCGGCGCGGCGGCTCATCGCGATCAGGTGGATGACGGCGTTGGTCGAGCAACCCATGGCCATCGCGCAGGCGATGCCGTTCTCGAAGTGGGCGCGGCTGAGCAGGCGCGCGGGGCTCAGGTCCTCCCACACCATCTCGACGATGCGGCGGCCGCAGGCCGCGCTCATGCGGATGTGGTTGGCATCGGGCGCGGGGATGCTGCTGGCACCGGGCAGGGTCAGGCCGCAGGCCTCGGCGATGCCCATCATGGTGGCGGCGGTGCCCATGGTCATGCAGGTGCCGTGGCTGCGGGCGATGCCGGCCTCCATCTCCTGCCAGGCCTGCTCGCCGAGCTGGCCGGCGCGGCGCTGGTCCCAGTACTTGAAGGCATCGGAGCCGGAGCCCAGCACCTGGCCTTTCCAGTTGCCGCGCAGCATCGGGCCGGCGGGCAGGTAGATGAAGGGGATGCCCATGGACACGGCGCCCATGACGAGGCCGGGCGTGGTCTTGTCGCAGCCGCCCATCAGCACGGCGCCGTCGACGGGGTGGCTGCGCAGCAGCTCCTCGGTTTCCATCGCCAGGAAGTTGCGGTAGAGCATGGTGGTCGGCTTGACCATGCTTTCGCTCAGGGAGATGGCGGGCAGTTCCAGCGGGAAGCCGCCGGCCTGGAGGATGCCGCGCTTGACGTCATCGACGCGCTGCTTGAAGTGGCTGTGGCACTGGTTGGCATCGCTCCAGGTGTTGACGATGGCGATCAGTGGCTTGTTCTTCCAGTCGTCCGCGGCGTAGCCCATCTGCATGACGCGCGAGCGGTGGCCGAAGGAGCGGAAGTCGTCGGGGGCGAGCCAGCGGGCGCTGCGCAGTTCCGCCGGGGTCTTGCGGTGGGTCGGGGAGCTCATGGGGCGAGAGTAAAGCACTAATGTATTAGTGCGTCAATGCGGGGTGGCGCTGGGGGGGTGTGGGGGCGGGGTGGGGGAAGATGCCGACGGGTGGGGGTGTCGGGTGGGGTGTTTGAGTGCGTGGTTTCGGTCCTGCGGGTGGGGGTGTGCTTGGGCTTGGGTGTTGAGGGGATTGAGCGTGGGGATCGGGCTTGGGGTGGCCGGCCTCCTCCTACGGAAAAGTCGTCGGCCGGCCACCCCAAGCCCTCACCCCCTGCCACCGCTCTGGCAGCGTGTGGTGTGGCGGCACGTGGGCGGCCAGGGGTGACGGAGCCGATGCGGATGCAGGTGCTGCTGCCATGCCGGGCCGGTGTTGGCGGATGTGATGAGCGTCGACGTGCGCGGTGCTCTGCGCGCACCGGCCGCGTGCCGGTCAGCGGGGGTGGGGGGGGGGCCCCGACGACTTTTCCGTAGGAGGAGGGGCCCCCACCCCACCCCCGATGACCCCGCGGAGATCCCACTGTCGAAATGCGCGGCCAGCTCGGGCGCGCCCTTCCCCCAACCCCAGCCGATCACCGACCAACCCAAGCCCGAGGGACGGTTCCTAGAATGCAGCCCGTCATGCCGTCGCTTCCCACCTTCAAGCTCGATCGTCAACGCCACGCCGCCCCGCAGGTCTTCGAACACCTGCGCGAGATGATCGTGCGGCTGGACCTGCCGCCCGGCACCGTGCTCTCCCGCGTCGAACTGGCCGAAGCCTTCGGCCTCAGCCAGACCCCCGTGCGCGACGCGCTGATCAAGCTCGGCGAGGAAGGCCTGGTCGACATCTTTCCGCAGCATGCCACCGTCGTCAGCCGCATCAGTCTGAGCGTGGCGCGGCAGTCGCACTTCCTGCGCCGTGCGCTCGAACTCGAAGCCCTGGCCACGCTGTGCGAGGCGACCGAGGCCGCCCTGCTCGAACGCCTGCTGCCCGTCTTGAGGAGCCTGATCGAGCAGCAGCGCGTGGCCGCCGCGGCGGTTGATACCGAGCACTTCGTCGCCCTCGACCGCGCCTTCCACCAGCAGATCCTGCAGGCCGCCGGTGCGGCCGAACTCGGTGAGCTGGTCCACCAGCGCAATGGCCATGTCGACCGCCTGCGCCGCCTGCACCTGCCGGTGGCCGGCAAGATGGCGCAGATCCTGACCGACCACCTGAGGATCACCGATGCCCTGGCCGCACGCGATGCCGCCGCCTGCCAGGCCGCACTGCGTCAGCATCTGGGCGGCACGCTGCGCCATGCCGACGAGATCCGCGAGCGGCATCCGCAGTACGTCGGCGATTGACGTCGTGAGCCGGCCACCGGCGCGGCCGGCTTTCCGTGGCCGGGGCGGGTGAAGGCGGGTGAAGGCCCCAGCGGCTCAGTCGCTCAGTCGCACTGCCCGCGCGTCAACGCCACACGCATCAGGTGCATGTCCAGCGCCAGGTTGACGAAGCGCCCCTGAGATCCCATGCAAGCGCCGTAGTTCGAGGCGGCCAGACAGGCCAGCATCGCGCACTGCGAGTGCATGCGGATCGCGTCACCGCGGTCATGGCGCTTGCGGAACTGGACCAGCGTCGTGGCCAGGCAGGCCGCATTGACGGCGTTGACGTCAGCGTCCTCGTCCGCCAGTGCGCTCATGCGTGACTCCAGACGGTCGATGCGCTCTTCAAGGTCCATGCAGCCGATGGCGGGTGCGGGTGGCGGCACCAAGCCCAGGCTGACGCTCAGGATGAAGAGCCGTGACCGTACCCAGCGTGCGCGGGTGGATGGGCGGAAGGCGGTGGCGTGACAGGCCATGGTCCTGGACTCCTGGTCGGGGCCCTGGCGGGGCGCCGCGCCGTGCGGGCCGCCACGGCCCTGGCGACCGCTGACGGACGGCGCGCCGGACCGGCCCCCCGCCGGTCCATGTCATCGCCGATCCTGACGCACAGGATGAGCGTGTGCCGCCCGTGCGGCAAGCGCTGGGGCCGGCGGTCGTCCGTCAGGTGTCGGATGGCGCAGCGCCTCAGGCGTCAGGCCTCGGTCCGCAGGCTGTGGCGGCGGTTCAGTGCGGGCCTGGGCGGATGGCCTGGGGGCCTGCCTGGCTCTGCGAGGCCAGCTCCGCCGCCAGCGCCACCAGCCGCGCGATCGCCGGATGCTCGTCCGCATCGCGCGCGCGCCAGACCAGGTGCAGTTCGGAGACCACCTGGGCCGGCAGCGTGATCGGGCGGATGACCGTGCCGTCCATCTGCAGCCGTGTGGCCGAGGTCTGCAGCAGGGCCAGGCCCACGCCGGCCGCCACCAGACCCAGCAGCGCATAGGTCTGACGCACGGACTGCGCGGGGCGCGGTGCGACGCCCGCGGTCTGGCAGGCGCTGCTGATCAGCTCGTAGAGCCGGCCGCCCTGGGCGGGCTCGTACATCACCATCGGCTGCTCGTGCAGGTCCTGCAGCGTGAGCTGCGGGCGGGCAGCCAGCGGGTGATCGGCCGGCAGCACGGCGACGAAGGGCTCGCGGACCAGCAGCTGCCGCTCCAGTCCGGCGTCAGGGATGGGCGGACGCACCAGGCCGACGTCGAGCCGGCCGGCGCGCAGGGCCTCGAACTGCTCGGCCGAGCTCATGTCGCGCAGCAGCAGCTCGACGCCCGGCAGCTGCTGGCGGGCGCGTGCCACCAGCTGCGGCAGCAGCGCGAAGCTGGCGCCGCCGACATAGCCGACGCGCACCGTGCCCAGCTCGCCGCGCAGCGCCCGGCGCGCGGTCAGCTCGGCCTCGACGGCGGCCGACAGCAGGCGTTCGGCCTCGGGCAGGAAGGCACGTCCGGCCGGGGTCAGGCGCACGCCGTGCGGGCCGCGCTCCAGCAGCTGCAGGCCGAGTGCATGCTCCAGCTGCTGGATCTGGCGGCTGAGCGGCGGCTGCGTCATGTTCAGCCGGGCGGCGGCGCGGCCGAAGTGCCGCTCGCCGGCCACGGCGACGAAGCAGCGCAGCTGGCTGAACTGCAGCATCAGGCCGCACCCGGCGGCCGCGCCGCGGGCCGGGCGTGCCGCTGGCTCACGCCTCCTGCACCGTGATGCGCTCCATGCGCACCGGCGTGACCGGGCGGTCGTTGCGGTCGGTGCGGGTCTTCTCGATCTGGCGCAGCACGTCCATGCCCTCGATCACGCGGCCGAAGACCGGGTGGCGCGACGGGCCGGGCGAGAACCAGTCGAGGAAGTCGTTGTGCACGGTGTTGATGAAGAACTGGCAGGAGCCGCTGTTGGCGTCGCCGGTGTTGGCCATCGACAGCGTGCCGGGCTCGTTGGACAGCTTGGCGTCGGCCGGGAACTCGTCGGCGATGGTGCCGTCGGGGCCGTTGCCGGTGCCCGCGCGCGGGCTCTTCGGATCCCGGCTGTGCGGGCAGCCGAACTGCGCCATGAAGCCGTTGATCACGCGGTGGAAGTGCAGACCGTCATAGAAGCCGCTGCGCGCGAGCTGGATGAAGTTGCCCGCGGTCACGGGCATGCGGTCGGTGTAGAGCTCGACGGTGAAGTTGCCGAGGGAGGTCTCGCAAAGGGCGGTGGGATTGGGCATGGGCGCGAGGATAGGCGCTCGGCGGACCTGTCGGCAAGACGGCCGACCGAATCCCCGGTGCCGCGGCCCCTTGGACGCCGTCCTCGTCCGGCCCTCAGCCCGTCGGCAGCGCCACGCCCAGCCGCTGCGCCCAGTCGCCGAGCGCCGCCCAGGCCTGTGGCGAGCACTGCAGCCCGTCGGCCAGCGCCTGCTGGCGGTGCTGCTCGGCCGCATCGCCCGGCAGCCGCACCGGCCGCGCCGGGTCGACCGGCGCATTGGCCCGGCAGGCCGCGGCCAGATGGCCGGTCTGCGTGGCGAAGGCCTCGGCGCCGGCGAAGGCCTCGGGATCCATCACCTGAAGCCAGACGTTGCCACCCCAGCGCGACGGGGCATCGGCGCGGCCGTGGCCCGACAGGCCCTGGCTCAGCGCCTCGATCATCAGCGCCAGGCCGTAGCCCTTGTGGCCGTGGTCCTGGCCGCCGACCAGCTGCAGCGAGCCGCGCGGCTCGGCATGTTCGAGCACCGCCGGGTCGCGCGTCGGGCGGCCGGCGCCGTCCAGCAGCCAGGGGTGCTCGAACTGCTCTCCGCGGGCGTGCAGCTGGCGCGTCATCGAGGTGGTGGTGATGGACGCGCACAGGTCGATCAGCACCGGATGGTCGTCGGCCGGCCAGCCGAAGGCCATCGGATTGGGCGTGAACAGCGCCTCACGTCCACCGTAAGGCGCGACCCGCCGGGCGGCCGGCTCGGAGTTGCTGATCCAGGCGATGCAGCCCTGCTCGGTGGCCAGGCGCACCAGCGTGGCCAGGCTGCCGATGTGGTGGCTGCGGCGGATCGCGAGGCAGGCCACGCCATGCTGGAGCGCCCGCTCGACGCCGCAGGCGATCGCCTGCTCCATCAACCACAGGCCCGGCAGGTAGTGGCCGTCCCAGACGGCGGTGACGCCGCGGTCGCTCACCACCTCGATCTGGCCGCGGCCCTGCAGGCCGCCGCGCGCCATGTCGGCCAGGTACAGCGGCGCCATCGCCAGCCCGTGGGTGCGACGGCCGAGGGTGTCGGTCTGCACCAGCAGCCGGGCGACGCTGGCGGCCTTGTCGGCGTCCATGCCGGCGCGCTCGAACAGGCCGCAGGCGAAGGCCTCGAGCGTGGCCGGGCTCAGGCGGGGGACGGAAGTCGTGTCGGTCATCGGCTACGGTCCTGCTCAGCTGGTGCCGGCGATGGCGCCGCCGGCCGCGCGCACCACGGCGCGCCAGCGTTCGCGCTCGCGGCTGATGTGGGCATCGGTCTCGGCCGGCGTGCGCGTCTGCACCTCCAGCCCGGCCTGCACCAGCGGTGCGCGCAGCGCGGGCGAGCGGATCAGACCGACCACCAGCGCATTGAGCTTGTCCAGGTGCTCGCGCGGCATCGAGGCCGGCGCCATCAGCCCCTGCCAGGTGCCCGACTCGAAGCCCTTGAGCCCCTGCTCGGCCAGCGTGGGCACTTGCGGCAGCAGCGGGCTGCGCGTGGCCCGGCTCACGCCGATGGCCTTGAGCCGGCCGGCCTGCACCAGCGGCAGCGTGGCCGGCATGCCGTTGAGCACGGCCTGCGTGGCGCCGGCGGCCGTGTCGGCCACGGCGGGCGCGCCGCCGCGGTAGGGCACCGGCGTCCACTGCAGGCCGGTGGTCTGGGCGATCTGCACCGTGGCCAGGTGGTTGGGCGTGCCGCCACCGGGGATGGCCACCGACACCGGCGTCTTCTTCGACAGCGCGACCAGCTCCGCCAGCGTGGCCGCCGGCACGCCCGGGCTGACCACCAGCAGATGCGGCGCACTGGCCAGCAGCGTGACGCCCTTGAGGTCCCGTTCGGGGCTGTAGCCCAGGTTGTCGAAGATCACCGGTGCGATCGCCAGCGAGCCCACGTCGGCCAGCAGCAGCGTGTGGCCGTCGGTGGCCTGTGCCACCGCCTGGGCGCCCAGATTGCCGCTGGCCCCGCTGCGGTTGTCGACCACCACCGGCACGCCCAGCGCGTCCTGCAGCGGCTTGCTGATCAGCCGCGCGATGATGTCCGACGTGCCTCCCGGCGCATTGGGCACGACGATCTTCAGCGGCCGCGACGGCCAGGCGGCGGATTGGGCACGGGCCAGGCCGGAGGCCAGCCCGGCGGCCCCGGCCAGCAGGCCGAGCGCCGCACGACGGCGGTGGGATTGCATGCAAGTCTCCTGTCGATGGCGGACGTCATCACGCGTCCTGACAGGCATTGCAGCAGAGGGGGACGATGCGCGTCCAATGCGCATCGGGGATGGGGTGATGCGGGGATTGGATCGTCAGGACGCTGTGGCTTTGGCGTCGGCGGGAGGTGCCGGTGGGTGATTCAGGCCCATGCACCACGGCGGGTCTCCAGCTTGGCCACCCAACGGGTCATCGGCCACAGCAGCAGCAGATACAGGCCAGCGGCCAGCACGATGGGCGAGGGGTTGTAGACCAGCGATTGGGTGTCGCGCGCGGCGCGCAGCAGTTCGGGCATCCCGACCACGCTGGCGATGGTCGTCATCTTGACCACCTCGATCGCGTTGCCCACCAGGTCGGGCGCCACCTGCCGTACCGCCTGTGGCAGCACCACCCAGCGCAGCGATTGCGCCAGTGAAAGACCGGTGGAGCGGGCTGCCTCCATCTGGCCTTGGGGTACCGCCTGGATGCCGGCGCGGAAGACCTCGGCGAAGTACGAGGCGCTGTTGAGCACGAAGGCCAGCACGATGGCCACCAGCTTGGGCACGTCGCCGCCCAGGAAGGGCAGGCCGAAGTACAGGAAGATCAGCAGCACCATTGGAGGGAAGGCGCGCAGGAAGTCGATCGCCGCGATCACGCTCCAGCCCAGGCCGCGGCGATGCGTCTGGGTCTGCACCAGGGCCAGCGCCAGGCCGCCGGCGGCCCCCAGCGGGATCACCAGGGCCGACAGCCACAGCGTGGTCCAAAGGCCGCGCAGCAGGTAGGGCAGCACCTGCTGGTAGACGGCGAGGTTGAAGAAGTTCTCGAGCAGGGCATCCATGTCGGGACTCTCAGTGCGTGCGCGCGCGGCGTTCCAGCCAGCGCGCCAGGGCGACCACCGGCACGAACACCGCGAGGTAGGCCACCGCCGCCAGGGTCAGCGGGGTGGGGTTGCCGGCGGTGGCCGAGGCCGCCTGGGCGTTGCCCAGGATCTCGCTGAGCGCCACCACCGAGCCCAGCGCGGTGTTCTTGGTGGTGGAGATGATGCGGTTGGTCAGCGGCGGCGTGGCGTGGCGCAGGGCCTGCGGCAGCAGCACCAGGCGCATGGCCTGCCACCAGCTCAGGCCGGTGGAGCGGGCCGCTTCCATCTGGCCTTTGGGCAGGGCGTTCAGGCCGGCCCACAGGCTTTCCTGCGCATAGGCGGCCAGCACCAGCGACAGCGTGGCCCAGGTCGCGGTGAACGATGACAGCGGCCAGCCGAGCGAGGGCAGGCCGAAGTACAGCACCATCAGGATGACCAGCGGCGGCAGCGAGCGCAGCACGTCGCTGTAGATCACCACGGGCACGCTCAGCAGACGCCGGCCGCCGGCCCGGGCGATCGCCAGGCCCAGACCGCACAGCACGCCGGTGATCACCACCGCCAGGCCCACGCCCACGGTGACCAGGATGCCGGCCGCCACGTCCGGGCCGTACTGCAGGGCCATGGCCGGGTTGAAGAAGGTGAACCACAGGCCCGATGGGGCGCTGGCGTCGGCGCTCATGCGGCCACCGTGCGGGGTGAGGCCAGCGCGCCGGTGCGGGTGTCGGTGTAGCGCCCGATGAAGGCGCGGGTGCGCGGGTGGCGGGGCTGCTCGAAGATCTGCTCGGCGCTGCCTTCCTCCGCCACCACGCCTTCGTCCATGAAGACCACCCGGTCGGCCACCGCGTGGGCGAAGGCCATCTCGTGGGTGACCACCAGCATGGTCATGCCGCGCTCGCGCAGCTGGCGCATCACGCGCAGCACCTCGTCGACCAGCTCGGGGTCGAGCGCACTGGTGGGTTCGTCGAACAGCATGATCCGGGGCTTGAGGGCGACCGCGCGGGCGATGCCCACGCGCTGCTGCTGGCCACCCGAGAGCTGCCCCGGAAAGGCGCCCGCCTTGTCGGCCAGGCCCACCTGCGCCAGGGCGGCCCGTGCCAGCTCCTCGGCCTCGCGGCGGTCGAGCCGCTGCACATGGCGCAGCGCGAGCGTGATGTTGTCCAGCACGCTCAGGTGCGGGTAGAGGTTGAAGTGCTGGAACACCATGCCCACCCCCTGGCGCACCGCGTTGATGTCGACGTCGGCGCGCAGGATGTCCCGTCCGTCGATCACGACCTGACCGGCGGTCGGCACCTCCAGCCGGTTGCAGCAGCGCAGCAGCGTGCTCTTGCCCGAGCCCGAGGGGCCGATCACGCAGACCAGCTCACCCTCGCGCACGCGCAGGTCCACTCCGCGCAGGACCTCGTGGGAGCCATAGGCCTTGCGCAGGCCCACCAGTTCAAGCAGAGGAGCACTCATCGTCGATTCGGCCAAAGGTCACACGGTGCGTGCTCAGGAGCACTTGGGGGTGACGGGCGTGGGGTCGTAGTGCTCGGTGCCCGGCACGCCGTGGCCCGGCGACACGGTGCGTTCGACGCTGCCGGCGGCAGGCTCGTAGCCGTACCACTTGAGGGCCAGCCTGGCCAGGGTGCCGTCGAGCTTCATGCACTTCAGCGCGTTGGACACCTGGTCGCGGCCGGCCTTGTCGTTCAGGCGGAACGGGATCGCCCACACCAGGCCGGTCTTGATCGTGTGGCCGGCCACCAGCTGCGGGTTCTGCTTGGCGGCCCAGCCGGCCACGGTGCTGCCCGCCAGGTTGAAGTCGGCGCGGCCGGACAGCACGGCCTGCAGCGCGTCGGCATTGCTGCCGTAGACCTCGAACCTGAAGCCGTACTTCGCCATGTTGTCGCGGGCCCAGCCTTCGTAGTTGGAGCCCTTGTTCACGGCCAGGGTCTTGCCCTTGAGGTCCTCCAGCGCGGCGAAGGCCGGCACGCCCTTGCGGCCGATGAAGGTGTAGTTGGTCTCGGTGTAGCCCTCGGTGAACAGCAGGGCCTTGGCGCGCTCGGGCGTCACCGTGACCGGCGCGAGCAGGAACTCGTACTTGCCGCTGTTCAGGCCCGGGATGAGGCCCGAGAACTCGGTGGTCTCGACGTCGAGCTTGCGGTTCAGGCGCCTGGCCAGTTCCTCGCCCAGGTCGACGTTGAAGCCCTGCACGCCGCCACCGAGCTTGATCATGGCCTGCGGCGCGAAGGTCGGGTCCAGGGCGGTCCTGATCGGCGCGCCCGGCTGGGCGCCGGCACCGCAGGCTGCCGCTGCCAGGGTCAGGGCGAGCAGCGGAGACACGAAGGGACGGGTGGCGTTCACGGTGGGCATGCGAGGGGCTCCGGTCAGGGTGGGGTCGATGGCTGGATGTTCACGGACGGCCCCCCGGCCTGTCGCTTGCCAAATCACATGCACCCCTTAACCGGCGGTTAATGGCGTGAGTCGCCCGTGTGCATCGGCGCCTGGGTGCACCCGGCCGAGACACGGTGCGGCATGTGGTGAGGCACGGCACCGACCCATAACCTGTGGACACGGGTGACGCACATGTGCGCAATGGCGCCCGCCCGCGCCGACTTCTAGACTGGACTTCATCCGGGCCCGCCGCACCGACCCTGATGGACGTGATCCAGGTGGGCGCCTTCCTCCACCTGTTTCACCGAGTCCTTGACCATGAACCGTACCCTCACGGTCGCCGCCGCCCAGATGGGGCCTCTGCAGAAGTCCGATGGCCGCGATGTCGCGGTGGCCCGCATGGTGCGGCTGCTGGAGCAGGCTCACCACCGCGGTGCCGAGGTCGTCGTCTTTCCCGAGCTGGCGCTCACCACCTTCTTTCCCCGCTGGTACCACGAGGACCTCGACGAGGCTGACCAGTGGTACGAATCGGCGCTGCCGTCGCCGGCCACCGCGCCGCTGTTCGCCGCCATCCGTCGCCTGCGGCTGACGGTCTACCTGGGCTACGCCGAGATCGCCCACGAGCCCGACGAGCACGGCGTGCTGCGCAAGCGCCGCTTCAACACCTCGGTGGTCATCGGCCCGGACGGCGAGATCGTGCTCAAGTACCGCAAGATCCACCTGCCCGGCCATGTGGAGTACGCCCCGAACCGCCGCGTGCAGCATCTGGAGAAGCGCTATTTCGAGGTCGGCAACCTGGGCTTCCCGGTGGTGCGGGCGCCGGCGGGGCGGCTCGATGGCGTCAACATGGGCATGCTGATCTGCAACGACCGGCGCTGGCCCGAGTCCTGGCGCGAGCTCGGCATGCAGCAGGTCGAGCTGGTCATGCTGGGCTACAACACGCCCAGCCTGAACATGGAGAACCGCGGCTTCGAGGCCCATCACCTGCGGGTCTTCCACTCCGAGCTCTCGGTGCAGGCCGGCTGTTACCAGAACGCCTGCTTCGCCGTCGCGGTCGCCAAGGCCGGCAGCGAGGACGGACACGAGCTGCAGGGGCACTCCATCATAGTCAACCCGCAAGGTGAGGTGATGGCCCGCACCACCCGCTGGGTGGACGAGCTGGCCGTGGCCGACTGCGACCTCGACATGTGCCGCCTGGGTCGCGAGACCATCTTCAACTTCGCCGCCCACCGCCGGCCCGAGGCCTACACCCACCTGACCGCCCATGCCGGCAGCGTGGCCCCCGCCGTTTGGTCCCCGAAGTGAGGAGCTGCCATGTCCACCATGTCCGCCACCCTGGTCAGTGGCCTGTCGGCCAGCGAGCGTTCGGGCACCCGGGGCGCCTTGCCCGAACGCATCGACCATGAACTGCTGGGCCGTCTGCGGGTGCCCGACCTCGACGACGTGCAGCGCGCCGCGAGGGCCATCGCCGGACAGGTGCGCCGCACGCCGCTGCTGCGTTCCGAGGCGCTCGATCAGGTCGCCGGTGCGCCGGTGTGGCTGAAGACCGAATGCCTGCAGGTCACCGGCTCGTTCAAGGCCCGCGGGGCGCTCGCCGCCTTGCTGGCGCTGTCACCGCAGGCGCGCGCCCGTGGCGTGGTGGCCTACTCCACCGGCAACCACGGCCAAGCCATCGCCTGGGCGGCCCGGAGCCTGGGCGTGCCCGCCACCGTGGTGATGCCGGCGGATGCGCCGCGCAACAAGGTCGCCCGGGCCCTGGCGCGCGGCGCCCGGGTGGTGCACTACGACCGCCGCAGCGAGAGCCGCGAGGCCATCGGCATGCGCCTGCTGGCCGAGACCGGCGGCACCCTGATCCCGCCGGGGGACCACCCCGACGTGCTGGCGGCCCAGGGCACGGTGGCCCTGGAAGCGCTGGAGGACCTGCCGGCGGACGCCCGCGCCCGACTCGGGACCTTCGCGGCGCCGTGCGGCGGTGGCGGTCTGATGGCGGGCTGCGGCCTGGTGCTGGGCGCGCTCGCCCCGCAGGTGCGTCTGGTGGCGGCCGAGCCGGCCGGCTTCGACGACACCGTGCGTTCACTGGCCGATGGCCGGCGGCTGACGAATCCGCCGGGCGCCAGCTCGCTGTGTGACGCGCTGCAGGCGGTGACTCCGGCCGAGCTGCCCTGGAGCATCAACGGTGCGCTGCTGGACGCGGCCGTGGCCGTCAGCGATGCCGAGGTGCTGGCGGCGATCCGCTTCGCGCTGGAGGAACTGCACCTGCTGGTCGAACCCGGCGGCGCGGTGGCCCTCGCCGCTCTGCTGCACGGCCACCTGAGGCTGGAGGGGCGCGACGCGGTGCTGGTGCTGTCCGGCGGCAACGTCGACCTGCCCGTCCTGGCGCCGCTGCTGATGCCCGCGGCCTGAATCCCGACCGGGCACGCCTTCTGCGTGGGTGTGCCCGGCACCCTTGATGTTGGATGTTGTCCAGGAACCCTGCCATGAGCAAGAAGCCCCTGTCTGCTGCTGTCGATCTTCGTCTGGCCCGTGGTCTGAGTCGCCTTGGCGCGGCCGTGCTGTCCCTCGGCATCGCGCTGCCTGCGCTTGCGGCCTACCCTGAGAAGCCGATCACCCTGATCGTGCCCTTCAACACCGGCACCACGCCGGACATCGTCTCGCGCCTGCTGGCCGATGCCATGGGCCGGGAGCTGGGCCAGACCGTGGTGGTGATCAACAAGGTGGGCGCTTCGGGCCTAGTGGGTACCCAGGCCGTGGCCACCGCGGCGCCGGACGGCTACACCATCGCCTACGCCAACGTGGCGACCATGGCGATCAACCAGTCGCTCTACAAGAAGCTGCCCTACGACGCGGACCGCCAGTTGGTGCCGATCGCGCTGACTGGCTCGGTGCAGAACGTGCTGGTGGTGCGCAAGGAACTGGGCGTGAAGTCGGTCGCCGAGCTGGTGGCGCTGGCGCGCAAGCAGCCCGGCAAGTTGACGGTCGGCTCCGGCGGCAAGGGCACCACGGGGCACCTCAGTGCCGAAATGCTCAAGAGCATGGCCGGCATCGACCTGCTGCATGTGCCCTACAAGGGCGGCGCCGAGGCCGACTTGGCCCTGGTGCGCGGCGAGGTGGACATGGTGTTCGAGAACATCACCTCGATCAAGCCGCACCTGGCCAGCGGCAAGCTGCTGCCGCTGGCGGTCACGGGCGTGCAACGCGATCGCCGCATGCCGGAGCTGGCCACCATGGCGGAGCTGGGCTTCCCGCGCTATCACGCGGTCGCCTGGAACGGCTATGTCGCCCCGGTCGGCACCGAGGCCGCACGCATCGCCGTGCTGAACAAGGCCTTCAACAAGGTCCTGGGCACGCCGGAGATCGCCAGCCGCCTGGAGACCATGGCCTATGAGCCCACCCAGTCGAAGCCGGCGGCCCTGTTCGAGCTGGCCGTCAAGGAGCGGCCGGTGTGGGCCGAGGTGATCCGCGCCGCGGGTCTCGAGAACGACTGACGCGCGGCCTGTACCCTGGCGGCCAGCTGGCGTGGGCCCGCCGGTCGCTGTCCTTCCACGGGCCGTGCGCCCACCCTTCAACCGCCTCGACCATGAACGCTCCCACCTCCGCCCTGTTCCACTTGGCCTTCAACGTGACAGACCTGAACCTGGCGCGCCGCTTCTACGGCGATGCCCTGGGCTGCCGCGAAGGCCGCAGCACCGAGACCTGGGTAGACTTCGATTTCTTCGGCCATCAGATCTCGTTGCACCTGGGTCAGCCTTTCGCCACCGCCGCCACGGGCAAGGTCGGTGACCACCTGGTGCCGATGCCGCACTTCGGTCTGATCCTGGCGCAGCCGCAGTGGCAGGCCCTGGCGGACCGCCTGACGGCCGCGGGCATCGACTTCGTGCTGCCGCCGCAGCTGCGCTTCGCCGGTCAGCCGGGCGAGCAGTCGACGATGTTCTTCCTCGACCCGTTCGGCAACCCGATCGAGGTCAAGGGCTTCGCGCGTTGGGAACAGGTCTACGAGGCCTGATGCCGGCCGTCAGGGCCTCCGTGGTCCTGGCGGTGGCTCAGTCGGCGAGCTCGGGCAGCAGACGGCGCATCCAGGCCGGCTTGCCGGACGTGGGTGCCGGCAGGGCTCCCGGGCGACCGCGTACGATGAACCGGCCGCTGCCGGGCGCCACCTGCAGCGCGGCGTCGCGCACCACGCAGCGCCCGCGGCTCCAGACCTGCACCGGCCAGCCGGTCAGCTCGCGGCCTTCGTAGGGGCTGTAGCCGACGCGGTCGTGCAGCTGCTCGGCACGCACGGTGGTGCGGCGCGTCGGGTCCCACAGGGCCAGATCGGCGTCGGCACCGAGCACGATGTCGCCCTTGCGCGGCGCCATGCCGTAGAGCTCGGCGTGGCGCGTGGCGGTGAGCTGCACGAACTGCTGCGGGCTCATGCGCCCGCCGACCACCGCGTCCGAGAACAGCAGCGGCAGCCGCAGCTCCAGCCCCGGCACGCCATTGGCCATCTCCTTGAAGTGGGTGGCCGGACCCTTGGGTAGCTTGCCGCTCTCGTCGAAGCGGAAGGGCGCGTGGTCACTGCTGTAGAGGCTGAGCGTGCCGTCCATCAGACCATCGAAGACGGCGGCCTGGCCGGCGGCGTCGCGTGGCGGCGGGCTGCAGCAGAACTTGGCGCCCTCCAGGCCGGGCCGGGCGGTGTCCTCCGCGGTCAGGTAGAGATACTGCGGACAGCTTTCGCCGTAGACCGGGGCCCCCAGGCGGCGGGCGCTGCGGATCATCTCGATGCTCTCGGGGGCCGAGACGTGCACCAGCATCACCGGCACCTCCAGCAGACGCGCCAGGGCGATGGCGCGGTTCGTGGCCTCGCCCTCGGCGCTCGCGTCGTGCGCCACGGTGTGGAAGCGCGGCGCGCGGTGGCCATGCCTGAGCAGCTGCTCCGCGATCCAGCGGATCATGTCGTGGTTCTCGGCATGCACCATCACCAGCGCGCCGTGCTCGTCTGCGCAGGCCAGCACCTGCAGCATCTGGTAGTCGTCGAGCTTGAGCTTGTCGTAGGTCATGAAGACCTTGAGCGAGGTGATGCCGTCGCGGATGGCCTGCGGCAGATCGGTGCTCAGCGCCTCCTCGGTCGGGTCGGCCAGGATCAGGTGGAAGCCGTAGTCGATGACCGACCTGGCCGCCGCGCGGCGGTGGTAGTCGGCCAGTACCTCGGGGATGGCCATGCCGCGGTGCTGGGCCGCGAAGGGCACGATGGTGGTGGTGCCACCGAAGGCCGCCGAGACACTGGCCGACTCGAAGTCGTCGGCGCACATCACGCCGGCGCTGCTGAGCTGTTCGACGTGGCAGTGGCTGTCGACACCGCCGGGCAGCAGCCACAGGCCGGTGGCGTCGACATCCTCGCGGCCGGGCGGCAGGTCCGGGGCCAGCGCGACGATGCGGCCGTCGCGCACGCCGACATCGACCCGCAGCGCGGAGCGCGAGGTCTGCACCAGGGCGTTGCGGATGGTCAGATCCAGGGTCGGAAGGGGCGTCTCGTGGGGGGCACTCATGAGGGGCTCTCGCAACAGGGGGTGGGACTCAGCCGCGAGGGCCGCCGAGATCGATCGTCTGGGGGCCGCTCACGTCCAGCCGCAGGCCGACGCGGGCCACGGTGGCTTCCAGTTCCTGCCGGGTGATCGGATCGAGCGTCATGCCGGGCGCGCGCAGGTGGTCGCTGCCGAGTACGCCGCGGCGCAGGTAGACGTGCTTGCGCAGCGCCAGGCCGATGCGCGGCTGGAACTCGTAGCGGATCAGCGGCAGGTAGCGGTCGAACAGGGCGGCGGCGCCGGCCACGTCCCCCGCGGCGTGGCAGCGGTGGATCGCCACCAGCACCTCCGGAAAGGCGAAGCCGGTCATGGTGCCCACGGCGCCACGCTGCAGCTCCTCGAAAAAGTAGACGCCGCCCAGGCCGCCGAAGATGCGCACGCGGTCTCCCGACAGGGCCCGGATGCGGCTGATCTTCTGGCCCACGGGGGGCTCTTCCATCTTGATCAGGTCGACGCCGCCCTCGAGGGCCAGCCGGGCCACGACCTCGGGACGGATCTCGGTCTCGAAGGAGGCCGGGAAGTCGTGGATCACGACCGGGATCCGGACCGCGCGCGCGATGGCCGCATAGTGGTCGAACTGCAGCGCGTCGCTGGCGCCGTCCAGCGGCGCGGCGAACACGGCGGCTGCACCCACGTCCTGCGCCTGCATCGCCTGCTCGACCACACCGGCGGTGCCGAGTGCGCGCACGCCCACCCACACCGGAAGGCTGCCGGCGGCGGCCAGGTAGCGGTGGATCACCGCCTCGCGCTCGGCGTTCGAGAGCTTGTGGGCCTCGCCCAGGAAGCCCAGCACCGCCAGGCCGGCGACGCCGATGGCGGCCTGCAGGGCGACCAGGCGGTCGATGGCCTCCAGGTCCACGTGGCCGTCCTCGGTGAACGGGGTGGGGCAGATGGTGAACACGCCGCAGGCGTCACGGGCGCTGGCGACGTGCGAAAGGGAAGGGATCAAGGCAGTGGCTCCGCGCCCGAACAGGCGTCAACAGGATGGGTCCATGTTGAGCGCAGGCCCGGGGGGCTGTCGCGTGCCGATTCATCGCGAGGGCATAACCCCTCGTTAACGCCTGCTGCGTGATCAGCCGCAGGCCGCGGCGAGCGCGGAGGCGCTGGCCGGCGCCTGGCCGTACCGGTCCGACGGGGCGAATCCCTCCGCCCGCAGAAGGCGGCCGAGGATGTCCACGAAGGCTTGGGCACGCTGCGACAAGGGCTCGAAGCGCGAGTGCAGCAGGTTGGCCGGGAAGGTCGGCGCATCGGCCAGCGGCCGCACCACGAACTCGCCGCTGGGCCAGCTGTAGGCCGAGAACTCGTCGACCAGTGCGATGCCCACGCCCGCCTCGACCAGCGCGCAGGCGTTCTGCGGTGAGCCCACGGACACGGTGGTGCGGAGCTCCAGACCGGCCTGCTCGTACATCGTGCCGAGCATGCGTCCGAACGGCGTCTCGCGGTCGTAGCCGATCAGGCCATAGGGTGCGAGGTCGTCCAGCCTCAGCGTGGCCTTGCGTGACAGCGCGTGGTCGTAGGGGCACAGGCAGACCATGCGCCCCTCGCCCAGGGCGCGCACCTGCAGGTTCGGGTGGTCCACCGGCATGATCAGCAGGCCCAGGTCGGCCTGCTGCTGGGCGACGCGTTCGAGCATGGCGGCATAGGGCACGAACTCGAAGGTCACCTGGGTGTCCGGGTGGGCGGTGCGGAACTCGGACAGTGCCCTGGGCACGAGCCGCTGCCCGAGGCTGGGGCTGGCCAGGATCTGCAATGCACCACCCTGGCGCAGCGAGAGGTCGTGCGCCAGCTCGTTGACGCGCTGCACGCTGAGGTAGACCTCTTCCACGCTGATGAACAGGCGCTTGGCCTCGGGCGTGGCGAACAGGCGTCCCTTGACGCGGTCGAACAGGGCGAAGCCCACCCGGGTCTCGGTGTGCGCCAGCAGACGGCTGACCGCCGGTTGGGAGACGTGCAGCAGGCGCGAGGCGCCGCTGATCGACCCGGTGCTCATGACGGCCCGGAAGACCTCGATCTGTCGAAGGTTGATGCTCATGCGCAGGTCTCTTGGGAAACTGGCGGACGACCTCGCACGGGTCGTCCGTTCGTGGAACGACGGTCAGACCCTAGGCAAGATCGGGACCCGATCGGCGCCCGCACCCATAACCGAAGGGCAAGTGCGACCCACGAACCGGCACTGCGCAGCGGGGGGCGCGCTGCCTAGACTGGGCCATGCCCAAAGATCACGCACCGCCCACGCTCTACATCCTCAATCCGAACAGCACGGCGGCCGTCACCGCCGGGCTGGATGCGGCGCTGGCGCCGATGCGGGGGCACAGCCACATCCCCATCGTCTGCCTGGACCTGCCGGGTGGCCCGCCCGGGGTGCAGACCCAGCAGGACATCGCCCGGGTGACGCTGCCGCTGCTGGCGCAGGCCCAGGCCCTGGTACCGAGCGCGGGGGCCTTCGTGATCGCCTGCTTCAGCGACCCCGGGCTGGCGCTGCTGCGCGAGCAGCTGCCGCGGCCGGTGCTGGGCATCGGCGAGGCCGGCGTGCTCACCGCGCTGACCCTGGGCCAACGATTCGGGGTGGTGGCCATCCTGCCGGGCTCGATCCCGCGGCACCACCGGCGCTGGGCCGAGATGGGCGTGGCCGCCCGGCTGGCCGGCGAGCGCGCCCTGGGTCTGGGCGTGACGGAGCTGGGCGACCGTGGCCAGACCCTGGCGCGGGCCCTGGCCGTGGGCCGGCAGCTGCGCGACGACGATGGTGCCGAGGTGCTGGTGCTGGGCTGTGCCGGCATGGCCTGGCTGCGCGAGCCCCTGCAGCAGGCCCTGGGCATGCCGGTGGTGGAGCCCACGCTGGCCGCCGCCGCCATGGCTCTGGGCCGCATCAGCTGGCGTGATGCCGCATGACGCCGGCCCATCTCGATGCGCTGGTCGCTCTGGTGGGGCCGGCAGGCCTGAGCGTGCAGGACGTCGGTGGCCGGGCTGCGGCCGTGGTCGCCCCTGCCGACCGGGACCAGTGTGCGGCCGTGCTGCGCTGGTGCCACGAGACCCGCACTCCGCTGGGCCTGCCGGCATCGGCCCGGGACGCCGGCGAGCCCGCCCCGCAGCTGCGGCTGCGCATCGACCGCATGCAGCGGCTGCGTGCCGTGTCCGCCGCCGACGGGCAGCTGGTGGCTGACATCGGTGCCCCGCTGGCCACCCTGCAGGCCGCCGCCGCCGAGCGGGGCTTGGCCCTGCCGCTCACCCTGACCCGCACGGGCGCCATGACGCTGGGCGAGGCTCTGCACGCGGCCGCCTGGGGCTCCGCGGTGCTCGCCCTGGAGGTGGTGCTGCCGCATGGCCGGATCTGGCAGGGTGTTGCCGATGCGCAGGCCAGCGCGAGCAGCGCCGCCCTGGGCGCGCTGTTCCTGGCAGGGCAGGGATCGCTGGGCGTGGTCACCGGCGTGACGCTGCATCTGGCGCCACCGGAGGCGGCCGGGCCTGCGGATCGCACCGGCCCGGTGGTCCCCGGGCCGCGTCCGCTGGCGCAGCCGCCGGTCGATGACGTGGCCCTGCTGGCCCGCATCAAGCGCGCCCTGGACCCCAACCACCTGCTGGATCCGGGGCGCTGGCTCTGAGTCGTGGGTGATCCCGTCACGCGCCCGGATGGCGCGCCAACTTCGCCGGAAGGGTGGCAAGGACGCGTGCACGGCAGGGCCTTTGCCCCCGAGGCCCGCGGGCCCACGCATCCGACCGGATAATGGTTGACAATAACAACCATATACCCGCGAAGCCTGCCATGTCCACCAGACCGGAACACCTCAAGGGCGACCCTGCCGCCCCCACGACGCCACCACCCAACCTGCCCCTGATCCTCTCCGGCCTGATGCTGTCGATGGTCCTGGCCTCGCTGGACCAGAGCATCGTCAATACCGCGCTGCCGCGCATGGCCAGCGAACTGGGCGGTCTGTCGCACCTGTCGTGGGTGGTGACGGCCTTCATGCTGACCTCGACCATCGGCACGCCGATCGTCGGCAAGCTCAGTGATCTGTATGGCCGGCGGCGGCTGTTGCTGGCGGCCATCGCGCTGTTCGTCGTGGCCTCGGCGCTGTGCGGGCTGGCGCAGTCGATGGGGCAGTTGATCGGCTTCCGGGCGCTGCAGGGCATCGGGGCCGGCGGCATCATGACGCTGGTGCAGACGGTCATCTCCGACGTGGTCGGTGCCCGTGAACGTGTGCGTTATCAGGGCATCTTCACCGGGGCCTTCGCGCTGTCGGCCGTGGCCGGTCCGTTGCTGGGCGGCGGGCTGACGACGGCCTTGAGCTGGCGCTGGGTGTTCTACGTCAACCTGCCGCTGGGTCTGCTGGCGTTGTGGCTGGTGTGGCGCGCGTTGCCGCGCTCGGGGCCGGTGGCCCGGCACCGCATCGACGTGGCCGGTGCGCTGCTGCTGTCGGCCGCGGCCTCGCTGGCGCTGCTGCTGTGCAGCTTCGGCGGCAGCGCCTTTGGCTGGTGGTCATGGACGGCGCTCGGCGGCGTGGCCGCGGTGGCGGTGCTGATGGCGCTGTTCATCGCGCAGGAGCGGCGGGCGAGCGAGCCGCTGCTGTCGCTGGCCCTGTTCCGCATCCGCTCGTTCACCGTCGGCTCGGTGACGATGGGCTGCATGGGCTTCGCGATGATGAGCGCGATGGTGTTCCTGCCGCTGTATTTCCAGCTGGTGCTGGGGCTGGATCCGGCGCAGGCCGGCTACATGATGCTGCCGCAGATCGCCACCATGCTGCTGAGCTCCATCCTGGGCGGCAAGCTCTCGGCCGACAGCGGCCGGCCCAAGGTCTTCATGGCCACCGGCATCGCGCTGGAGGCGGCCAGCCTCAGCGCGCTGGCCCTGCTGGCGCACCAGGGCGCGGCCATCCCGTGGTTCCTGGCCGCGCTGGCGCTGCTCGGTCTGGGCATGGGCATCGCGATGCCCAACGCCACGGCCATCGTGCAGAACGCGGTGCCGCAGGCCGAGATGGGCGTGGCCACGGCCAGCATGTCCTTCATCCGCTCGCTCGGCGGGGCGCTGGGCGTGGCGGTGTCGGGCGGGGTGATGGCCAGCCGGCTGGCCGAGGACATGGCCCGGCATCCTCAACTCGATGCCCAGGCCATTCTCAGCGGCGGCATGGACGCGATCCAGGGCCTGCCCGCCGCGCTGCTGCCGGTCGTCCACGACGCCTTCCGCGACGCCATCACCGCCAGCTTCGAGATCGGCGGCGGGGTGATGGCCGTCGCGCTGCTGGTGGCGTTGACGCTCAGGGGCACGGCGTTCGAGCCGCAGGAAGCGGCCGTCCGCGAGGCGATCTGAACACCGGCAAGCTGTCGCGATGGACGTTCAAGCGGCCGGCGTGACAACGGCCAAGCCAATACCAATACCCAATACCGAGGCCGAGCGCTCCGTCCAGGTGTCCAGAACAGCCAGGGCGTTTCACGGCGCCGCGCATACCCAGGTTGGATGAGCGTTGCGACGGCGCGTTTGACGCAGCGCAGCGGCACCGTCGTCGATCGGTGGCTTGATGGCGTCGCGGGGGCGTCGCCCCCCTGCGCGGGGCAGGGGCGGTCAAGAAGCGTCCGTGACCACCAGGAGTGAACATGAACCGTTCGTGGACCACCGTGGGCTGTGTGGGGCTGGTTGCCTGCTTGGCGGGTGTGCCGGCGCTGGCCGTGACACCGGATCCTCCCGCACCGCCGCAGGTGACGGTCGGCGACCCGGTCTGGAGTCCGGGTCTGAAGCAGTGGAGCTGGTCGATCCAGGTCGGTGGCGAGCCCGGAATCGCCAGCATCCATGTCACGCCAGTCGGCGCGGTGGGCCCGATCATCCCCATGGATCTGCCGGATTTCGAGTACCGCTACATCGAGGATCTGCTCGGCGAGCAGCCGCCTTACAACTGGCAGACGCCGGGTGCCACGCCGGAGACCGGGAACTTCCACGGTGATTTCGACCTGCGCTTCCGCTCCCCACAATTCAACGGCGGGGAGCGCTTCACGCTGAGCTTCGACTACCTCTGGCCCTACGATGACCCGCAGACCGGCCAGACCACCGTCTACCGCACCGAGTTCCTGCCGCCGGCCTCCATCCTCTCCACATCGGTGGTGCCGGAGCCGGCCGGTGCGGCACTGCTGGCCTTGGGGGCGCTGTGCCTGGTGCCCATCGTCAGGCGCCAGCAGGCTCGCGCCTGAGGCGCGGGTACGACCTTGCCCGCGACCCCGGCCGCAGGCGTGCGGCGGCCTTGTCGGTGCCGCGGGTGCGACTCAGCGCACCGGGATCGGCGTTGCGCGGTCCACCGGCACGGCCGTCACCGCGTTCTGCGGCGAGCCTTCGATCAGCTTGTCGGTGTAGGTCAGGTAGACCAGCGTGTTGCGCTCGCGGTCGACCATGCGGATGACCCGCAGGCGCTTGAACAGCAGGCTGCGGCGCTCGCTGAAGACCTCGTCCTGCTCCTTGAGTGGCTCGGCGATGCGGATCGGGCCGACCTGGCGGCAGGCGATCGACGCGTCCGACTTGTCCTCGGCCAGGCCGAGGGCGCCCTTGATGCCGCCGGTGCGGGCGCGCGAGACATAGCAGGTCACGCCCGTGACCTTGGGGTCGTCGTAGGCGTCGACGACGATCTTGTGGTCGGGGCCGATCAGCTTGAAGACGGTGTCGACCTCGCCGATGGTCTCGGCCCGGGCGCAGGGCAGGGCGCAGAGGGCGGCTGCGGCCAGCAGCGCGCAGGCACCGGTGCGACGGAGGAGGTGGGCGGGCGTGCGGACGGCGGTGGACAGCGGCTTCATGGTGCGGGTCGGGTTGAGGGACGGGTTGGGTGACGGGCTCGGTGGCGGTGCCGGGGGGCGGCAGCCGGTGGCCGGTGGCCGCGGCGGGACGGCGTCAGCTTACCCAAGCGCGGCGGCGAGAATCGCCACGGCAGGCTCGCGGGTGTGCAGGAGCGGGCGTTCGCCGGGCTGGCGTCGCCCGTCCCGTCCGTTCTGTCCGGGCGCTCTTCCCGTCCTGCCCGCCCGTCCTGCCGACCCACTCCTCGCCGACCATGACCGCCACCCGTCTGCCCTGCCTGCTCCGCGACCTGACCGGGGCCCGCCGATGAACGCGGCCCTGCTGCGCCTGGTGATCTGCCAGGGCCTGTTCCTGACCAACAACGTCACCTTCATCGCCATCAACGGCCTGGTCGGCCTGCATCTGGCCCCCGTGGCGTGGATGGCCACCCTGCCGCTGATGGGCTATGTGGTGGGCGGGGCCCTGGCCACGCCGCTGGTCGCCCGCCACCAGCGGGCCTGGGGCCGGCGCCGGGCCTTCCAGGCCGGCCAGGCGGTCGGCATCCTCAGCACCCTGGCCTGCGCCGCGGCGGTGACGATCGACAGCTTCGGCCTGCTGCTGGCGGCCACGCTGTCGGCCGGTTATTACAACGCCCATGCGGGGCTCTACCGCTTCGCCGCGGCCGAGCTGGTCGGGCCCGAGGCCCGCACCCGCGCGATCTCGTGGGTGATGACCGGCGGCCTGATCGGCGCCGTGGCCGGCCCCAATCTGGCCAACGCCGGCCGGGATCTGCTGGCCATCCCGTTCGCCGGGGCCTACTACGCGCTGGCGGTGCTGGCGGCCGTCGCGCTGCTGATCCTGGCCACCATCCCCTTCCCGCCGCTGGAGGCGCCGGATCCGCAGCGCCCCGGCCGCAGCCTGCGCGAGATCGCGCGCCAGCCGGCCTTCATCGTCGCGGTGGTCGCCGCGGCCATCGGCTACGGGATGATGAACCTGCTGATGGCCGCCACGCCGCTGGCCATGGCCGGTTGCGGCCATCCGTTCGAGCGCACGGCCCTGGTGCTGGAGGTGCACGTGATCGGCATGTTCGCGCCCGGTTTCTTCACCGGCGCGCTGATCCGGCGGTTCGGCACGCTGCCGGTCATGGCCACCGGCGGCGTGCTCTACGCCCTGTGCGTGGCGGTGGCGCTGTCGGGCGTGCAACTGCCGCACTTCCTGATCGCGCTGGCCCTGCTGGGCGTGGGCTGGAACTTCATCTACACCGGCGCCACCACGCTGCTGACGCAGACCTACCGCCCCGAGGAGAAGACCCTGGCCCAGGGCGCGATGGACTTCTGGGTCTACGTCACCATGGCCTTCACCTCGCTGGGCGCGGGGGCGCTGGTCACCTCCAAGGGCTGGACCTGGCTGAACCTGGGCTCGATCGGCCTGCTGCTGGTGCTGGCTGCGGCCTTGTGGTGGCTGGCCCGGCGGGGGGCGCCTCAGCCGGCCTGACGCAGGGTGCGCACCAGCAGATCGTGCAGGCGTGCGGCGGCCGGGTTGGCGCGCGCCTCGCGGCTGCGGTAGACGGCGACTTCCATCGGCGCCAGCGGCCCCAGCCCCTGGGCCGCGCCCAGGACCTGCAGATGCGGCGGCACGCTGCAGCGGGTCAGCGCGGCCACGGCCAGGCCGCTGTCGACCGCCGCGATCTGGCCGGCCAGGCTGGAGCTGTTGTAGACCGTGCGGTAACGGCGGCCCTGGCGGGCCAGCGACTCGATCGCGCCGCGGCGCGCCAGGCTGGCCTCCTCGTAGACGGCGATCGGCAGCGGATCACGCCGCCACAGCTCGAACTGCGGTGAGCCCACCCACACCATCGGCTCGTGGAACAGCAGGCTGCCGCGGCGGGCGTGATCGCGCGAGACCAGGGCCAGATCGAGCTCGCCGCGGGCCACGCGCGGGATCAGCGCGGTCGACTGCTCGCAGTCGAGCTCGATCTGCACCCCGCCGTGGCGCGCGGCGAAGCGCCTGAGGACGGGCGTCAGGTAGGTGGCCGCGTAGTCGTCCGGCACGCCCAGGCGCACATGGCCCGACAGCGCCGTGCCCTGCAGCGCGTCGCGCGCCTCGGTCTGCAGATCCAGCATGCGGCGGGCGTAGCCCAGCAGGGTCTGGCCATCGGCCGTGAGCTGCAGCCGGCGTGGCCCGCGGTCGAGCAGGCGCAGACCGACCGCCTGCTCCAGCTTCTTGATCTGCATGCTGACGGCCGAGGGCGAGCGGTGCAGCTCCAGCGCCGCGGCCGCCAGCGAGCCGGCATCGACCACCGCCACCAGGCAGGCCAGCCAGTCGATCTGCAGGTCGTCTCGTGCCATCGGGCGGCCGTCCTCGCCGGGGTTTCCGCCGCCGGGCGGGCGACGCATCCTCGCGATTATCGAATGGCTGCGTGCCGCTCCTTGCGCTTGTCGCCGGGCTGGCGGGCGGGCACAGTGCGCGCCATGTCCTCTTCTCCTGAACATCGATGTCCCGGCCCGGCCGTGGCCGATCCCGCGGCCGTGCTGGCCACCGACCGCCACGCGCTGTACGCCGGCTTCCGGCAGATGCTGCCGATCAGCGTCTTCGTCGCGGTCTTCGGTGCCGCCTTCGGTCTGGCGGCCACGCAGCACGGGCTGGCGGCCGGCTGGGCGGTGCTGATGAGCACGCTGGTGTTCGCCGGTGCCGCGCAGTTCGCGGCACTCGACCTGTGGCAGCCCCGCATCCTGCTGCCGCCGCTGCTGCTGACCGTCTTCGCGATCAATGCCCGCCATCTGCTGATGGGCGCCAGTCTGTATCCGTGGCTGCGCCACCTGCCGCCCGCCCGGCGCTACGGCGTGATGCTGCTGGCCTCCGATGCCAACTGGGCGCGGGCCCAGCAGGCGCTGGAGCGCGGCCAGCCCGGCTTCGGCCTGCTGGCCGGCGGCGGGCTGGCGCTGTGGCTGGGCTGGGTCGTCGGCACCTGGCTCGGTGCGTTGGCCGGCGACCGCCTGCCCGATCCCCACCGCCTGGGTCTGGACATGGTGATGGGCTGCTTCCTGCTGTCGATGGCGTTCGGCGGGCGCATCGATCTGCGCCGCGTCGTCATCTGGGCCGTGGCGGCCGCGGCCGCGCTGGCCGCGCTGCGCTGGCTGCCACCCAACAGCCACGTGGTGGCCGGTGCGCTGGCCGGTGGTCTGACCGGGTTGTGCTGGCCGGAGGAGGCCGACGATGTGGCTTGAAACCTCGGGCTGGGGCCTGGCCGGGCTGATCGCGGCCATGGCGCTGGTGACGCTGGCCACCCGCTGGGGCGGCGTCTGGCTGATGCGCTGGGTGCCGTTCGGGCCGCGGGTGCGGCGCTTCATCGCGGCGATGTCGGGCTCGGTGCTGGTGGCCGTGCTGGCGCCGGTGGCGCTGCGCGGCGATGCCGCGGCCCGCCTGGCCCTGCTGACCACGGCGGCCGTGCTGCTGATCTCGCGCCGGCCGCTGCCGGCGATCGCGGCCGGCATCGCGATGGCGGCGGCGGTGCGGATGTTCTGAGCGCGGTGCGTCGCGGGGCTCGGCCGTCATGGCCTGCGGTGACAATCCGCCCCCCTTCGTCATCGCCACGCGAGCGTCCCCATGAGCACCCTGCCGCCCTGCCCGAGCTGCGCCTCGACCTTCACCTACACCGACGGCACGCTGCTGATCTGCCCCGAGTGCGCGCATGAGTGGACGGCCGGCGGTCCGGAGGCCGCGGTGGCCGACAGCGGCGAGCGCGTGATCCGCGACGCCAACGGCCAGGTGCTGCAGGACGGCGACACCGTGACCGTGGTCAAGGACCTGAAGCTCAAGGGCTCGTCGCAGGTGGTCAAGGTCGGCACCAAGGTCAAGAACATCCGCCTGACCGACGGCGACCACGACATCGACTGCCGCATCGACGGCATCGGGGCGATGCAGCTGAAGTCGGCGTACGTCAAGAAGGTCTGAGCGCGGGGCCTTTCAGGCCCGAGCCGGCCCGAGCCGCTGGATGCCCGGATGATCCCCGTGCCGGCGTCCCTGGGTGGCACGGGGGCTCTGGTGGGGTGGGCCTTGCCATCCGTGCAGCCCTGGAGCCGGCCCGGGCCCGTGTCGTGACGCCGGCCGAGGTGCCTCACCCGCACGGGCTGCACCCCATCACGCCGAACCCGGACCCGCATCCCATCGCGCTGTTGCCCAACGCCCGGTGCCCGGTGCCCGGCGCGGTCAGTGCGCACCCGTGGCCACTGTGGGTCAACGTGGTGACGGTCCGGTAGCCGCTGGGTCAGCCCGCGTCGACCTTCCGCCCCACGATCACCGTGTCGGCACGGCCCTTGACATCCAGCCGCCCCTGCGCCTCCAGCGTCACGTCCTGTCCCAGGATCTCGATGCGGCCGTCGTGGTGCAGCACGATGCGGGCGGCGCCGCAGCGCAGCTCCAGCCGCTCGGTGGCCTGGACGGTCACGGCCCTGGCCTCCAGGTGCAGGTCCTGGCCGACCACGGTCCGGGCCTGACCCTCGATCCGCACGGCCTGGCTGCCGCCCACGCTCAGCGTCAGCTGGCTGCCGATCCGGGTGTCACTGGCGCCACCGATGCGCAGCTGTTGGCCGCCGGTGATCAGCAGGGCGTCCTGCCCCTGGATGGTCTGCTTGCGGTCAGGCATCGGCGGCTCCGGTGCGCGGCGGGGCCGCGGCGAACAGGCCCCCGTCGGTCAGCAGCACCGCCGCCGTGCGCCGGTAATGCCCCTGCAGCAGCGCCACCGCCTCGTCGGCCTGGCCGGCCAGGGCGGCATCGCAGATCGCGCGGTGCTCGTCCAGCACCGGGCGCTGGCTGGCCGAGCGGCTGGCGGCCAGGCGGCGATAACGCTGGTGTTGATCGGTCAGCTGCTCGCAGAAACCCAGCAGCCAGCGGGAGCGGCAGCCGCTGATCAGTGCGCGGTGGAAGGCGCGGTGCATCGTCTCCCACTCGGGGTTGAAGGCGTAGCCGGCCTCGGAGGCCGAGCGCGGTGTGCGCTGCAGCCGGTGCAGGGCCAGCACCAGGCCTTCCTCCCAGGCCACGTCGCGGTGGTGGATGGATTCGCGCAGGGCGGTCTCCTCCAGCCAGCAGCGGGTGCGGGTGATCTCCTCCAGATCGGCGGCGCTGATGCCGGCCACGGCGAAGCCGCGCTGTTCGCGGCGTTCGACCAGGCCGTCGGCGATCAGGCGGTTCAGCGCCTCGCGCAGCGGGGTGGCGCTGGTGGCGTAGCGCTCGGCCAGGGCCTCGATGGCGAGTTTGCTGCCGGGGCGCCACACGCCGTCGAGCAGGTCGTTGCGCAGTTCGTCGGTCAGGCTGGTGGCGCGGGTGGCGGCCGGGGCGATGCCGGGGGCGGTGTCGGCGGCGGGCAGGGCGGTTCGGGATGGGCGGGCCATGGTCGCGCGAATGTACACAGCCGCGGGAGCCTGTCAATCATGTCAAAGACTGGTGTTGAATCATGTTTTGTATATAAACTGAGCTGCAACACGATTTCGCATCAGGAGTGACGATGAGCGGACTGACGCTGGCCCAGGCCCGGGCGGTGCTGGACGGGGCGCTGGCGGCGGCGCGCGCGGCGGGCTTCCGGCCGATGGGCGTGGTGGTGGTCGATGCGGCGGGCCAGCCGGTGGCCAGCGCGCGGGAGGACGGCGCCACCGCGCTGCGGCTGGAGATCGCGCTCGGCAAGGCGGGCGCGGCCATCGGCATGGGCGCGTCCAGCCGCACGCTGGCCGAGCGGGCGCAGGGCCTGCCGGCCTTCTTCCAGGCGGTGGCGGCCACCGCCTCGCAGCCCTTCATCCCGCAGACCGGCGCGCTGTTGCTGCGCGATGCGCAGGGCCGCGTGCTGGGTGCGGCGGGCGCATCCGGCGGCACCGGCGACGAGGACGAGCAGATCGTGCGCGCCGGGGCCGAGGCAGCCGGGCTGGGCACGGCCTGAACGGAGCCCGCAGATGGCCACCGCTTCCCCGCCCGTTCCCCCGTCCGTTTCCCCGCCCGCTTCCGCCCTGCGGCCGGTGCCCGCCGCCGGGCTCGGCGCCGGCCTGGCCGACGGGCCGGCGCCGTGCGCCTGCGGCCTCGACATCCATGCCCATCTGGTGCCGGCGCGCTTTCCGGCCGACGTGGCGCGGCTGGGCACGGCCGACGCACCGCCGGCCCGCGGCCTGTGCCAACGCCAGATCCTGGTGGACGGCCGCCACTACCGCACGGTCGACGAGCGCTGCTGGTCGGCGCCGCGGCGGCTGGCCGATCTGCCGGCGATGGGGCTGGGGGCGCAACTGGTCTCGCCGATGCCCGAGCTGCTGTCGTACTGGCGGGATCTGGCCGAGGCCGCGCCGCTGATCCGCTTCCTCAACGCCCACACGGCCGAGGTCTGCGCCGATGGCGGCGGGCGGCTGCTGGGGCTGGCGGCCGTGCCCTTGCAGGCGCTGGATGCGGCCGTGGCCGAGCTGCGCCGCGCCGTCGAGGATCTGGGCCTGGTCGGCGTGGAGATCGGCAGCAACGTCAACGGCCGTCCGATCGGCGATCCGCACTTCCTGCCCTTCTTCGAGGCCTGCGTGGCGCTGGATGTGCCGGTCTTCGTCCATGCCCTCAAGCCGACGGGCATGGACCGGCTGCTGGGCCCGGCGCCGCTGCAGCAGGTGCTGGCCTACCCGACCGACGTCGGCCTGGCCGCGGCCTCGGTCATCACCGGCGGCCTGCTGGCCCGCTGGCCCGGCCTGCGCCTGGCCTTCAGCCATGGCGGCGGCACGCTGGCGGCGCTGCTGCCACGGCTGCAGCAGGGCTGGCAGGTGTTCCCGGCGCTGCGCGAGACCATGGCCGAGCCGCCGGTCGAGACCGCGCGCCGGCTGCACGTGGACACCCTGGTCTTCGATGCCGCACAACTGCGCCTGCTGGCCGAGCGCTTCGGTGTCGAGCGCCTGCTGCTGGGCACCGATCACCCGTTCAACTTCCACGAGCCACGGCCGG
The DNA here is from genome assembly GCF_038066575.1 of Pseudaquabacterium rugosum. Taxonomy (NCBI): domain Bacteria; kingdom Pseudomonadati; phylum Pseudomonadota; class Betaproteobacteria; order Burkholderiales; family Sphaerotilaceae; genus Pseudaquabacterium; species Pseudaquabacterium rugosum. The sequence continues at coordinate 23,282 of NZ_JBBUTF010000009.1, read as the reverse complement.
TGCAGCGCCTGGCCGAGGCCGGCTTCACGGCGGCCGGGCAGGCGGCGATCGCGTTCGGCAATGCCGCGCGCTGGCTGGGCCCGCGCGGCCGGGCCCGCCTGCCGGCCGATCTGCGCGGCCTGCTGGCCGACCGCGGTGCGGGCTGACCTGCGTCCCACCGTCTCCTGACTTTCGTTGTTCGACACCTTCCGGAGCCCCACCACGATGAAATCCCCGTGGATCGAAGCCCTGCGCAGCGTCGCGCTCACCGTGCCCGACCTGGCCGCGGCCGAGGCCTTCTACACCGGCACCTGGCAGCTGACCGTGGCCGACCGTGCCGACGGCGTGGTCTGGCTGCGCGGCAGCGGTGCCGACCACCATCTGCTGGCCCTGCACCAGGCGCCCGGTGTGCCGCGCATCCTGAAGGTCACGCTGCGCGCGCGCAGCGCGCAGGCGCTGGCCCATGTGGCGCAGGCGGCCGTGGCCGCCGGTGGTCGGGTCGAGGCCACGGCCGGCCCGGCGGCGGATCCGGCCGGCGGCCAGCGCGTGCTGCTGCGCGATGCCGATGGCCGGCGCTACGAGGTGGTGCACGGCGACGCCCGTCGCCCGGCCGACGTGCCGCCGCCGCCCGACCAGCCCCAACGCCTGGCCCACGCGGTGCTGAACGCGCCCTCGGTCGACGCCGCGCGCGCCTTCCTGGAGCCGGTGCTGGGCTTCGTGCTGGCCGACCGCACCCGGATCATGGCCTTCATGAACTGCGACCGCGACCACCACACGCTGGCGCTCGGCGATGCCGACAACGCCGCCCTCAACCACATCGCCTTCGTCATGCCGACGCTCGATGCGGTGATGCGCGGCGGTGGTCGCATGAAGGATGCCGGCCTGCCGCCGCAGTGGGGGCCGGGCCGCCACGGCCCCGGCGACAACGCCTTCAACTACTTCGTCGATCCCTTCGGCATCGTCATCGAGTACACGGCCGAGGTCGAGCAGATCGACGACAGCTACGTGCCCGGCGGCCCCGCCGACTGGACCTGGCCGCCCGGTCGTGTCGACCAGTGGGGGCTGTCGGCGCCGCCGAGTGCCGCGCTCAAGGCCGCCCAGCGTGCGGTCGTCTTCCAGGACGACATCGGCGCGCTGCGGGTCTGAGCGCCGCTCGAAAGAGCGATCCAGCGGAAATTCCGATCACCTCACACAACCCGTCATCTGAACGGACCATCTTCATGCGCTACACCACCTTCATCGATCAGGGCGAGGCCCGTCTGGGCGTCATCAGCGGCGACGAGATCGTCGATCTGGCGGAGGCCGTGCCCGGCGCGCCGTCGGACCTGCGCACCGCGCTGGCCCAGGGCGCCGATCTGGGCGCGCTGGCCCGCCGCGCGCTCGAGAACGCCGATGCCCCGCGCCACGCGCTGGCCACGGCGCAGCATGCGCCGCTGCTGCCCGAGCCGGGCAAGACCATCTGCCTGGGCCTGAACTACTTCGACCATGCCAAGGAAGGCGGCCGCGAGAAGCCCGAGTACCCGTGGTTCTTCTACCGCGGCAAGAGCTCGCTGATCGGCCACGGCCAGGCCGGCGTCTGCCCCAAGGTCTCCACCCGCTTCGACTACGAGGCCGAGCTGGCGGTGGTCATCGGCCGCACCGTGCCGCGCCACACGGCCGAGGCCGATGCGCTGCAGTACGTGGCCGGCTACAGCTGCTTCAACGACATGTCGGTGCGCGACTACCAGAAGCGCACGCCGCAGTGGACGATCGGCAAGAACTTCGATGCCACCGGCGCCTTCGGCCCGTTGCTGGTGACGGCCGACGAACTGCCGCCCGGGGCCACCGGCCTGCGCATCCAGTCGCGCCTGAACGGCCAGGTGATGCAGGACGCCGACACCACCGACATGATCTGGGGCGTGGCCGAGACCATCGCGCTGCTGTCGCAGTGCATGACGCTGGAGCCGGGCGACGCCATCATCATGGGCACGCCGGCCGGGGTCGGCCAGGCGCGCACGCCGCCGGTATGGATGAAGCCGGGCGACGTGGTCGAGATCGAGATCGAGCGCGTCGGCCTGCTGCGCAACCCGATCGTGGCGGAGGCCTGATGCCGGCCGCCGCGCAACCCGACTACGACGTCGCCATCGTCGGCTACGGGCCGGCGGGCGCGGTGGCGGCCGCGCTGCTGGGGCAGGCCGGCCACCGCGTCCACGTCTGTGACCGGCTGACCGACGTCCACGAGATCCCGCGCGCGATCGCGCTCGACCACGAGATCCTGCGCGTGTTCCAGGGCCTGGGCATCGCCGATGCGGTGGCCGCACACTGCGAGCCCTTCACCGACAGCGTCTACCACGGTGTCGATGGCCAGGTGATCCGCCGCATGACGATGCTGGACAAGCCCTGGCCGCAAGGCCATGTGCCGTCCATCGTCTTCACCCAGCCGCCGGTCGAACGCCTCCTGCGCCAGCGCATCGCGCAGATGGCCAACGTGACGGTGGCGCTCGGCGTCGAGTGCACGGCCGTCGAGCAGCACGGCGACGAGGCCCCCGGCGGGCCTGGCGTGACGCTGACCGTCGATGGCCGGCCGGTGCGCGCTCGCTGGGCGATCGCCGCCGATGGCGGCAGCTCGGGCCTGCGCGCGCTGCTGGGCCTGAGCCTGGAGGATCTGGACTTCGACGAGCCCTGGCTGGTCGTCGATGCCCTGGTCAACGAACGTGGCCTGGCCCGCCTGCCGGCCACCAGCGTGCAGTACTGCGAACCGGAGCGGCCCTGCACCTTCGTCATCGGCCCGGGCCACCACCGGCGCTGGGAGATCAGCCTCAAGCCCGGCGAGGATCCGCGCCAGGCCGCCACACCCGAGGGTACGTGGGCGCTGCTGCAGCGCTGGATGGGGCCGGAGGACGGCACGCTGTGGCGCCAGTCGTCCTATCGTTTCCATGCGCTGGTGGCCGCGCAGTGGCGCGCCGGCCGCGTCTTCCTGGCCGGCGACGCGGCCCACATGCAGCCGCCCTTCCTGGGCCAGGGCATGTGCCAGGGCGTGCGCGACGTGGCCAACCTGGCCTGGAAGCTGGACGCCGTCCTGAGGGGCACGGTGCAGGGTGCAGCGGCCGATGCGCTGCTCGACAGCTATGGCGCCGAGCGCAAGGCCCATGTGCGCGAGCTGACCACGCGCATCAAGGCGGTCGGTGCGGTGATCTGCGAGCGCGATGTCGAACGGGCCCGGGCCCGCGACGCGCGCCTGCTGGCCGAGGCCGGCGGCCCGGTGCGGCCACAGCCGCGCCAGGACGTGCTGCCGCCGCTGACCGGCGGCCTGTGCGATGGCTCGGCCGGCGCGGGCACGCTGTTTCCGCAACCGCGGCTGCAGGCGACCGCGACCCGGCCCGAGGCCTGGATGGACGCGCGCCACGGCAGCGGCTGGCGCCTGGTCAGTGACGGCAGCCTGCCCGTCGACGTGCCGGCCGGCCTGTGCCACATCGACCTCGCGCGCGAGCCCGAGGCCGAGGGCGTGGTCGCCGCCTGGCTGGCCCGCCACGGCGCCCGGGCGGCGCTGCTGCGGCCCGACCACTACACGCTGGGCAGTGCGGCCGATGCCGCCGGCATCGAGCGCCTGATCGCCGCCTGGCGGCGCGGCGGCGTGCCGGCGGCCTGAGCCCGCGGCCTGATCCTGACGGCGGGTGCCCCGGGTGCCTGCCGGACGCGCCCCGCGTCACACCGCCCCGCGCCCGGGCGCCGATGCGGATGTCTGCCCAGAGACCGGCTCCAGCCGGCCGGCAGCGTCCGTGCCCGGGCGATCCGTCCTTCCCTGACCCGACGAACGAGGAGACACCATGCGTCGTCGTCATCTGCTGCAGGCCCTGCCGGGCTGTGCCTTGCTGCCCGCCCTGTCCACCCTGTCCAACGGGTCGGCCCGTGCCGCCACGGCATCCGCTCCGGCCGGCTGGCCCCAACGCCCCGTCACCTGGATCCTGTCGCAGCCGCCGGGCTCGGGCCCGGACAATGTCGCCCGGCTGCTGACCGAGCGCCTGGCCCGCCACTGGGGCCAGGCCGTGGTCGTCGACAACAAGCCCGGTGGCCAGAACACCATCGGCGCCCAGGCCGCGGCGCGGCTGGCACCGGATGGCCACGGCTTCTACTTCGCCACCACGGCGGCGCTGGTCACCAACCCGCTGCTGTTCAAGAGCCTGCCCTATGACCCGCAGCGCGATTTCACGCCGGTGGCCTTCGTCGCCCGCAGCCCGTTCGCGGTGCTGGTGGCCGGCGATTCGCCGGTGCGCACGCTCGATGAGCTGATCGCCCGCGCCAAGGCCCGGGGCGGTGCGCTGGCCCTCGGCAACGAGGGGCCGCGCACGTTCAGCGGCATGATCGCCCGCCTGCTGAACGCCCGCAGTGGCATGAACGCCAACCTGGTGCCCTATGCCAGCGTCGGCGTCGGCACGCAGGACCTGATGGGCGGCCATGTCGATGCGATGGTGGCCGATCTGGCCGCCACCGCCGCGCTCGCCCGACAGGGCCGGCTGCGGGTGCTGGCCACCACCGCCGGCCGCCGCGTCGCGGGCTGGGAGTCGGTGTCCACGCTGGCCGAGCGCTGGCCGGGGCTGGAGATGGTCGGCTGGTTCGCGCTGGTGGCGCCGGCCGGCAGCCCGACGGCCGTCATCGAGCGCGTCAACCGCGACGTGCAGGCGCTGCAGGGCGACGCGGAGCTGGCCACCCGCATCGCCGCCATCGGTCCGTTGGTCGAGCCGGGCCTGGATCTGGCGCAGACCGCGGCCGTGCTGCAGACCGAGCGCCAGCGCTGGACCGCGCTGGCGCGCGAGATCGGCGTCCTGCCCGAATGAGGGGCCGGCACGCGAGCCCGTGCCACCCGACGCGATGCCCGAGGCGTCGCCCTCGCATTCCCGATGCGAGTCCCTTGCATCACCCTTGAGGAGACTTCAGATGCCTGTCCTGCCCGGCGCCGATGCGCTGTTGCGCCGCCTGTCCGATGCGGCCCACGCCGTCACCGGCTGCACCATGACCCTCACGACCACTCCGACCTCCGCGGCCGACGGCGCCTTCGCCGTCAGTGCCTCGACACCCACCGATGCGGCGCGCCGCCACTGGCTCAAGACCGGCGTGGCGCTGGCGGCCGGCCTCGGCCTGGGCGGCTGTGGTGGTGGTGACGATGGATCGTCGGCCGACGCCTGGTCCTGGCCGGCCGGCCTGGACGGCGGACGCGACTGGCTGCCGGCCACCGGCACCCTCCGGCCGACCGCCGTGGCCGGCAGCGGCGGTGCCGTCTCCGGCGCGGACGGCCTGCTGACCGACGGCAGCTGCACGCTGAGCGTGGCCGAGTCCGGCCCCGGCCACGTGCTGCTGGACTTCGGCCGCGTGGTCGGCGGTCTGCCGGTGCTGGAGGTGGTCAGCTACACCGGTCAGCCGGTGATCGTGCAGGCCTTCAGCGAATCGTCGGCCTGGGCCGAGACCGGGGACGCGACGCTGGTCTTCTCCATCGCCAGCGAGCCGGATCGCCGCACGCGCTGGCCGGTCGAGGCCACCGGCGTGATGCGCGGCCGCGTACTGCAGGGCGGCCAGCGCTGGCTGCGACTGTCGGTCGAGGGCAGCGGCAGCGTCACGCTGCGCGCGGTGGGCTGCGAGGCGGTGACGGTGGCCGCACCCGCCAACCCCGCGGCCACCGGCTGGTTCCGCTGCAGCGATGCGCTGCTGCAGCGGATCTGGACGGCCGGCGCCTACACCAGCGCGCTCAACGAGATGGCCGCCGGCAGCCAGCCCATGCCCTGGCTGCTGGAGGCGGGCGGCGCCGACATCGGCCCCTCCGGCCTGGCGCTGCATCAGGGCGGCAGCGCCTGGACCACGGGCGAGATGCGCTTCACCGTGACGGTCAGGCGCGGCGGCATCGGCTGGGTGGTGCGCGGCTCGAAGCTGACGCGGCTGAGCTTCACGCTGTGCGCGGCCGATGATGCCGACCATCCGGACACGCTGCTGATCGAGACCGGCAGCATCTTCATCGGCGGTGCCCGCACGCTGCAGCGCGTGGCCCTGCCGGCCCCGCTGGCGGTCGGCGCGACGGTGGGGGTGCGCACGGTGGTGGGCGCCAGCACGGTGGACGTCGAGATCGACGGGCAGGCGGTGGCCAGCGTGGCGGTGGCCGCCATCGGCTTCCTGCCGCCGGGCAGCATGGGCTTCTTCAACCGCAGCGGCTGCTCGGCCCTGGTGCGGGATCTGAGCGTGACGGCGGGCGACGGCAGCGTGCTCTACACCTCGACGCTGGGTCTGGCCGCGGCCGACGAGGTGCGCCGCAGTTTCCCCGTCGGCACCAACCCCCGCGCGCTGATGACCGACGGGGCCAAGCGCGAGCGCCAGGTCTTCTCGATGGACCTGGTGGCGGCCGCGCCGACCCTCTGGTGCACCAGCGGTGCCGCCGATCATGTGGCCGGCACCTTGCGCCTGCTGACCGATCATGTGACGACGGGTGGCCAGATCGCCTCCTCGGTCGATCCGGCCGTCAGCAGCCCGCCGCTGGACGGCAGCACGGCACCTCAGATGCGCTGGTATTCAGCGTCCTATTCCACCCACGCCATCATGGGCCTGGCCGAGTACTGGCGCCAGACCGGCGACCTGAGCCTCGCGGCCGAACTGTGGGACCGTGTCACCGGTGAGCTGGCCTGGGTCGCCACGCTGGTCGGCAGCAACGGGCTGGTGCAGACGGACACCAGCAATGGCCTGGACTGGCATCCGCAGTTCGGCGGTCCGCTGGCCGGTTCGGTCAGCCTGATGAACCTGGTCTACGTGAAGGCCCTGCGTGATGCGGCCGCGCTGGCCACCGCCCGCGGCGTGGCGGCCCAGGCCACGGCCTGGACGGCCCAGGCGGATGCGGTGCAGACCGCGCTCGACGCCGTGCTCTACAACACCCGCACCGGCGTCTACGACATCAGTGACAGCCTGCGCGGCAGCATCGCCCAGGACGTCAACGCGCTGGCCGTGCTGTGGGGCCTGATCGACGCGGCACGTGTGCCGACGGTGCTGGATGCGCTGGACAGTGCGCTGGACACGACGTACGGCCACCGCGCGTTCTCGGTCGACAGCGGCTGGTCGACGGTGATCAGCCCGATGGTCAGCGGCTTCGAGGTCGGTGCGCTGCTGCGGGCTGGCCGCGGTGAGGCGGCGCTGGCGCTGATCCGCAAGGGCTGGCGCATGATGATCGAGGACAGCACCCATGCCTGCGGCACGGTCTGGGAATCGATGACCGATGCCGGTGTGCCATCGGAGGCCAGCGTGAGTCTGGCCCATGGCTGGTCGGCCGCACCGACCGCGCTGCTGTCGCGCCATGTGATGGGCCTGCGGCCGACGGCCGCCGGCTGGACACGCTGGCTGTGCAAGCCGGTGCTGGCCGATCTGCAGTGGGCCGGCGGCCAGTTGCCGACGCCGCTGGGCGCCTTCGGTGCCCGCTGGCTGCGGGCGCCGGCCAGTGGCCTGGCCTGGGTGCTGCAGCTGGAGGTGCCGGCCGGCAGCCAGGGCGTGGTGGCCGTGCCGCGTGCGCTCGGCCTGGGCGCCGTGCGTGTCAATGGCCGCATCGCCACGCTGCGCGATGCCGATGCCGCCGACAGCGATCTGGACACCAGCGCCTGGCGTTATCTGGATGTCACGGCCAGCGGCAGCGTGCGCATCGAGCTGGCGACGGCCTGAACGACCGCAGCGCCGGCCTGACGGTCGGCGCGTTCCGTACACAGATGCTTTGCAGGTCCGCCGCTTGCCGGCGGACCCGCGGGGCCGCACCATCACCGTCCATGAGCATGAGCCCCGACATCGCCGACGCGCTGCGCGCCCTCGGCACCGGATTCAACCTGCCGCAGGTGCAGGCCCTGTACGCCCCCTTGCTCGCGCAGCAGCCGCGCGAGGGCGTCGAGCGGCTGGCCGACCAGGCTTACGGCCCGCATGAGCGGCACCGCTGTGATGTCTACCGGCCGCAGGCCGCCCCCACGGCCGCACCGGTGGCCGACCGCCCGGTGCTGGTCTGGCTGCACGGCGGCGGCTTCATCCGCGGCGACAAGGCGGCGCGGGCCAACATCGGCTGGTGGGGCGCGGCCCAGGGCTTCGTCACCGTCGTGCCCAACTACCGGCTGGCGCCGGACGGCCGCTGGCCTTCGGGGCCGGAGGACGTGGTGCGGCTGTGGGCCTGGCTGCAGGACGCGGTGGCCGCCCACGGCGGTGATCCGCGGGCCATCGTGCTGGCCGGTGAGTCGGCCGGCGCGGCCCATGTGGCCGCCGCGGTGCTGATGCGCCGCTTCCAGCCCGCGCACTGGGCGCCGGCCGGCGCCGTGCTGTGCTCGGGCCCCTATGACGCGCGGCTGGAGGGCCTGGCCCGCGAGGCCTTCGGCATCGAGACGCCCGACCCGCGCAACGAGGCCTACTTCGGCCCCGAACCCGCCGCCTGGGATGCCGCCAGCATCGTCGACCACATCGACGCCGCGCCGCTGCCGCTGTGGATCAGCTGGGCCGAGCGGGACCTGCTGCAGATGCAGGTGCAGGGGGCCGAACTCTATGCCCGCCTGGTCTCGCGCCACGGCTGGCAACCGCAGCTGCGCTGGGTCGCCGAGCACAACCACTATTCCGGCGGCTTCAGCATCGGCACCGCCGACGACGGCATCAGCGCTCCGCTGGCCGATTTCGTGCGGACGTGCGCCCGGGCCGTGCCGCGCTGATCGTCAGGCCAGCCGCTCCTGCCAGCGCTGCAGGCGCGGACGGATCACGAAGGCCATCAGCAAGGCGATGCCCAGGCCCACCGGCAGCGCGCGCAGCGCGGCATGGGCGACCTGGCCGGGCAGGTCGGTGCTCAGCCCGTGCTGTCCGATGACGACGATGCCGCCGATCAGCGTTTCCATCACCAGCGCCGTCACCAGCGCCAGCGTCAGCTTGAGCAGCAGCGGCGAACGCGGGCCGAGCACCGGGGCCAGCACGCGGTTCATCCGGCCCATCACGATCATGCCCACCGGCAGCACGGGCAGGGCGGACAGGAAGTTGCGTGCCCAGCGGGCGCCGAAGTCCGGTGCATCGGGCGCCACCAGCCAGGTCAGCACGCCGCTGAGGATGCTGCAGATCACCGGCGGCACGATCAGCAGCGGCAGGTAGCGGCGCCAGCGGCGCGCGGTCGGGGTCCGAGGGTTCTTCATCTGTGCGTATTGGTTGACAAGATCAACAATGTAGATCTGGATGGTTGTTGATGTCAACCAGTCGCCCGTCAGGGCCGACATGGCCGCCGACCGTGTCCCGCCCCGGGTGAACCGCGGGCCGGGGCCAGGGCCGGGGTCAGGGCTGTCGGCCCGCAGGCCGTCGCCCGCTCCGGCCGGCGGTCGGTCTTCAGACCGGCTTCAGCTTCGTCCGTACGCTCGCGCCGATGCCCTCCGCACGTCCTGTCGCTGCCCCTGCCGCCGCCGCCCGCCCGGCCCGTCTGCTGCTGTCCGTCGAGGCCCTGTGCCTGATCGTCGCGCTGTTCTGGCTGGCCTCGGCCAACCTCGGTTTCCTGCGCGCGGCGATGGCCGCCTCCGGTGGCTTCGGCCTCGCCACGCTGCCGCTGGCCGTGGGCCTGTGCGGCGTCGTGTTCGCGCTGCATGCGCTGTTGCTGCTGCTGCTGGCCACGCGCCGTACCCTCAAGCCGCTGCTGTGGCTGCTGCTGCCGGTGGCCGCCGCGACGAGCTGGTTCGCCGGCCAGTTCGGCGTGCTGATGGATCCCGGCATGGTGCGCAACGTGCTGCGCACCGACACGGCCGAGGCGCGTGAGCTGCTGAGCCCGGCCCTGCTCGTCCATCTGGCGCTGTTCGCCGGCCTGCCGCTGCTGCTGCTCAGCCGCGTCGAGCTGCGCGCCCGGGGCAGGGGGCGGGCGCTGCGTCAGCGGGCGCTGGCCCTGCTGGCCGTGGTGGTGGTGCTGATCGGTGCGCTGCTGGCGGTGTTCCAGCCCCTGTCCTCGCTGATGCGCAACCACAAGGGCCTGCGCTACCAGATCACGCCGGCCAATGCGGTCTGGTCGACCGGCTCGGTGCTGGCGCAGCAACTGCGTGGCGCGGCGCGGCCGCGTGAAGCCATCGGTCTCGACGCGCGACCAGGCCCGTCGTGGGCCACCGCCCCGCGGCCGCGGGTGCTGGTCCTGGTCGTCGGTGAGACCGCGCGGGCGGCCAACTGGGGCCTCAACGGCTACACCCGCCAGACCACGCCCGAGCTGGCCGCGCTGCCGGTGATCAACTTCGGCGCCGTGCAGTCCTGCGGTACCAACACCGAGGTCTCGTTGCCGTGCATGTTCGCGCCGGTGGGCCGCCGTGACTACGACGAGGACCGCATCCGCGGCCAGCAGTCGCTGCTGCACGTGCTGGCGCGCGCCGGCGTCGGCGTGGACTGGCGGGACAACCAGAGCGGCTGCAAGGGCGTGTGCGAGGGCCTGCCCGCGACCACCGTGACGGCCCAGGACTTCCCCGCCGCCTGCGAGGGTGGCCGCTGCCTGGACGAGGCCCTGTTCGCCGACCTCGGCCAGCGGCTGGACGCGGCCCAGGGCACGCAGATCTGGGTGCTGCACATGCTGGGCAACCACGGCCCCAGCTACTTCCGACGTTATCCGCCCGGCTTCGAGACCTGGCAGCCGGCTTGCGCCAGCGATGACCTGCGCCAGTGCAGTACCGCCCAGATCACCAAGGCCTACGACAACGCGCTGCGCTACACCGACCACCTGCTGGCCGCTGCGATCCGGCAGCTGCAGTCGCGTGCCGGGCGCGTCGATTCCGCGCTGATCTATGTCTCCGACCACGGCGAATCCCTGGGCGAGATGAACCTCTACCTGCATGGCGTGCCCTATGCGATGGCCCCTCGTGAACAGCGTCAGGTGCCGATGGTGTTCTGGCGCAGCAGCGGCTTCGAGCAGGGCGCCGGCCTGAAGCCGGCCTGCCTGGAGCCGACCTTGCGCCGCCATGCCCAGATCGGCGACGTGCGCCACGACCACCTGTTCCACACCGTGCTGGGTCTGCTGGATGTGCGCACCGCGCTGCATGAGCCGGACTGGGATCTGACCCATGGCTGCCGCGACGCGACGGCGGGGCCGGCGCCAGGGCCGGCAGGGCTTGCGAGTGCCCCGGCCGCCGGCACCGGGCGCTGAGCCCTGGCTGTACCCGCACCCGCACCCGCACCCGTACCGGATGCCCGCCCGATGACCGCTCCTGCCGTGCCCCGTGCCGTGCCTGACCTCCCGGCGCTGCAGATCGCGCGCCGTCGTGCCGACCTGCGCCGGACGCTGCTGAGCCTGCTGGCCATCGGCGCCTGGGAGCTGTCGCGGCTGGACCTGCGCGTCAGTGCGCTGTTCGCCACCGCCCAGGGCTTCGCCCTGCGTGACCAGTGGTGGCTGTCGGTGGTACTGCACGACGGCGTGCGGCAGGTCTCGCTGGCGATGCTGGTGGCCGCGCTGCCGCTGGCGCTGCGGGCGGCCCGTCCGCTGGCCGTCCCGGTGGCGGCGGATGTCGGCCTGTGGGCCGCGCTGCAGGCCCTGCCGCAGCGCCTGCGCCTGGGCTGGTGGGGCGTGACCCTGGCGCTGGCCTTGCTGATTCCGGGGCTCAAGCGCTTGAGCCACACCAGCTGTCCCTGGGATCTGCAGGCCTGGGGGGGCCGTCTGGCCTGGGTGCCGCACTGGCAGCTCGGCCTGCGCGATGGCGGCCCCGGCCACTGCTTCCCGTCCGGTCATGCCGTCAGTGCGGCGGCCTGGTTCACGCTGTACTTCCTGCTGCGCGGCCTGCACCCGGCGACCGGTCGTCGGATGCTGATCGGCGTGCTGCTGGCCGTCGCCGTCTCCGGCCTCGTCCAGGTGCTGCGGGGCGCGCATTTCGTCAGTCATGTGCTGTGGAGCGCCTGGCTGTGCTGGGCCGTCTGCGTGGCGGCCGATCGTGCGCTGGCCGGCGTGGACGGCCGCGGTGCCGCGGACCACGGCCCGGCGCTGCAGCCGCTGCGCTGACGCCAGGGCCGCGAGGCTGGCGAGACCGGCCGGCCCCGGCTCGCCTACCATGGCCCCGGTCTGCCCCACCCGTCCCGCCGATCCGTGATGAGTGATCCCGCTCCAACCACCCTGCAGCCCTTGTGTGCGTCCCTGTGCGAGTCCTTGGCCGCGCTGGAGCCGCTCTACCACGCCGCCTGTCCGCAGGCCAGCCTGGCCGACTTCGACCGCTGCGTGGCCGACGGCTTCTGGGAGATCGGCGCCAGTGGCCTGCGCTACGACCGGGCCTGGGCCCGCCAGGCGCTGGCGCAGCGGCCCGGCGTGCCCCCTGACGCCCACTGGCGCTGCGAGGACTGGCAGCTGCAGGCGCTGACGTCCGACCTGATGCTGCTGAGCTACCGGCTGATCCAGCCCTGGCGCAGCTCCGAGCGCATCACGCTGTGGCAGCGCTGCGGCCCGCCGGCACAGCCCTGGCTGGCCGTCTTCCACCAGGGCACGCCGGTGCTGTCCGGCACCTGAGGTTCACCGTCAGGGTGCAGCTCGGGCGCGTCAGTCGAAGCGCGGCGTGCGCTTGTCCAGCCGGGCGCTGATGCCCTCGGTCTTGTCGGCCGTGCCGAACAGCGCGGCGAAGCGCTGGCGCTCATATGCCAGGCCGGCGGCCAGCGGCATCTGCGCACCGGTGCGCACCGCATCCTTGATCGCGCGGATGGCGGCCTGCGGGCCGCCGGCCAGGCGGCCGGCCCAGGCCAGGGCCTCGTCCTCGACCGCCGCGTCGGGCAGCACCGCACTGACCAGGCCCAGGCTCAGCGCCTCGGCCGCGGGCACGGGCTGGCCGCCGAGCAGCAGGCGCATCGCCGCATACGGGCCGATCGCCCGCGGCAGGCGCTGCGTGGCGCCGCCGCCCGGCATCAGGCCGATCAACACCTCGGGCTGGCCGAAGCGGGCGGTGTCGCCGGCCAGGATCAGGTCGGCATGCAGGGCCAGTTCACAGCCGCCACCCAGCGCATGGCCGCGCACGGCGGCGATCACCGGCTTGCGGCAGTCGGCGATCGCGTCCCACAACCGGCCCATGTCGCGGGCCTGGATCTCGGCCGGCGTGGCGTCGCGGTACTCGCCCAGATCGGCGCCGGCGCAGAAGGCCCGCTCACTGCCCGCCAGCACCACCACCCGCACGCCGTCGTCCGCGTCGGCGGCGCGGAAGGCGTCGGCCAGCGCGTGGCGCAGGCGCAGGTTCAGCGCGTTGAGCACCGTCGGGCGGTGCAGCCGCAGCAGGCGCACGCCCGGGGCCGGGTGCTCGATCAGCAGCGGGGCTTCGGCAGCGGTGGGCGCGTCATGGGGGAACGGTGCGGTCGACATCGGGGATCCTCGAAGGGGGCGGGGGTGATCGGCGCTGCGCGCGGCGTGGTGACGGCGTCAGCGCCCCGTCCACACCGGGGCGCGCCTGGCGAAGAACGCGGCCAGGGCCTCGTGGTGATCCTCGGTCTGGTGGGCATGGCCCTGCAGTGCGGCCGCGGCCTCCAGCGCCTCGTCCAACGTGCCGCTGCGCGCCTGCCACAGCAGCTGGCGCGTCCAGCGCAGCGCCTGTGGCGGGTTGGCGGCGATGCGCTGGGCCAGTGCCAGAGCCTGCGGCAGCAGGTCCTCGGCCGCCACCACGCGGCTGACCAGGCCGATGGCCAGCGCGCGTTCGGCGTCGATGGTGTCGCCGGTCAGCGCCAGCTCGGCGGCGGCGCTGGCGCCGATCACGCGCGGCAGCAGCCAGCAGCCGCCGTCGCCCGGAATGATGCCCAGCTTGACGAAGCTCTCGGCGAACTTCGCCTGCGGGCTGGCGATGCGGATGTCGCACAGGCAGGCCAGATCGTTGCCCGCGCCGATGGCCGGGCCGTTGATCGCCGCCACCATCGGCACGCGGCAGCGGGCGAAGGCGCGCGGGATGCGCTGGATGCCGGCGCGGTAGCGGGCGGCGATCTCGTCGGGCGTGCCGCTGAACATGCCGGTACGGTCGCGCATCTCGGCGATGTTGCCGCCGGCGCAGAAGGCGCTGCCGGCGCCGGTCAGCACCGCGGCGCGCACGTCGGTGTCGGCGTCGAGCGCGGCCAGCACGGTCTCGAAGGCACTGAACAGGTCCTCGCCGGACAGCGCGTTGCGGGTCTCGGGGCGGTTGAGCGTCAGCAGGGCCACCGGGCCGTGGCGTTCGACGAGCAGGGGGGCGGTGTCGTTCATGGGGTGGGTACGGAGGTGTGTGCGGATTCAGACCCGCTCGATGGCCAGCGCGATGCCCTGGCCGACGCCGATGCACATCGTGCACAGCGCGCGCCGCCCGCCGGTGCGCTCCAACTGGCGCAGCGCGGTCAGCACGAGGCGGGCGCCGCTCATGCCCAGCGGATGGCCGTAGGCGATGGCGCCACCCTGGGCGTTGACCTGAGGCGCATCGTCGGGCAGTCCGAGCGCGCGCAGCACGGCCAGTGCCTGCGCCGCGAAGGCCTCGTTGAGCTCGATGACGTCGAAATCGGTGATCGCCAGCCCGGTGCGTGCCAGCAGCTTGCGCACCGCCGGGACGGGGCCGATGCCCATCACGCGCGGCGCCACGCCGGCGGTCGCCAGGCCCAGCACGCGGGCGCGCGGTTGCAGGCCATGGCGCTTCAGCGCCGCATCGCCGGCCAGCATCAGGGCGGCCGCGCCGTCGTTGACGCCGGCCGAGTTGCCGGCCGTCACGCTGCCGCCCTCACGGAAGGCCGGGCGCAGCGCGGCGAGCGCCTCCAGCGTGGTGCCGGCGCGCGGGTGCTCGTCCTGCGCCACGCGCGGTCGCTCACCCCGGCGACCGCCGTCGACCGTCACCGGCGTGATCTCGACCTCCAGCCAACCGGCGGCCTGAGCGGCCGCGGCGCGCTGCTGGCTGCGCCAGGCGAAGGCGTCCTGGTCGGCGCGGGCGACGCCGTGCTCGTCGGCGACGATCTCGGCCGTCTCGCCCATCGCGTGGGTGCCGTGCAGCGCATCCATGCGCGGGTTGACGAAGCGCCAGCCGATGGTCGAGTCATGCACCTCGGCATGGCGCGAGAACGCGGCCGTCGGCTTGGGCATGACCAGCGGCGCCCGGCTCATGCTCTCGACCCCGCCGGCCAGCACCAGATCCAGCTCGCCGCAGGCGATGGCGCGTGCGGCGCTGCCGATCGCGTCCAGCCCCGAGCCGCACAGCCGGTTGACGGTCGAGGCCGCCACCGTCACCGGCAGGCCGGCCAGCAGCGCGGCCATGCGGGCCACGTTGCGGTTGTCCTCACCGGCCTGGTTGACGCAGCCCAGCGTCACCTCGTCGAGCGCGTCCCAGTCCAGGCGGGGATGGCGGGCCATCAGGGCCTGGATCGGCAGCGCGGCCAGGTCATCGGTGCGCACGCCCGACAGCGCGCCGCCGTAGCGGCCGATCGGGGTGCGGATGCCGTCGCAGATCCAGGCGGAAGAAGGGTGCATGGACGCCATCATCAGGGGCTCCGGTGGGTGGCGATGGGATGGACCGTGGCGATCACAGGCCCAGCACGCGTTCGGCGTTGCCGTGCATGATCTTCTCCATCACCGCGTCGCTGTAGCCCAGCTCCTGCCATTCACGGAAGATGCGCTCGTAGGGCAGGCTGGGGTAGTCGCTGCCGAACATGATCTTGTCCTGCAGCCGTCCGCGGATGTCGACCTTGAGGTTGCCGGGGAAGTGCTTGGGCGCCCAACCCGACATCTCCCAGTAGACGTTGCCCTTGTGCAGCGCGACGGCGGTGGTCTCCTCGACCCAGGGCCAGCCGGGGTGGGCCATGATGATCTTGAGGTTCGGGAAATCGGCGGCCAGGTCGTCGATGGCGCCGGGGTGCGCATGGCGGATGCGTGCGCCGTGGCCGCCGGGCATGCCCGCGCCCATGCCGGTGGTGCCGACGTCGATCATGACGGCCGCACCCAGCGAGGCGATCTCCTCGAACAGCGGGTAGTGGCGGGTGTCGTTGACCGCGAAGTGCTGCATGATCGGATGGAAGTGGAAACCCACGAATCCGAGCTCGCGCACCGCATGGCGCACCTGGCGGATCGCGATCTCACCCTTGGCCGGCTCGACCGCGCCCCAGCACTGGATGATCCGGTCCGGATGCCGCTTCCAGATGCCGTGCACGTGGTCGTTGTCGCACGGCGGCGTGGCGATGGTGGTCTCCAGATCCAGCGCCACCAGGCAGGCCTGGACGTTGAACTGCGTGAACTCGGCGATCACCTCGTCCTCGGTCTTGGCGACCCAGTCCTTCTTCCAGTAACGGGCGAGTTCAGCCGGATACGGCCCCTGGGCGTCGATCCAGCGTTGGGTACCGGGATAGCAGTGCAGGTCGATGATGCGCATGATGTGTGTGCTCTCGTGTCGGGTTCAGTTCAATTCACGTCCGCTCGTTGATGGCGTGCTGTCTGGCGGTAGGGAGGGGCGCCCGGCGGAGCGTTCGCGGCGGACCGGGGTGTCGTGTTCCGCTCATGTCCCCCGGCGGGCTGCGCCCGCCTCCTCCTTGACTTCGCTGCACACGACACCCCGATCCGCCGCTCGGCCACCACCGCCCACCGCCGTCGCTGGCGCTTTCTTCGCGTGCGGATGGGGTGGCAGACGGCGTGGGGCGTGGCATGCCCTGGGGCGAGGTAAAGGAGGAGGAGGCCGTAGGCCGACGGGGGACACGAGCACCAGGGCATGCCGCGCCCCGCGTCGTACGCGCAGATCGCAGCGAGCCCAACCCCTCCCGCCCGATCACGATGCGACCGCAGGCGCGGAAGCAGCAGCCGACGCCGAAGCCGCCGCCCGCTCCGCCTCCACCATCGCCGCGATCCGCTCCGCCAGCGCCTTCTTCGACACCTTGCCGAAGGTCGACACCGGGAAATCGGCCACCACCTCCAGCCGCTCCGGCAGCTTGAATTTCGCGATCTCCTGACCCATCAGGAACGCGACCAGCTCCTGCAGCGACAGCGCCTGACCCGCCCGCAGGATCACCCACGCGCACATCTTCTCGCCCATCGCCTCATCGGGCATCGGCACACAGGCCACGTTCTGCACCGCCGGATGCTGCAGGATCAGGTTCTCGATCTCCTCCGCGCTGATCTTCTCGCCCCCGCGGTTGATCAGATCCTTCTTGCGCCCCTCGACGATGTAGTTGCCGCTGGGGTGCCGCCGCATCAGATCGCCCGAACGGTAGAAACCGTCCGCCGTGAACTGTCGCGCGTTGTACTCCGGCACCGCGTAATAGCCCCGCAGCGTGTACGGCCCCCGGCAGGCCAGCTCGCCCACCTCACCGTCCGGCACCTCACGTCCCTCGTCATCGATCAGCCGCACCTCGTCGTCCGCGCACACCGGGCGGCCGCAGGTCTCCAGCTGCACCACCTCCGGATCGCCCGTGCGCACGAACATCAGCAGCCCCTCGCTCATGCCGAAGTTCTCCTGCACGAAGGCATTGCGGAACAGCTGCCGCGTGCGCAGACGCACCTCCGGCTGCATGCGCTGGCCGCCGCTCTGGATCTGCCGCACCGACGACAGATCCGCCTGCTGCACCGCCGGATCGTTGATCAGGCGGATCAGCAGCGCCGGCACCACCTTGATGTGCGTGACCCGATGGCGCGCGATCAGCGCCGCCATCTCCGCAGGCCGCGTGTTGGCATGCACCACCACCGTCGCACCGTTCAGGATGAAGCCCTGGATGCCCGGGCAGGCCAGCGGCAGGTTGTGCGCGATCGGCAGCACCAGCAGCAGCACCGAGTCCTGCGCCACGCCGGCCACCTCGGACGCCACCTTCGAGTTGTAGGCGTAGTCGTTGTGGGTGCGCGGGATCAGCTTGGGGATGCCCGTCGTACCGCCCGAGAGCTGGAAGATGCAGGGATCGGTCGGCCCGAAGGCCAGCGTGGCCAGATCGCTGCGCGGGCGGCGTGCCGGGCGCTCGATCAGGTCCAGCAGGCTGTGCTCGCCCGGACCGGCCTGGCCCAGCACGATGCGCAGCTGCAGGCAGGCGTGCTCGGCCTGCACCCGCTCGATCACCGGACCGAAGCGGAAGCTGCCGCCGCTCTCGCGCACCTGGTCCGGATAGACCGCGCAGCGGGCCTGCGACAGGCGGGTGAACTGGTTGAGCTCGGCATGGCGGTGCGTGACCAGCGCGGCGATCGGGATGCAGCCGATCTTCTGCAGCGCGAAGTACAGGATCACGAACTCGGCCACGTTGGGCAACACCGGCAGCACGCGGTCCAGCGGCTGCAGGCCGATGTCCAGCAGGTTGAGCGCCAGGTTGGTGCTGGCCGCATCGAGCTGGGCATAGGTCCAGCGGCGCTCGCCGTCGATCAGCGCGGTGCGTGGCGCGTGGCGGACGAAGGCGG
The DNA here is from genome assembly GCF_038066575.1 of Pseudaquabacterium rugosum. NCBI lineage: Bacteria > Pseudomonadati > Pseudomonadota > Betaproteobacteria > Burkholderiales > Sphaerotilaceae > Pseudaquabacterium > Pseudaquabacterium rugosum. The sequence goes on along the minus strand of NZ_JBBUTF010000009.1, from coordinate 5,011 downwards.
CGCTGAACTCCTGAGCCAGCGTGCGGTCGGCCCACCAGCCGCGCGCGCGGTAGCGCTCGGCGAACTCGGGCGGGAAGGGGACGAAGCCGTCGAGCATGTTCGTTTCTCCTGTTAGGGGTCCGGGGGCAGGGCGGGCGTCGCCTCAGGTCGAGGCGGTGAAGCCGCCGTCGATCACCACCACCTCGCCGTGCACGAAGCGGTTGGCCGTCAGCAGGTTCAGCATCACCTCGGCCACGTCCTCGGCCGTCACGCAGCGCTTGAGCGGCGTGGCCTTGGCGCGCGCACCCATCAGGCCGTCGTACTTGTCGCCCAGCATGCGTTCCATCCAGTCGCCCTCCATCCAGCCCGGGGCCACCGCGTTCACACGGATGTGCGGGCCCAGGTTCCAGGCCAGGGTCTTGGTCAGGTTGACGACGGCGGCCTTGCTGGCGGCGTAGGGCAGCGGCTGCGGACCCGGGCGCAGGCCGACGATGCTGGCGGTGTTGACGATGGCCGGCTCGCCACCGGCCTCCCGCGACTTCTTCAGCAACGGCACGGCGGCGCGGGTGACCTGGAAGGTGCCGCGCACGTTGACCGCGAAGGTGCGGTCCCACTCGGCCATGTCCAGGCTCTCCAGATCGCGCGGCGTCCAGTTGGCCGTCGTGCCGGCGTTGTTGACGAGGGCGTCCAGATGGCCGAAGGCCTCGCCGATCTCGGCCAGCGTGCGGCGCACGGCCGCGTCGTCGGCCACGTCGCAGGACCAGGTCAGCACGCGGGCGCCGAGGGCCTGGGCATCGGCCGCGGTGGCCTGGGCGGCGGCCGCCGAGCTGCCGTAGACGAGTGCGACGTCGAAGCCGGCGCGGGCCAGGGCCAGCACGGCGGCACGGCCGATGCCGGTGGCGCCGCCGGTGACGAGGGCATGCTTGCGGGGAGTGCTCATGGTGGGGCTCCTGTGGATGGAGGTTGGGTGGATGGCGCGGGCAAGGCTGCGCCGTGACCGGCGGACGGGGCCGTCGGTCAGCAGACGTTCGGGAACGGAAGCGGACGGGGTGGGGCCGGCAGGCGGTCCGGCTGGCGGCTCAGGCGGGCCGATCCGGGGCGTGGTGCCTCACTGGGCCTGCACGCCCAGCTCCGCCACCAGCCGGCGCATCGCCTTCTGCTGGCTGGCGAAGAACTCGCGGGCGCCGGCCACGCTGTCGCGCCGCGGATAGATGCCCAGCTCGCCCAGGCGGCTGACGATCTCGGGCGTGGCCAGGATGCGGTTGACCTCGGCGTTGACCTTGTCGATCACCGGCTGCGGCGTGCCGGTGGGCGCCAGGATCTGGAACCAGCCCACGAGCTCGTAGCCGGGGAAGGTCTCGGCCACGGTCGGGATGTCCAGGCCCGGCAGCCGTTGGCCGGAGGTGACGGCCAGCGCCTTCAGCCGGCCCGCACGGATGTGCGGCAGCAGGCCCGGCAGCCCGTCGGCCGTCAACGTGACGTCGCCGGCCAGCACCGCGCTGACGGCCTGGGGCGGGCCGGGATAGGGCACGGTGTACAGCGCCAGATTGCCGGACTTGGCCATCAGTTCGCCGGCCAGGTGGGGCAGCGAGTTGGGTTGCGGCGCGGCGAAGTTCAGCTGGCCCGGCCTGGCCTTGGCCGCCTTGGCCAGATCGGTCAGCGAGGTGATGCCGCTGCCGGCGGCCGTGACCAGCACCAGCGGGCTGGTGCCCACGGTGGCCACCGAGGTCAGCTCGGTCTCGGGGTTGAACTGCGGGTTGCGGTAGACCAGCGGCGTGATCGTGCCCATGGCCGCCGGCACGAAACCCAGCGTGTAGCCGTCGTTGGCCGAGCGGGCCAGTGCCGACATGCCGGGAATGCCCCCCGCGCCGGGCCGGTTGTCGACGATCAGCGACTGGCCCCAGGCCGCGCCCAGGCGCTCGGCCAGCAGGCGGGCGATCACGTCGGGCGCGGCACCGGCGGCGGCCGGCACGATCAGGCGCACCGGCTTGGCCGGCCAGGCCTGGGCCGCGGCAGGGGCCGGTGCCACGATGGTGGCGGCCGGCACGGCCAGCGTGGCAAGGGTGGACAGCGCGCGGCGCAGCAGGTGTCGGCGGTCGGTCATGGTCAGGTCTCCTGTCGGGGCGGCCGTGGCCTGCATCGGGCCGGGCTCGGTCGTTTCGGGGGCCGGTGCGGTGGACCGGAGCGCCACCGCATGGAGATGCAGTGTGTCCACCCCGGTGATGACCGGATAGATCGCAAGATGATCGGACCGATAACATTCCAGTCATCGGGACAACCCGGACGCCATCGGCGTGGCCCGGGCCATCACTGGGTCATCACCGAGCGTCAGAGGGCAGGACAGGGCAGGACACGATGAAGCTGTCGCAATTGCGCGATCTGGTGGCCGTGGTCGAACACGGTGGCCTGCGCGCGGCCGCGCGCCAGGCCGGAGCGGCCCAGCCACTGCTCACCCGCAGCATCCGGGCGCTCGAGCACGAGCTCGGCCATCCGCTGTTCGACCGCAGCGCGCGCGGCATGACGCTGACCCCGGCCGGCACCGCCTTCTACCGCCGCATCCAGGCGGTCATGCGCGACCTGCAGCGGGCCGAGGACGCGCTGCGCCAGGCCCATGGCGAGGACAGCGGCGAGGTGGTGGCGGGCCTGTCCATCATGCCCCACGTGGGCATGCTGCCGCGGGCCTTGCCGGCCTTCCGCCAGCGCTGGCCGGCGGTGCGGCTGCGCCTGATCGAAGGCCTGCTGCCGGCCCTCGAACCCGGCCTGCGCGAGGGCCGGCTGGACTTCTATCTCGGCGCCAGCCCGCAGCAGGCGCCCGGTGGCGGCCTGGTCGTGCGCGAGCGCTTCCACAACCGGCGCACCGTCGTGGCGCGGCGGGGCCATCCGCTGGCCGGTGCGCGCCGTCTGGCCGATCTGGCCGACCAGGACTGGGCCACCACCTCGGTCGACTACCGCGCCGACGACGATCTGGCCGCGCTGTTCGAGCGTCAGGGGCTGCCCGCACCGCATGTCGTGCTGCAGGCCGGCAGCGCGCTGTCGCTGATGGTGGCGCTGGCGCGCACCGATCTGCTGGCCATGCTGCCGCAGCAGTGGGCCGGCTTCGAGCTGACGGCCGGCGCGCTGGTCACGATCCCGCTGGACGACGACCTGCCGGCGCCCGACATCGTGCTGGTGCACCGGGCCGACCTGCCGCTGACCCCGGCGGCCGAGCATCTGGTGGATCTGATGCTGCGCGAGGCACCGCAGGGCTGAGCGGCCGCTGCGGTGCGAGCGCTCAGCGGGTGTCCTGGGGCGCGTCGGCGGTGGACTGCCCGGCCACCATCTGCCACGGCAGGATGCGCTGCTGCCCCATCACCGGCTGCGCCTGACCCCTCAGGATCAGGTCCACCGCTTCCCAGCCCATCTCGTGCAGCGGCTGGCGCACCGTCGTCAGCCGCGGTGTGACGATGCGGGCCACGTAGGAATCGTCGAAACCGGCGACGGACAGATCCTGCGGCACCCGCAGGCCCAGCTCGGCCGCCACCTGCAGTGCGGCGGCGGCCATGTCGTCGTTGGCGCAGAAGACCGCGGTCGGGCGCTGGCGACGGCCGAGCATGGTGCGCAGCGGCTCGATCGACTCCTCGAAATGGAAGGAGCCGCAGGCCAGCAGACCGGCGTTCGGACGGATGCCGGCTTCAGCGAGCGCGCGCAGGTGGCCTGCGCGGCGCTCGTCGGGTTGCGGATGCCCCTCGGGCAGACCGGCCAGAAAGCCGATGCGCCGATGGCCGGCGGCCAGCAACTGGCGCGTCATCGCCGCGGCGGCCGTGTTCTCGTCGAAATAGACGCGCGCCGACGGATCGTCCAGCCCCTGCGGCGCGATGCGCACGAAGGGTGTGTCGCGGGCGCGCAAGGCCTCGCACAGCGCGGGGGAGATGCTCAACGGCAGCGTCAGCACCAGGCCGCGTGGTTGCAGCTGGTCGACGATGCCCAGCACCTCGTCGACCAGCGCGTCACCCGTGTGCTGGCAGGCGTGGACCGACAGCAGATGACCGTCCTGCCGGCAGCGTTCGACCGCGCCCTGCTGGATCGGGTGGATGTAGTGGATGACCGGGTTCTGGTAGAGCAGGGCCACCCAGCGTGAACGCCCGCTGCCGGTGCTGCGCGCCGACAGGTTGGGCCGGTAGCCGATGGCGGTGATGGTCGCCAGCACCGAGTCGCGTGTCTGCGGCTTGACCGCCGGATCGTCGTTGAGCACGCGAGAGACCGTGGCGATGGACACGCCGGCAGCCTTGGCCACGTCGTAGATGGTGGGCTTCTTCATCGGAGGGGCAGTGAGGAGCGGTACCCCGTGTCTGTTCCCCGAGCCTGCGGATCACGGGTTTTCACGGGCTGTGTAAGCGCTTTCGGGCTTCCAGAATGTAAGCGCTTTCTGTAAGAACTTTCGGTAGATGCTAGCGCAGACGGCGCTGCACCGGCCCCACGGGTGAACCCGTGATCGCCGCCGCCGTCCGCCCGGCCGTACCGCTCGGGCCGCCCCTTGCACCGGGCGCGCCCCAGACACCCGGAGTGAGACCATGACCCATCTGAACACCTGCCCGATCCCGACGTCGATCCCGTCGCACCTGACGGGATCCATCTTCCGTACACGGGCTCATGCGATGAGCCAGCCGGTGTGTGCCGTCGTGGCCCGCCTGGCCGTCACCGCGGCCCTGCTGGGTATGACGGTGGCCGTGCAGGCCGCCGAGGCGGCGAAGATCGCCGTCGACAACCCCTACGGCCTGCAGGCGCTGTGGACGCAGAGCGATGCGGTGGCCAAGGCCGTGCTGCTGATCCTGCTGGTGATGAGCATGGGCAGCTGGTACGTGATCATCACCAAGCTGCTGGAGCAGGCGCGCATGAACCGCCAGGCGCGTCAGGCCGAGAGCCAGTTCTGGGGTGCCGGCACCGTCAAGTCGGGCTCCGAGCAGCTGGCCGACGGCTCGCCCTTCCGCTACATCGCCGAGGCCGGTCTGGATGCCTCGCACAAGCACGCCGGCCTGCATGCCAAGGTCGACTA